>JAFNIV010000017.1 GCA_017601145.1 Candidatus Brockarchaeota archaeon
CGTTATAGAGCTATATAAAGTTAATGTTTATACACAACTGAAAAATACACTATAGAGTTGTACTTAAATATTGGAGAGGTTTCCTTATAGTTATGAGCGAATATGAAATAAGCAGCTACGAAGGAGGAGAAGAAGAGGAAATAGTAGGACTTTGGAACGAAGTTTTGTTTAGAGATCCCATTGATATAAGTATATTCGAAAGAAAAATCTTACTTGACCCAAATTTTGATGCTAACGGCCTAAAGCTTGCTAAAGTAAGAGGAGAAATCGTTGGCTTCATAATAACGATAAAAAGAAAGTATAATTTCTTCTACGAAGGGCTCAATGAAAAGGTTGGCTGGATTTTAGCTATGGGCGTAAAAAACGAGCACAGAAGAAAAGGAATAGGGAGCAAGCTCTTGGAAGAAGGAACAAGTTACTTAATTAACAATGGAGCTAAAGAAATATGGTACTCAACTTATGTGCCGAACTACTTCTTCCCTGGAGTTGATGAAGATGCTTACCCTGAAGGGATAACTTTTCTAGAAAAAAGAGGCTTTAAAAAAGTTTATACTGCATTAGCAATGGATGGAAGTATATGGCCAACCTTAAAGCACCCTGAGAACGTCAGAGAAATTGAAGAAAAACTGAAAAAAGAAGGAATAGAAGTGAAGCCACTAGAAACTAAGTATATATGGAAATTTCTTAAATTTTTGAGAGAAAACTTTTCAGCAGATTGGTATAGACACTCTTTAGAAATGCTTCAAAGGGGATGCGAAAAAGATCAAATTATGATAGCAGTAAAAGATAAAGAAGTAATTGGCTATTGCCAACATTACAACGGAGAGGGCTACGATTGGTACAAACCTGGGGAACATTTTGGGCCTTTTGGAGTAAAGGAAGAATTTAGAGGAAAAGGAATAGGAACTGTACTTTTTTACAAGATAATGCAAAAAATGAGACAAAGAAACATACATCATACCTTTGTTGTTTGGACTGATGAGGAAGCAAGCCACCTTTACTCCAGATTTGGGATGCAGGTAAGCAGAAGGTTTGCAGTTATGAGAAAAATAGCTGGGTGAGGATAATGAAAAGAATTCTCGTTGTTGGAGCACATGTGGGAGATGCTGAACTTATGGCAGGCGGAATAATAATAAAACATTCAAAAATAGAAGATGAAATTTTCATAATTCATATGAGCAAAGGAGAAAGAGGTCATCCTAGTTTATCACCAGAAGAGTATGCAAAGCAAAAAGAAAGAGAAGCTTTAGAAAGCGCAAAAATAATGAAAGCAAAAGTTATCTTTATGCCTTATGAAGATGCTTTAATCCCAAACAATGAAGAAGCAAGATTTAAACTTGCAGAAGAAATTAGGAAGATAAGACCAAGCGTAGTAATAACACACTGGGTAGGAAGTTACCATAAAGACCATGAAAACACTTCAAGGATTGTAAAGGATGCCATATTCCTTGCTGCGATGAGAGACTTACCAATAGGAGGAGAGACTTACTCCGTAGGTAAACTTTACTTCGCTGAGAATTGGGAAGATCCAATTAACTTTATTCCAGAAGTGTATGTTGATATTAGCGAAGTTTTCGAAGAATACAGAAAAGCTATGGAAGTTCATGAATTTGCCTCGGGAAAATTTTGGGGTTTTAACTACATAGACTACTATACTTCGCTTGCTAGAATTAGAGGAATAGAAGTGAGAACGAAGTATGCTCAGGCTTTGATGCCAGATAAATCATGGGCATCTTACAGAGAAAAAGTCGATACGCTTTAAGTCTAAAAAAGCTTTATTTAAACTTAGCTTATTTTGATAAGAACTTTTAGTGCTTTTTCTTTTTCTTTTGCTGCTGTCTCAAAGGCTTTACTTGCATCTTTAAGCTCAAATATGTGTGTTATAAATGGCTTAACATGTACTTTCCCTTTTCTTATTAGTTCAACTGCATCTTCAAAGTCTTCTTTTAAGTACATGAGCGAACCTCTTATGTTTATCTCTCTATCTTGAATTAAACCCGCGTTAACTTTTGTCTCTTTTCCAAAAACTCCAACAACAGTTATTCGACCACCCTTTCTTACAAGCTCTACTGCCTGTTTAATCGTAGCCTCTATACCAACGGCTTCAAATATGACTCCAGCTTCTCTTTCTCCAAATGTTTCACGTAAGTAGTTTTTAGTTAAGTTAAATTCTCTTGAGTTTATTGCAAAGTCAGCTCCAAGCTGCTTTGCTAACTTTAGCCTAGAGTTAAAGACATCAGTTATCATTACACTTGAAGCACCAACAAACTTTGAAACTTGAGCTAACAAAAGCCCAATTGTTCCTGCACCTAAAATTAAAACATTCTCTCCAAATAAGCTGCCTGTTACTTTTACAGCATGAATAGCTACTGCTAAAGGTTCAATTAAAGCTGCATCCATTAGATCAAAATCATCTGGCAAAGGAACTACCAATTTTGAGTCTACGTTGAACAATTCAGTCATTGCACCATCAACTTGGGCTCCAATAACTTTTAGATTTTCACAAATGTTGTACCTTCCATTTCTGCAGTTGTAGCACTTACCGCAAGTTAGTTGAGGGATGAATGTGACTTTTTGACCAACTTTAAGACCAGAAACTTTGCCCCCAAGCTTTTCAACAGTTGCAGAGCATTCGTGTCCAGGTACAATTGGCAAAGAAATAAATGGATGCTCATTAAAATAAGCGTGAACATCGCTTCCACATATTCCACAATAGGCTACTTTAAGCCTAACTTCATGATCAGAGGGTTCAGATGGAGAATATTCTTCTAGTTCTACTAGCTCTTTTTCCTTTATCTTAACTTTCTTCATGAACTGACTAATCCAGAAGAGAAATAAAAACCTTTTTAAAACTCTAATGGAACATTCCCAAGCTTAATGCCTTTATCCTTAGTCGCTAAAACTACGTCTTCTATTCTTATTCCAAAATTAGGACCATAGGCTCCAGGTTCTATAGTAAAAGTTGAATTTGCTTTTATTATATCATTAGAGAAAGGATGCAAGTTTGGAGGTTCATGGAGTCTAAATCCGACACCATGTCCAAGTCTATGATTGAACTCACTTGTTATTCCTTTTGAAGCTAAAAAATTTCTTGCTATGGAGTCAACTTCACTTGCTTTTGAACCAGCTTTAGCTTCAAGTACTGCTTTTTCAGTTGCTTCGTAGATAGCATTATATATACTTTTTAATCTTTCTTCTGGTTCTCCTAAGAACCACGTTCTAGTTATATCTGACCAAAATCCATCAGCGTAAGTATTGAGTTCTATTAAAATTGATTCACCTTTTTTTATCTTTTTATCTGAAGAAATATCAAAAGGCAAGTATGCCTCCGAACCATTAACTCCAGACATAACAAAAGCAAACCCTCTAACTCTTTTAACTCCCTTATATCCTATTCCTTTTGAGTAAATTTCTGATTCTATAGTTGAAGCTAATTCAGCTTCTGATACGCCTTCTCTTAGTGAAGAGAAACCAGCTTCTAAGCCAAATGCAGCTATCTCGCAAGCCACTTTTATTTTTTCAATCTCTTCTTCATCTTTAACCTCTCTTAGTTCTTGAAGCTCACTTGAAAAATCAACTAATGTTCCATTTGTTAATTTCCTTAGTAACTCAAATGTTGGAAAATTTGCAAAAGAAACTTCACCTCCAGAATGAAGAGATGCTATAGTTTCAAAAGATAACTCACAACCAATTCTAGAGTTTTCTCTTATTTTTGAATTCTCTAAGAACGACTTAATTTTCTTGTAAGGATTAAAAACTTCACTTAAGCTTTCTCTATTTAGCCATTCAATTTCATCTGCCTCTTTACCAGTTATGAACTTAATTTCACTATCTGGAACCAACAATCTTGAACTTCCGTCACTTTTAACTACGAGTAACGACCATCCAATTACTGGCCAATATCCAGTTGCAAAGAGTATGTTTTCTGCATTCCTTATAACAATTGCATCAACACTAACTTTTTTCATCCTTTCAAGTAAAGCATTTAACTTATTTTTCTTCATACCCTTTTTAATCAAATAAAGCAACTTATAACCTTTTACATTTACTAAAAGAATTATAATAAGTTTTAAATCCTTAAGACGTCTATAACTTAAGATTATGAGAGCAGTCATATTAAAAGGTCCAAAAGAAATTCAAATGATAGAAATCCCAAAACCAAGTCCAAAGGAAGATGAAGTATTAATAAAAGTTAAAGCAGTAGGGATATGTGGAAGTGATATTAGGTATTTCTTAGGAGAGAATCCTTGGGCTTTGCATACTTTAGGAAAAGACATTAAAGAGACTAAGAGTTTCATATTGGGGCATGAGGTCTCAGGAGAAATCGTTGAAGTAGGAGAGTGGATAAGTAAGAATAGAATTGGAGAAAGAGTTGGAATAATAGCATTTAAAGGATGCGAAGAATGCTACTACTGCAGAAGAAACTTACCAAACTTATGCGAAAAAACATTACACATTGGACACGATGGGAGGTGGGGCAACATTGAGTACCCTCCTGGTGGTTATGCAGACTATATGCAAATATGGTCAGATAAAGCACACATAATTCCTGAAAACATAAGCTACGAAGAGGCAACACAATTAGATGGTCTTGCCGTAGCCGTGCATGCAAATAAGGTAGCTAATGTTAAACCAGGAGATAGTGTACTAGTAATAGGAACAAGCGCAATTGGACTAATGCTTCTTCAAGTTGCAAAGGCTAGAGGAGCTGTGAGTATTATAGCAGTTGACACATGGGACCTTCCTTTAAAACTAGCTGAGGAATTAGGAGCAGATTATATCATTAATGCAAAACATCAAAGAGTTATCGAAGAAGTACTAAAGATTACTAGAGGATTAGGAGTTAATGTTGTATTTGATACTGTTGGAAAGAGCGAAACCATAAAAGAAGGAATAGCATCCTTAGCAAGAGCAGGAAGGCTAGTTATGCTTGCTGTTACAACAGAAAGAATTGAACTTAGCTTAACAGATATTAGTGGAGAAAGAATGATTACCAGCTCAGCAAACAACCAATATGAAGACTATCCTGTTGCTGTAGATTTGCTTGCTAATAACATAGTAAAGGTAAAGCCCTTTATAACGCATGTTATGAAGTTAGATGAGTATAAAGAAGCTTTTAATATCTTATTGGAAAAAGAAAAATACAATGCAATAAAAATAGTCTTAAAACCTTAAATGCTTAATAAAAATAGAAAAACAATAAAAGATTATGTTATTTGCTCTTTTATAACTGGAATTACCTTTTCACTGTATATTTTTATTCCTTCATGAGAATTTTCTAATGGCATAAAATGGAGAACAAAATGATGAACGCCTGCTTTAACAAACTTTATGACTCCCTCTATGCAATCTTCAACATTGCCCACGACAGCCCCGTATCTTACTTTCATTCCATGTGGTAATTGAACTTCAGTATTATAGGATACAATTTTGTCTATTGGATCACCAAACCATTTTTCAAGAACAGCTTTACCTTGCATATAA
The DNA here is from genome assembly GCA_017601145.1 of Candidatus Brockarchaeota archaeon. Classification (GTDB taxonomy): domain Archaea; phylum Thermoproteota; class EX4484-205; order EX4484-205; family JAAOZO01; genus JAAOZO01. The sequence goes on from JAFNIV010000017.1 coordinate 5,485, forward strand.
GCTTCTTCTCTAGATAAGCTAATAGAAGTGAAAAGCTCATAACCAACATCAAAACTTTCTAATTTAATTCCCCACTCTTCAAACTTTTCTAATCTCTCTTTTAAGTCTTCCACATTAAGTGGAGGAGCAAGCCATCCATCGGAGTGTTTCGATAGTTCTATTGCTTTGTAACCAACGCCTCCGAACCATATCTTTGGCCTTGGTTTTTGAATTGGTTTTGGCCATAACTGACCTCCTTTCATCGAATAAAATTCACCCTTGTGATTAACAACTGGTAATGTCCAGAATTTCTTTATTACTTCTATAGCTTCAGCAGTTCTTCTTAATCTAGTCGCTGTATCTTCCCATTTAAAGCCATAACCTTCAAACTCATCTTTCCTCCATCCTGCACCAATTCCAAGAATTAGTCTTCCATTTGAGATTATGTCTATAGTTGCAGTAACCTTTGCTAACAGTGCAGGATTTCTAAAAGGTGCACTTAGAACACTTGTACCTATGTAAATCTTTTTAGTTTGAGCAGCTAAAGCTGAAAGAGTAGTAGTTGATTCAAGAATGTTTAGAGACTTCTCAACTTTTTCAACACTATCAAAAGCATGTAAATGATCAACAGCCCAGACTGAATCCATTCCTACATCTTCAACTAGTTTTGTTACCTTTAAGTTGTATTCATAAAGTTCTCGCGCATCTAGAGTTTTACTAAAAGTTGGGAGATAAATTCCAAACTTAAGCTTCTCATCTTGAACCATTGCAACTTGATAAAGATAAGAAAGGAAATATAAACTTTTTAAGACTCCTTAGAGTGACTTCCTCCCCACCCTTACGGATGGGGCTTCCAAGTTTCGTTCAACCCGTCTCTCACGAGAGCGGTGTTTCATGGAAGCTTGCGAGGTTGCCTCCTTTACTTACTCATGGAGCTTTCACGGTCACCGACCAACACTCCACGAGCTTACTCCGCATTGAAGCGGAGCGGAGGCTTATGGGCGCAGTCACAGAGTGACTGGTTCACTCCAGTCGCACCCCGTCAAGGAGCATATAGCTCCAAGACCTCTCAACGCCGAAGCGTCAAAAACACTTAAGCATTAGGAGTATTTAAGTTTAACGCAATTCATCCCCATGCGTAAGCGTGGGGTCTTCTTGCGAGGTATGAGATAAAGTCCTTACTTTCTTATCGATTTTAAATCTTGCATATTAAAGTCTAGCTAAGAATAAGAAATAGAAACTAGAACGTCACCATCCCAAGAAAATTTAATTCTGTTCCTTTTTAGACCTAAGTTTTTCTGCAACACATAACCAACAACAATTGGGAGAGAGACAGTTGGTTCAACGTAAGCTGTTGCCCTAGTAGCTTTTTTACTTATTTTGCCCCAAGAGGTAGCCTCTTCAAGCGTGCTTCCACTTAGTCCACCCCAATGTGGAACATCGGTAGTTAACTGAAAAGCATAAGAATGCCCACCAGTATCGACGGAGAAAATATAACTCATAACTACAGAATCGTTTATGAAGTTCTTTGGAACGCCTCCAGCTACGTAAATTGCGGCAGTTTTTTTCGATTTTACAACTATTTGAGTTAGTTCATAGTTATCCCTTATAGAGTCTATAAATACTCTTTCTTTTCCATTTATTTTTGCCCAATGGTAATGCGCTGTTAAGCCTATTCCTATGCTACTATCGTTTATTGCTGGAGAAAAAACTGGGATTTCCCTTTTTGAAGCAGTATAAAGAATCGAGTTTTCATCGTTTAGCTTTTTACCTAGAAGGTAAAGGAATTCTCTACTTGAATAACCTCTTGGTTCTAATAAATCAGCAAATTTTCCGATCCAAGTATCAGTTTCTATGAACTTTTCTTCATCGACGTAAGTATCATAGATCCTATCGATTAGTAAGTCTCTTAATTTGGCATCATCTGCATTTGGAGAACCAACGTAATGCTTATAGCCTCTAGCTTGATAAATATCTTGGTATAGAATTGCACCCGTTGAAACTACAACGTCTACTAAGTTATACTCGATCATATCTCTTATAACTTTTCTTAAACCTCCCGCGATAAGAGGACCTGCTAACCCCAAAAACACAGTTGGTCTATCTTTGTCTGTGAGCATATTCTCAAAAACTTCTGCGCATTTGCCTATATTTCTAGCTTGAATAGACATGTACTTGAATGATTCAACTAAGTCTTCAATACTTTTTACCGAAGTTAAATCTATACTCTTCACCTCTTTACTTAATAGTTTTCTCTTTGCTACTCTTTCTTCTTCACCTAATGTTTTAGGTAAGTATATTCTATTATTGCTTTTCTTGTTCATTTAAGTCTAATTACTAAAAAAGGGTTATTTAATTTATTCTATAGCCCTTTGAGGATACAGAGCTTTTTTCACAGAAACGTTCAAATACGCAGTAGTTACACTCCCATTCTACCCACATTGGAGAACTTTCTTTTCTGAATAGTTCAATAACTTTTTCATCGTTTAGGTCGTTCTCAATTTTAAAAATTTTTACCCCTTCTGGACTAATATAAACCAGCAAACCAAAAGAAGAATTCGAAAGCCAAGAATAAAGTTTTAGTTGTAGTATGTGGTGCTCATGCGGAATTCCTTGAAGATCTGTTTGATACTTTATTTCCACTGGCAGTTCATTAAATATAGCATCAATATGTCCACAAACTAGTAACTGCTTTCCATTTACAAACAGTTCTTTAGATACAAGATGATCTTTTTGATCATTAAGTAAAATCTTAACAGCTAGTTCAATGAAATGTCCGACTAAGAAACGAGGATTGAAGAACGAAGCTTTTTCAATCTCTGGGAAAATTAACCTAAGCTTTCTTTTGTAAGCACATTCACAGAGTTCATGAACAAATACAACTTCCTTCCCTTTTGCTTTCCAAATTTCCCTAACTCTTTCTCTTTCGTCTAAATATTTCTTTAATAAGTCATGAAAAATTGAAACTACAAGTCTTTCAAGAACATCTTCTTGACTCATAAGCTTAAAGCCAAAGAAAGAATTAAAAAGTTTATACAAAAAGTTTTAATAAAGAATAAAAGTCGATACCCCCTTTTCTATCGATCAAATAACTTTTTATTCCAACTTTCATTGGGTTTTCCAAATCGTTTAATTTATCATCACCTATATGAATTATTTGAGAAGGAAGTATCTTTAGGTCTTCAAGCAAAAAGCCATAGAAAGATGGGGGTTTCCCAACAATGAGCATATCGGTAGAAGAGTACACCTTGTAGAACTTAACTTTAAGAACACGGAAAGTGGGAAGTATGAGCGAAGATGAAACATTCGAAGCAATAACTAAAGTAAATTTGCTCTTAACTTTTTCAATAAAATTCAAGGCATCATCATAAAACTTTAGAGCAACCAAGGACTGCTCCACCAATTCTTTAAGGTTAGTGTTTATTCCTAGTTTCTTAAGCCAATAATCTGGTAAATACCAATTTATGTCGGTTTTACTCACTTTTTCATATTCTTCAAAAACTTTCATCTTTGCTTCTTTTAAACTCATTCCTTCTTTGAGCGAATATGCTCTCGGTATTACTTCTTTCCAAAAATATTCAAGATAATCTTCAGTTACCAGCGTTCCTGAGAAATCAAGTGAAATTGTCTTTATGTTCTTAAGCATTTTTTATTCTCATTTTTAAGCTTAAGGCCACAGAAGTTTTTGTTGGTGAGGCTCATTAATAAAAGTTACCCTCACTTAAGGATCATAAAAATACTTTTCAAAAAACTGCCAAACATCTTTAGAAACACAGACATCTGCAAACACAAGTACACCATTAGAACCACCTTCCATAGCATACTTAACCGATTCAAGCCACTCACTGGCAGGCATGGAAATTGTATTACTATAAGAACCACCAATGCAAGGAATAAGAGTTACGTTAGTAGGAAGGTAGGAGCTTGTAACTTTGCTTGCATCTTTAACCCATGAGACTGGTTCTCCAGAATCTCTATGATAAATCATTGGTGAAATCACATCTACTAAACCATCTTTGATCCACGTTCTCCAATCAGTAAAGTACCAACTCATAGCTAGTTCTGGATCATAGACCACATCATAAGAAATTATAATTCCTGGTTTTAATCTTCTTATATTCGCTGTTAATCTTTCTAAAAAATTTGTTATTATACTAGACACCCATTTTGTATACTCTTTTCTGTACTTTCCATTCTCCAGAACATCTGAAGGCCAATTGATTGAAGAAATGTTAAATTCTTTTTCAAAAAGAAATTTATCTAGTTGAGAATATGAACCACTGTATTCTATATCTATGTTTATTCCGTCAACATCATAATCTTTGACTATTTCTATTAGTTCATTGTACACGAAGTCTTGAACCTTTTGGTTGGCTATATCAAGTAAACCATAGTTTACTGATCCATCAGCCTTTATAGCAGCAAAACTAGGATTCTTGGAAATAAAAGCATAAGAAGCAGTAAAAGGCATAACCCATGGCCAAACCTTAATATTTCTTTTATGAGAACTTAATATAACTTCTTTTAGCAAATCAAAATCTCCAAACTTAGTAGGATTAAGACTGCTGTTATAGTAAGAGACTCCACTATCTAAACCTTGAGGTACTACTAAGTTAAAACCAAACTTAGAAAGTTGTTCTATGTAATTGTCTATACTAGAAGGAGAAGAGAAACGAGTACCTTGCCAATAGTAATAAATGAAGACACCCTTTATAGTTGGAACTACTTTATTCTTTGAAATCTCAGACCACCAGTCTCTTTTTTGATATAAAAATGGAAACAATAGTCCTAAGAATAAGAGTATCATAAACGATAAAGTAAAGGCTAAAAGTTTTTTATCCATAAAAATTACACCTCTCTTTTTACAACGCTATCAGCTAGTTCGCATAACAAAGTCTTCGCACTAGAATTAGGTAATAAGTTTATAACAGTCTTAGCCATTTTAACTCTTTCTTCTGCAAAATTCATCGCCCGTTCTCTTGCTCTCGTACTTTTAATTAGTTCAATACCTTCACTAATTTCATCAACAGAACTTTCTTTTCTTAATATAGACAAAAGTTTATTTTTATCTATATCTTCAAGTTCTTCCAATGCTAGCAAAATAAGAGCATTGCTTAGTTTATGCTCCTTTATATCTTTTCCTATTTCTTTTCCAAATTTTTCTTCTTTCCCAAACAAGTCTAAGTAATCATCGATAACTTGAAAAGCTATACCTAAATTTAATCCGTACTTTGAAAGACTTTCCTCGATTTCTTGAGAAGCATCAGCTACTATTGCTCCGGCTCTCGCACTTGCCACAAGTAGTGAAGCTGTTTTTTTCTGAACTAGGTTCAAGTACAATTCCCAAGAGGGGGTTGTGATTCTTTTTTCAGTTATATATCTTTCAGTCCTTCCAGTTTGTTCGAATAAGACATCTAATCGCTCTCCTTCTGTTAACTCTATTATTGCCTGACTTACTAGTTCATGCAACTTATATGAAGCAGGAGACCTGTTCACCAGCTTATTTATTGCTTCTCTATAATGTAATCCAGCAAGCAATGCCATAGCATCACCATAAACAGCTCTTGTTGTCTTTTTCCCTCTTCTTAGTTCTCCTCTATCTATGATGTCGTCATAAAGTAAAGTATAGTTATGAATCAGTTCAAGGGCAGCAGCAATCCAGATTGCCCACTCGGGATTTCCTCCAGAAGCTTCACAGGATAACAAAACTATTGCAGGTCGAATTCTTTTTCCGCCAGCCTCTATTTGATGAAGTAAGATTGGCTTAAAGTCTTCTGAAGCGCCTTCAACTAAGTATTTTATCATTATTGGGTCAACTTTTCTTCCAATCTCAAAAAGCTTTGGAACACTTGACATTAGCTTATCAGTCTTTTAATTTTATAGCTAAATTTAAAAAGCTTTGTTTTATTGCAGAAGCCTTAAAAAGCAACAAAGGTATGCTTTCGTTCTAATTTAAATGTAGTTGGTCTCTTCATCGAATCAGACATAACTACAAATTCAAACTTATCGAAAGTAGATGCAGCTCCAAAGAGTTCATTTTTGTCAAGAGCAATTACTGCAAGCTCATTAAATCTCTTTCCATTTTTCGTTATTCTTTCAATTTCAACTTTAACAGCTTCTCTTGCAGAAAGTCCTTCTGAGATTCGCTCTACAACCAATCTTGATAAATTATGAATCATTATGTTTTCTCCCAATCCAGTAGCTGTGGCACCTCCAAAAGAATTTGCAAAAAGACCTGAGCCTACGATTGGAGAGTCACCAACTCGACCAGTTAGTTTAAACTTTAGTCCACTAGTTGAAGTTCCAGCCGCTATTCTTCCAAATTTGTCTATTGCTACACAACCTATTGTATCATGCACAATTTGCTTCGATAATGCTTTACTAAGTAATTCTAGAGAATTGGGTTTGCTTGATAAACTCAGAGATTCTTTAAACTTTTCCCATTCTAATTTGACGTCTTGTTGAAGTTTAACTTCTTCAACGTATAACCCAAAAATTTTTGCCAACTTTGTTGCACCTTCTCCTACAATCATGACATGAGAAGTATTTTCCATTACTTTTCTTGCGAGAGTTATTGGATGTCTTACATTTCTTACAGCCGCAACTGAACCAGCACTTAAAGTTGAACCATCCATGATTGCAGCATCAAGTTCAACTACACCTTCAATATTGGGATATCCACCAAGTCCAACTGAATGTATTGATAAATCGTTTTCCACTTCTCTTATTCCAGCTTCAACAGCATCTAAAGCTGAGCCTTCGTTGGATAACACTTTCCAACCTGTTTCTACAGCTTTTATGCCAAAGTTCCAAGTAGCAATTATTGTAGGCATAGCTCTTTAAGGAGATTACAAAGTATTTAAAAATTTTTTATATTTAAACCTAAGATTTACTGAAAAACTTTTCACCTTTCTTATGAGAGTATACAAAAGGTATAGCAAAGTCAACTTTTGAGTTACTTTGGAACTCTTTAAATATCCTTTTGTTTATTTCATGAGCAATTCTTGGTCTATCTACAGCTAGAGTCATGTATCTTAACCTTAGATAAACTCCATAATCATAGAAGTCGGATCTTATGTATGGTTCTTGTTTTGTTTCATTTATTATATCTCCTGTGACTTCTTTAGCAACCTTTATAAGAATACGTTCTGCTTCATCCCAATCAGAATCATAAGTTATTCTTACAACAACTTCATCAAGTATATAAGGCTGCGCTGTCTTAGCTTGTCCACTGTAGTTTATAATAACGTTACTAAAGAGTATTGCATTAGGAACTAATACGTATCTTCCCGATGGTTCTTCGCTACCGACTGTTCCACCAACTTGATTTAAAACAGTATACATCATTCCTACATCTACTACATCTCCGATGATACCCCAAGCTGGAAGGAAAATCCTATCACCCACTCTGAAGGGCCTTCTTAGTGTTATCAGGAACCATGCTGCTAAACCAGTAACCGGTTGCTGCAAAGACCAGCCCAAGAACAAACCACTAAAGGCGCCTAGTGCTGCTACAAAAGTGATACCTCCAAAAAGAATGTTCGTTATTGTAATAGCATACGCAAAAATTACTATTGAGCGCCACAAGCCTAATAACATCTTAATGTCTCCAGGCTTGCCTCCAGACTTTGTTATCGCAGAAGAAATAAAGTGAGAAATAGCTAAATAAACCACATAAAATATTGCTGAAGATAGTATAATTTGGTAGATGAGGTTCTTGTCTACTTGAAATGAAATAGGCAAGCTTGGGATGAGTTCCACTATTGATTGTTTATAGTAAAACAATGTAACCAAGATTATGGTTACAGCTATGAGCAACCAAAAGAACTTTTTATTTGTCTTAGAAGACATATGTGAGTCACAACTCTTGTTTAGCTTTTTAAACTTTTTTACGCTCTAAGAGATTATTTTTCTTAGAAATATAGGTCTAACGATCAGAAATGTTGAAGGAAAACTGCGCTAAAAATTGTGCAAAAATTCGCACAAGTTTTATAAGTATGCCTAAAGTAAAATTCTTTGAACAAAGATGGAAAACGAAGAAAAACATAAGGAAATAAAGATTGAAGAAATTAAGGATATAGAAGAACTTAAGGCAGTATTAAGAACTGTAAGAGAAGAAGTGCCTGGTCTTCTAAAGGATCTTGTGGGGCCTCTCAAGGAACTTATGACTGTAACTATGACTGAAGAGCAGGCTCGGGAGAAAGCTAAGGCAATAGCAGCTTTCTACAAAGAGCTTATTGCAGCAGGCATGAAAGAAAGTGACGCTGCAGAGCTTGTAAAGAGTCAGTTTCTTAGCCCAAGTGAGGTTTTCAGGAACTTACTAACTCAAGTACAAAAACAAAAGACAGAAGAGAGTTCAAAAAAGGAAAGTTAACCTAACAACTCTTAAAAATGAGAAGAATATCACAAAAATTTTTTCTTGGTCTAGAAATACTCTTTACTTTAATTAGTTTGATGCCCTCTCTTTTATGGTTTATTTTAAATTTTTATTATGCAAAGTACAAGAATAATAGAATTAGGAAAAAGTTACTGAGAAAGCTAAACGATCAAGGTCTATCAGAACATTTATCTAGAGAGATTGTTGAATCAATATTACCAGAGATAAAAATACCAATGGGTGAATCTTTCTTCAATGGAAGACACTTCTTTAGAAGACAAGATAAATGAGCTTATTAGGAAGATAAGTTGGCTGGAAAACGAACTTAGAAAAGAGAAAGAAACAAATGCATTGCTGTTAAAAGAGCTGGCTGTTATAAGGAATGTTCTAACAATGAGTTCACTAACATATAACTCTTCAAGAAAAATAGTATTACTCTCGAGAAGTTTGAAGGCTGGAGAATTAGCTAAAGATATAGCTGAAATTTTAATGACAGAAGGCCCTCTAAATATATCTCAACTAACTAAAATACTTAAAGAAATGAGAGGCAGAGCTTCTAGAAAAACAGTTTCTGTGAAACTTGCGGAGTTGATGAGTTTAGGCATAGTTGAATCTATTGATAGAAAAAAGAGCGAGAAACTATACAGAATAAAGGATGTAGAGTATACTGAAGATATTCAAAATAAAAATTCTTAAACTTACTACATTAAAGAAACTATTTTTTAATTAAGCTATAGTTTCTCCTAAAGAGCCTAACTCCTTTAGTATCTTTAGTTGTTTGCTATTAAAGTAAACATACTTTCTTTTTGCTCTAATTAAGTTTAAGCAATTTTTTAACGGGAATCCTTCACTGCAAAGAAAAATGCAAGCGATCAATGGAGCTCGTCCTCTTCCTAGGTTACAGTGAATTAGCACTTTTTTACCATTTCTTAATTTACCTTTAATCCAACGAATTGCAAGCTTAACCTGTTCTAATGTTGGGGCACCACCGTCCTTTATACCTAACTTTAGATAATCAAATCCAAGTTCTTTCGAAAAATTTTCTAAAGATGGAGCTTCTTGTCTAAGGTCAAGAATACAATCCACTTTTCCTACTAAGAGACTATACTTAGTATACCCACCTATAGCTAAGTTATCTGAAAGGAAAACTATGTCTGGTTCTTTTTTTAATTTCTTTATTGTCCGTTCTAATCTGATCATGATAGCACCATAAATTAAATCAAGTACTGAAAAAGGACTTACTAACTCTTTTGATGATTGCGTAGTACTTTCCATTTTTTGATCACTCAACCTCACATAGAAATATTATCTTAAACAAGGTTAGAGAAAAATGTTAACTTCATTTATTTTTTCTCTTATCTTGAGTTCTATAGATTTAGCATAGTTTAGATACTTGCTTATAGGAACTTTTTCTTTACTAACAGACATACCACTTGCGTAAACATGCCCACCACCACCAAAAATTTTGGCTACTTCTGCGCAGTTAATCTTTTCATTCTTTCTTCTTACACTTGCATTACCATCTTCCTTAACTACAATAAAGACGTCAGCATCTACTTTTTTCATAATATAATCCACAGCAATAGAGCTATACAATATTCTAGGGCTCCATGCAACCACAAACTTTATACTGTTCACCTCAAATTGATACAAAGAAGTTTCTACTACTTGAAGAGATTCTTCTTTCTTTTTTCTGAAAACTTCTAACATTCTTTTGTATTCTTCATTAAGAGGATTATTCAAGTTAATGTTCTTGGTTTTTCCAGCTAAATAAAGCACAAACCCATTTAACCAAGGTCTTAAGGAACTATCGTAATCAAGATAGTTAAGGTAAGAAACAAGCTCCACTAAATCCCAGCTTACAGATTCTTCAAATTTCCACATATCTGTTTGATGAGATAGATTTGCTAACCTATTTGCATATTCGTCTTTAATTCCATTTTGTTTATAAAGTACATCAAAAATTATTTCTGTAGCAGTTATTTCACTTTCTCGAATATAAAGAGCATCAACAACATTGCTTAACTTATCCTTTATTTCTTCAGTGGTTTGATGATGATCAGCCCATATTATTTTGTTTTGAGTAGCTTTTAGCTTTCTAATTCTTTCAATTATTTCATCTATCTCTTTAACGTTTGTAGATAAGTCAGAAATTACAAAATAAGCATTAGTAAGACTTAACAACTTATCTTCAACTACTTTTTCTTTATCTCCATAGTCCTTTAGTGAAACAATAGAAGGAAAATTATTTATAACAGAAGCATACCTAACTACCAATGAAGCCGATGCTACCCCGTCAAAATCGTTACGATGAGAAATCGACACAACCAGCATGAAGCAAAGTTATAAAACGGTAACTAAATAAATCTTTATTTCTTAAAGAAATGAACGAATCGTACGTTATGTTAATATAGTTCCATAAAAATTGTAAGAACTATGAGTAATGAAAAAGTTGTAGAAAGCCAAACTAAAAAAGCTGAAGAAAAGCCAATGCTTGCATTTGCATTGGTTTTAGCAGGGTTTATAGTTCAATCCTTAATTTTTGCTTTTAGAATTTTTAGGAGTTCCATATTCATTATGGTACACAGAAGAATTGTAAGCCTTATTGGTCTCCCTATGTATCCATTGATTTGGGTTTTTGTTGCGACTATTGTACTTGGATTAGAGCTAGTTGGAGTTATTCTAATTTATTCTTCTGACATAAACAAAGTAAGAATAGGTTCAACTATAGTACTAGTTACTTCTTTACTAGCATACCCAACGTTATGGGGATTCTTTGTAGGCTCAATTTTATCCATAATTGGTAGTATATTGGGGTTGCTCTGGAAGTCTTAATTCTAAAACTGAAATAGCTTTTCTTCTTATAGTTGTACAATAATATTTTACAAGAAGTTTAACTTGCTTTACACTAAAAGAACAAGAAATCTTTATAATAAAGGTATTTAAGTTTTTCAACCTAGACCAATTTTTAAGTAGTTTGCAACTTACTTGAAAGAAAAAGTTTATAACGTAAAAATGTTTTTCTAATCATGAACAATGATAAAAGTAAGATTTCATGGAAGAGGAGGTCAAGGAATGAAAACATCTTCAAGGATATTAGGAACAGCTGCTTTCTTATCTGGCTTTTTTGTGCAAGATTTTCCGATATATGGTGCTGAAAGAAGGGGGGCTCCAGTTGTAGCATTTACAATTATAAGCAAAGAACCAATATTAGAAAGAGGATATATCTTTGATCCAAATATTTTGTTGATTTCAGACGAGACATTACTGTTAGATAAACAAACAGATCCAACAAAAGGAATGAGTAAAGAAAGTATAGTGTTCATAAACTCTAATAAAAACGAGGATTACTTTAAGGAAAAAATTGGAGCAAAAGTAATTGTAGAAGACTTAACTAAAATAGCGTTAGAAGTACTTGGAAGACCAATACTTAGTACCTTAATTGCAGGAGTTGCAGCAAAATTAGTTGGAATAGAACAAAAGTACCTAGAAGAAGCAGTAAAAGAAGAGTTAGAACAAATTGGAGCTAACGAAGAAATGATAAGAAAAAATATTCTTGCAGCTACCATTGGCTACAACAAAGTGCAAGAAGTGAAAATAGAGCAAACAGAAAGCTTAGAGCCTGAAGTTAAAGTTGTAGAAGTGGAATACAACGATCCAGAAATCAGTACTCCAGTTATCTCATTTGTTGCAAACAGCTACCTTAAGAAAACAGGAACATGGAGAGTATTTAAACCAATTATAAAATATCAAAAATGTAAAAGTTGTAGGTTATGTTATGTTTATTGCCCAGAAAGTGCAATAAAATGGGAAAACAACTTTCCAGTAATTGATTATGAGAATTGTAAAGGCTGCTTAATTTGTGTTCAAGAATGCCCACTAAAGGCTATTGAAATAGTTAGAGAAGGTGAGTAAGATGAAAAAACTAATGACTGGAAATGAAGCAGCTGCATGGGGAGCAAGGTTAGCAGAAGTTGATTACATTCCAAACTTTCCAATTACACCCCAAACTGAAATAATTGAAACTTTATCAAAATGGATAAGAGAAGGAGAAATGAAGGCTGTTTTTAGAACTATGGATTCTGAGCATTCTATGTTAACTGCTGCTGGTTCTGCATCAGCTACAGGAGCCAGAGTTTTTACCGCGACTTCAAGTCAAGGGCTACTTTATGCTTTTGAAATGCTTTACAACTTATCTGGGTGGAGAGTTCCAGTTGTTATGGTAAATGTTTCTAGAGGATTATCGGCTCCAATAACTTTAGAACCTGATCACAACGACATACTGAGCGCTAGAGATAGCGGGTTCTTACAGATACATTGTGAAACTGCGCAAGAGATCTTAGACTCAATACTTGTTGCTTACAAAATTTCAGAAGACAAGAGAGTAATGCTTCCAACTATTGTTAATTTTGATGGATTTTATTTATCGTTTACTAGAGAAATCGTTGATGTTCCAAAATTAGAAGACGTAAGAAAGTTCTTACCGGAGTATAAGCCTACACATACATTCTTTAAAGCAAGCAAACCTCTTGCGCAAGGAACACCAGTTTTAAACAGTTCTCTTTACTCATACTTTAGATACCAAGTACATAGAGCTATGGAGAATGCTCTAGATGTTTATAAGGAAGTAAAAGAAGAATTCAATAAAAAATTTGGGAGACCTATTGATGAGGTTGAAACCTATATGATGGACGATGCGGAGTACGCATTACTTATGACAAATAGCTTTTCTACAAAAGGGAAAAAAGCAGTTATAAAAATGAGAGAAAAGAAAATAAATGTTGGTCTGATAAAGCTAAGGCTCTTCAGACCATTTCCAACGAAAGAATTAATGAAACAAACAAGAGGCTTAAAAGGACTAGCGATCATAGACCAAAACATTTCACCTGGGAAAGGAGGTGTGATTTATTCAGAAGTTTCTAGTGAACTTTATAACTATGAAGAGAAACCTAAAGTGATAACTTCCTTTATAGGTGGTCTAGGAGGAAAAAATATTAGTGAAACTGAGTTTGAATTTGCTATAAATTACACAAGGAAAGTTTATGAAGAAAGAACCACACTAAGAGTACCAATTTTGCTGTTTACAGAAGAAGATAAGAAAACAAGTAAAACGCTAATTGATATTGCTCATGGAGGCGAGAAAAATGAAGCTTGAAAAAAAGATTAAAACAATTTTCGATATACCAATTCAAGAATATGTAGCACCTGGCGGTATCTTTTGTCAAGGATGTGGAGCAATACTCGCAGCAAGACTTATACTTAAATTACTTGGAGAAAGAACAGTCGTAGTTAATGCTGCAGGATGCTTTACTTTAGCAGTTGTATATCCATATACTGTATTTAAAGCTTCTTGGCTCTATACTGCAATGGCATGCGCACCTGCAGGTGCACAAGGCATTAGAGATGCTTTAGACATACTAATTGAGAAGAGAAAAATAGACAAGAATGAAGACCTAAACATACTTGTAGTAACAGGAGATGGAGCTGCAAGTTCAATTGGATTACAAAGTACGATCACAGCAATACACAGAAATTTAGATTTTTGGTATTTAGCTTACGATAACCAAGCTTTTATGAATACAGGAGCACAAAAAACTGAAACAACTCCATTTGGAGCAGCAACCTCAACAACAAAACCAACCAGTCTTTCTCCACTTGGGACAGAACAGGAACCATTAGACCTATTCAGTGTTTGGGTTTCGGCTGGAGCACCATACGTAGCAACTGTATCGCCTTCTTATCCTGTCGACTTCTTAGACAAAGTAGAAAGAGCAAAAGAAATAAAAGGCCCGAAGCTTTTCCATTGTCTTTCTGGATGTCCGCCTGGATGGAACTACGAACCAGCTCTTACAATAAAAGTTGGGAGGTTAGCTGTAGAGAGTGGAGTTTGGGCACTTAAGGAAGCTGTAAACGGAACTATAAAACACACCTATATTCCAAAGAAGAGAATTCCAGTAGAAGAGTACTTAAAAATTCAAGGGAGGTTTGAGCATCTATTTAAACCTGTGAAGAACAAAGAAGCAATAGAAGAAATTCAAAGAAAGGTAGATAAATATTGGGAATATGAACTACATGATGCCAAATAGAATTATAATTAGTAGTTTCGAATTATGTAACTTTTATTCTAGACTTACCAATAATTAAACAAACCATAACTAAAGAATATGAGTCAAAACGGTAGTGTTTATACTTTTCAAGAAAACTAAAGAGAGAATTTAAAGTTTGTAGCCTCTTTCTTTAAAGTAGTCTTGAACTTTCTTTTTTATGTCTTCTGGTATTTCTCTCGAAAACGGAAGCACTTCTGCGTTTGCCACTCTAAATAAAAAGTTAAAAACCACTAGTTCAACATTTCTAAAACCAATAGGCGCTGCAAACCTCAGGTCATCATCAGGAGTATGATTAAAAAATCCAGCACCGCTTCTTCTAAAGAAGCTTACAGAAGGTACACTATTATAAGAAAAGAAATTGCTGTCAGAACTCATGATATCTTGATTAACCCTCAAGTTTATCCCAAGTTCCTTTGAAATAGTCTCAACGTAAGTCTTTAGCTCCTGATTTCCAGTTACTATTGCATTGCATCCCCCAATTGCACCACCATTTACGTCTAAATTTATCATAAGCTTTACTTTTTCTAGTTCTTCTTTGTGGTTATTGCAATAGTTTATAGAACCTCTTAATCCAAGCTCCTCTCCAGAAAATAAAATAAATCTAATCGTTCTCTTTGTATCAAGTTTAGAAATAATCTTTGCAATTTCCATTAGAAGAGCGGTTCCTCCAGCATTGTCTATGATTCCAGGAGCATTGTAAACGCTATCGTAATGGGCACCAACCACTATTACTTCGTCAGGATATATGCTACCTTCTTTCTCAAAAATTATGTTGCTAGCAACTGCTTCACGCTTTTCTTGCAACAAAACTAACTTAACCTTTTTTGCCTTCTTTTTCACCAGATTTACGGCATCTTCAAAACTTATAAATACTGTTGGTACACTGAATTTTTCACTTACTTCAGGCAAGCGAGCAACATGAGAAGGCTTTCTTCCTGGCGCACTTTCACTTACGATTATTCCTTTTGGATCATAGTTCTTTAACTCAAGTAAGACATTAAAACTTGGCGGTAACTCTGAAAGTAAAAATATGCTATTCTTAGCTTTCAACAATAGATGTCTGTCACCTGTTTCCACGTAATTCAATGGTGCAGTTATTCCTTCTTCAGGAGTAGACCCACTGAAACCTAAACCTTCGCATTCTATTTTCTCTGTCCATGGCTCAACAACAAAAAGTTCACTCCTTATTATTTTGTAGGTGTTTGTTGCGAACTCTTCAAACTTTACTTTGTATCCTGCTTCTTCCATTGCTTTTGTAATAAACTCTCTCGCTTTCTTTTCTCCTTCAGAACCAGCAAATCGTTCATGATTTAACTGAGTTAAAAAATAGTAAGCTTCTTCGCCTAGAGAGTTTTCATCAATATTTTCCATTTGTTTCCTAGTTTATTTAGAAGTTATTTAAAGCTTTCATTAATTAATAAAAATACGAACTAAATTTTTGAAATAGGAATAAGAAAAAGTTTAGATAAAACAAGTACATTTCTTAAGTTTCAGAAGATTCTTTCTTTGAAAACTCTTGAACTAACTCTTGTGCTCTATCGAATCTTATTTTCTTTTCTTTTACCATTTGTTCTGCAACCTTCTCTATTAAATCTCCTGTTGCTCCAGCTTGTATCGCTATGTTTCTTGCATGCAAACGCATATGACCAAGCTGGATACCTTCTAAAGCTAGAGCTCTTAAAGCTGCGAAGTTTTGAGCTAAACCAACTGCAACCATAACTCTAGCTAACTCTGTAGCAGTTTTCACACCAAGAATCTTTACAGCAACTTTTGCTATTGGATGTACTTTAGTAGCGCCTCCTATTAGTCCAACTGCCATTGGCATTTCTAATGTTCCAACTAAGTCACCATTTTCGTCTTTTTCCCAGTGACTTAATGGCAAGTACCTTCCAGTCCTTGCGGCATAAGCATGCGCACCAGCTTCTATTGCTCTATGATCTTGGCATGTTGCTAAAGCTACTGCTATAACTCCGTTCATTATCCCCTTGTTGTGAGTAGCAGCACGATATGGATCAGAAGCAGCGAAGGCATAAGCCTTTATTATAGCATCTACAGCTTCTTCCCCGCCTATTTCTTCTTTGGCTATTGTTGCTCTAGCTCTTACTATTCTTCTATCGGCTAAGTTTGAGATTATTCTTAGATAAACTTTACCTCCAGTTATCTTTTCAATGTATGGAGCTACAGCCTCAGACATTGTATTTACAGCATTAGCACCCATGGCATCTCTAACATCAACTAGAAGATGCGTAATTACCATTGGTCCTACTTCAGTATCAATTACTCTAGCTTCTAGATCTTTTGCTCCTCCTCCAAATTTAACTAAAGTTGGATCTTGGTCATTAGCTAATTTAATTATTTCCTGTTTATGTTCAAGAATTTTTAGTTTAGCTGCCCAAGGATCCTTTACACCAGTTAACTGGATTTGCCCTATCATTACTGGATCTGTTGCACTAGTGAAAATGCCTCCCTTTGACCTCATTATCTTCGCTGCATTGCTAGCCGCTGCTACAACAGATGTTTCTTCGATAACCATAGGCACTATGTAATCTTTTTCATCAATTAGGAAGTTTAAAGCCACTGCAAAAGGATAAGACATTGTTCCTATTACGTTTTCTATCATTCTATCAGCAATATCAAAGCTAATGTTGCCTTCTTTAAACAAAAGTTGTGTTTCTTCTTTTGTCAGATTTGCAAACTCAACCACTTTTTTTAATCTTTCTTCTACCGAAAAGTTATAGAAACCCGGTATTCTTGAAGACTTGCTCATACCTTTAGTTAGAAACAAATGGTTAAAAAGTTTTACTAATACTTAATGAGGTTGCAACTTAAAATACTGATACTCTTTAAATACTTTTTTATAGTTCAAGATATTAAGCTAAAAACTAAGCTATTTTAGCCCTTACTCTTGTTAAGGCAAGATCTATATTTTACCTTATTAACAAATTACTTTGTTGGAAAGCTAAATTTATTTAAAGCTTATAACCTGAAGAGAGAGTCAAGCTACTGCTAAAATTTTTTATGATTTAAAAGGAACCTTTTAGCTATAATTCTGAAAACAAAGCTGAATTAATCTATCCTTACTTTAGTACCATTTTTGCATCTACAACTGTAGCTTTATCTTTGTCTAAGATTATTGGATTTAAGTCTAAACCTAAGATATAATTTTTGTACTTTCTACCTATGTCTGAAAGTTTTAAAACTAAGTCTACAAAGGCATCCTTGTTAACTTTTATTCCCCTAAAGCCTTCCAACAAATCTTTTCCTCTTAGTTCTTCTATCATCTGTAATATATCATCCTTAGAAACGGGGACCACCCTAGTTGAAGTATCTTTGTATATCTCGGTGTATATGCCACCAACACCAATCATAATACACATTCCAAAGTTACTGTCGTAAACTAAACCGGAGATCATCTCAACATTACCATTTACCATCTCTTCAACTATTAATTTTTCTTCTTTAAACTTTTTCTTAAAAACTATAACAGACTTTTTAAGTTCTGATCTATCTTTTATATTTAATACAACTCCACCAACATCTGTTTTATGAATAAATTTACTTGAAGAAACTTTTAGTGCAACTGGAAAATGCAGTCTACTTGTTTTTTCTAGATCAGACAACTTATCTATTAACACATAACGCGGAACGTTTATTCCTTCCTCCTTGAGTAGCGGCTTAACTAAGTGCTCTGGAATTACTTTGTTTTTTGTTTTAAAAGAGTAGCTTAAGATCTCTTGAAAATATTTTTTGTTCATAATAGCTCACTCACCTTTCTAAACTTAAATTTTCCTTTTTTCTTTACCTTCATTAAATACTTTCCTCTCTCATAAAGAACTCTGAGGGAAAGCACTGCTCGCCTTATATCAGGAAAAACAGGAACTTCTAATGCTTCAAGCTTTCTTATCACTTCTTCTGAATATGACCCTCCAATGATACAAGGAACCATTGGTTTTTTTCCATTTTTAAACCACCATTCTGTAATATCAATCAATTTATCTGTTGTTAGGGGAGTTTGAATTAAAGGAAATGCTAAAACACCATCAACGTTTTCATCTTCATTTACAACTTTAAATGCATAATCAAACATTTCGTCTGTTACGTTTCCAGTAAGATCGATTGGATTGTCAACTGAAGCGAAGCTTGGTAGTTTTTCCCTTAATTTTAGTTTTGAATGAGCAGAAAGCTCAGCCATCTTTAAACCTCCACCTACACTACTATCTTCGATATAGTCTGTTGCGATTACTCCATAACCTCCACCTGAAGTTACTACTGCCACTCTTGGTCCAAACATTGGTTTTTGATATGCAAGAATACGAGAGTAATCAAAAAGTTCAAGCATATCATTTGCTTTGATTACTCCAACTTGTTTAAAGGCTCCATCTATGACTTGACTAGTCTTAGCCATTGAGCCTGTATGCAACATAGCAGCTTTAGCTCCAGCTTCTGTTCTTCCGGCTTTTAGTATTATTATTGGTTTGAAAGGAGTTATCTTTTTACACAGTTTTAATAAACGATGACCGTCTACGATGCTTTCTAGATGCATACAAATAACTTTAGTATCTTTTTCATTGAAAAACAGTTCTAGCATGTCGTTCTCGTTAACGTCTAGTTTATTTCCTAACCCAATAAAAGCAGATATGCCATAATGATGACACTCAGCCATATCCATAAAACCAACTGCTGAAGCACCACTTTGCGAAATATAAGCTATAGGACCACTACTTGGTCTTTTTGATTTTTCTCTTACAACGAACATAGAATCTAGATTAACACTTGGAACATACACACCTAAAGTATTTGGTCCAAGTACTACTAGGTCAGTATTTGAGATTTTATTTCTGATTTCGTCTTCTAGCTTTCTTCCTTGCTCTCCAGTTTCACTGAAGCCACTAGAGATTATTATAGCAGCCTTAACATTCTTTTTTATACAGTCATCAATTACACTTAAAATATTTTTTGCAGGTATTGCAATTATTGCAAGATCAACTTCTTCTGGGATATCAGTTAAACTACTGTATGTCTTGGCACCATCGATCGCTTCTTGTTTAATATTAACAGGATATTTTTTTCCAGGAAAGCTTTGTAAATAGCTCCACATAATTCCACCAATTTTTGATTTATTTGCAGAAGCACCTACTAAAGCAATACTCTTTGGGCGAATTAAGTAACTTAAGTTTAAGTACTTTTTCTTTTTTTGTTCAACAGCAAGCATTTTCAATTTACGTTGAAACTTGCTTAATATAATCTTCAAGACTCTCTATTATTTTCACTTTTCTCTTACTAACTATTCTTTCAATCTTACTTATAAAGGATTCAATTTCAGCTCCTTCAAGTATTCCAATCTCAAGATGAAATTCTCTTTTTTCCATTGGAGAAATTCTTTCTAAAGTTCCGAGCTTTCTTTCAACGTCCCTTCCAAGAACAAGACAGTTTGCAGGCTCTATGCCTAGAACATATTCACCTTCCCCGCACATTTTCCACTCAATTAATCTTTTTAGTTCGTTTTTCTTAAATTTTATATAAACTCCTAAACCTCCATTTAATTTTGGGTTTATTAATGCACCATATGAAAAGCCTTCTTCGTCTGCAACAGGAACATGAAAATAAACTCTTTCTTTGAAATCCTTTGTAGGCGATAAAAATTTGTCAAACTTTTCAGGCTCAATCCAAGCATCTTTGTCTCTGGGATAAACTCCAACTGTAGTTGAAATAAAGAAGGAATCTTCACTTAACAAAGGATATCCTAAGTTAAAATGGTATATAATCATCAAAGGTTGTTCTCTCCAACCTTCGTTTGTTATTATGTCGCGTATTTTTATAGTCTTACTAAACAACTTCGTTTCTATCCTTCTACTTAGGGATAGATTTGGCCCAAAAAAGCTTGATTCTTTTACTATGCCTTCAACAAACATAGTGTATTCATCATTTTCCCAGTAACCACCATAGTTTAAGTTTGAGGCAGGGGAATAAGAGATCCTTCCATGTAGACCAAGTTGTTCGCCCTCATCTACTGTTGGCTTTCCAGCATAAGTTAAGCCACACGTTGTTAACAACCCTGCAAAGAAACCACGCAACCAACCATAATTTTCCGGCTCAAAGTAGTAAGGAGCAACATTTCCTGTCCAGCTTCTGTAACCTATTGCTAATCCCTTATAGTCAGCTCTTGAGATATCTAAGCTACGATCGGCAAGAACTGTAAAGCTTAGACCTGAACTAGTTCTAAACTCGAAAGCTCTCACACCCTTTTCTTTCCCGTCAGCATACTCAAAGAAAGAAACCCCTCCGATTTGGCTTATGTCTCCAATACGTCTAAGAAGTTCCTCTTTTTTCATTTTTCCTTCGCTTTATTATGCTTAAAGAAAGAATTTAACTTTTTCTGAGTAAACGGACTTCTATTTGTTGACTTACACGAAGTAGCTTTTTATACAGGATTTTTAGTGCATGACTCTGAAGGATTGAAAGCGCCAACAATATCAATAATAGTTCCAACACTTAACGAGGCACTATACATCAAAAGAACACTTATTTCATTAAGGTCACAAGAAATAGACTATGACTACGAAATAATCATCTCAGACGGTTGTAGCGAAGATAATACTATAGAAATTGCAAGAGAGTATGCAGACAAAATTGTCGTGGAACCAAAAAGGACTATTGCTGCTGGAAGGAATAAAGGAGCTTCTGTTGCAGAAGGAAAGATTTTAGTTTTTTGTACAGCTGATACTTACTACCCAAGAAAATGGCTGAAGCTAGTCACTTCTCCAATAATAAAAGAAGGTTATGGTGTAGTTTTTGGACCACTTTATCCTCTCGATGGAAGCTTAATAGAAGATGTTTTTTCAAGACTATTTCTCTTACCGTATAGCTACTTTGCTTCTTTACTTAGATTTTATTATGTTGGGGGGGAGAACATCGCAATACGTAAGGATGTTTTTAAAAATCTGTCAGGATTTAACTCAGACTTGGTTACAAGTGAAGATACAGACCTTATAAAACGTGCTTCTAATATTGCGAAGGTAAAATTTGAGCTAAAAGCAGGAGTTTATGTGTCTATGAGAAGAGTACATAAGTGGGGTTATGTTAATTACATTAAGTTTCACACTAGAAATTACATAAATTACCACTTTTTCAAGAGAACTTATAGTAAGTACGAACCAGTAAGATAAAAGAATTTCTTCATTTAACTAGTTGGCAAGGTAAGCTAAATTTTAGTTATTGTTACTTCGCTTCCTGTCTTCATACCAAGCTTTTCTGAAGCATTGCCTTGATTTATTGATAGCTCCAATACACCGATACTGTTTGCAAGTAAGGCTAATTGACCAACATCAACATCAGAATACGTAAAAACAAATTTAGCAGGATGAACTTCTTCTTTTGAAGAAGAAACAATTACGTAATCTCCTAAGTTTACTCCTATTTTTTTAAGATGCTCTTCGTTAGCATTAAGCACTATATTTCCAAAGCTATCAATAAACAAGACACTTGCTTTAATGAAGGATTCACCTATACTAATTTCCTCTGGTTCAAGTAAAGTTATACTATTTATCTTTTTCCCAAGCTCATCTAGTTTTACACTCTTAGAAATATAGGCAGCAACATAGGAATATACATCGCGTCCATGAAATGTTTTTGAGACATTTTTACTGATGTATTTTTCGTTTTCTATTTCCCAACAATCAAATATCTTTCCACTTATAACTCCAGTAAAGATACCATTATCTGGACCAATGAATATCTTATTGTCAACTTTTAGAACTATGTTTTTTCGACTACTTCCTACACCAGGGTCTACAACTGCGATAAATATTGTACCTGGAGGGAAATACTCTACAGTTTTACTAAGTAAAAACGAGGCCTGTCGTATGTTGTGGCGTTCTACAGAATTTGTTATTTCTATTATTGTCACCTCTTTGTTAATTGATAAGATGACACCTTTCATTTGAGCCACATAGATGCTTCCTTCTCCAAAGTCTGTAAGTATTGCTATTATCGATCTTTTCAACTTTTTCCCTACTTTAATATTTGTAATTGTTTAAATATTTTTTGCTAAGAGCTAAAAAACATTAATAAGGCATTATTCCATTTCCTAAAGCATGGAATGGGGTATCGACACTTGGATTTTCAGCGAAGTTCCAATACAAGAAGCGTTAACAAGAATAAAAAACAACAACATAAGATATGCAGAAATAGCATACGAACATCTTGAAAAATCAGATAAAAACAACAACCTAGAAAAGCAGTTCGATGAACTCAATGAAGCTTTAGCTTCCGTTGATATCAAAGCCACTCAAATTCATGGCCCATTTGGAGAAATCGACTATCAACTTGGCTCTCTTAACGAAAGTGTAAGAGCTGGCGCTATCAAAAGGATAATTAATTGGATAAAAAATATTAACAAAACTAGTATAGAAGTTCTAGTATTACATACAAACCTAATACAGACAGATTATAACCTAAATTCAGAAAGCTTTCTGCATAAAATCAAAGAAATAAATTTGATAAATTTTTCTGAAGTTGTTAAAAGTGCTCAGGACTTTGGTGTAAAGATTGCGATAGAAAATAGGCTCGAACAAACTTTTGGAGCATTTCCAAATGACCTAATAGAGCTAGTAGATGAAATAAATAACGACTACGTTGGAATATGTCTTGATACAGGACATGCTAACGTTAACGGAATACAACCATCAAAAGCTGTTAGGATGTTTGAAGAAAGGCTTATAGCAACGCATGTCCATGACAACAACGGAAAAGAAGACCAACACTTACTACCACTTCTAGGGAACATAAAATGGGCTGATTTTATTGCTGCTCTTAACGACATCCATTACAACATTCCAATAATAGTTGAGACACCTGGAGGAATTGGGGATGTTACAGTAGGAATGAATAAGATCAAGGCAGCATCAATAATTATGAAAGAAATTCTTCAAGGTTGATACTCTTCATAATAAAGTTTAGGAGTTCTTATTTATTCCTCAAATTATTCATTGTCCTTAGGCTTCCAGTCCTATTTCATCTTAGAAGATGAACTTAATGGAAATTGCCAACTTTGGTTTTTGAGCTTACGCATCTAGTTGGGATGATCTTCTTTTTTGCTTCCTTCTCTGTTTTCTGTTTTATCAGCTTGCCCACTAATTATCTTTTCTAATTCCGCCTTAGCTTCTTCTTGAAGTTTTCTAATTTCGTCCAGCTTTTCTTTAACCTTTATAAGCCATTCCTTACTGGATTCAATGCCTTTATGCGCAAAGAATACTATGCCTTCATTCCTACTCTTGAAGATACCAGCATCAACTAAAGCATCTATTAGCTTTAGGTCCGTTTCAGGTAATCTAATAGAAGACACTACTACTGAAGGACCCCCTATTTGAACTTTTGAGAGAGCCTCATTAATTATGCTTCCTATTTCAGGTATTTTTATTTCAGGCATTCTTATTGTAATGTCTCGAGAGCGAGGAGATTCTGCATAAATAAAGTATTTTCTTCTCTCTTTTATTTTGTCCTTAATTCTGTCTTCTAATTCTTCAACTTTATCAAAAAACGAATCTAGCTTATCCTCGACAACATCTAATTTTTCATCTAAGAAGTCTGTCAGGTTTTCAAGCTTTTCTAAGGCTATTTCAAGAGTTTCTCTTGGAGCTCCAGAATAGCTTTCTCTTATTTTTTTCTTAAGCTCAGAAACTTTATTTACTAAATCTTCTTTTATCTTGATTTTTTCTATCCTTGCCTCATCTTTTAAGCTTCTTATTTCTAAAAGCTTATCCCAAAGTTTCCCATATTCTTTTTCTGAGATCATTTCTTCTTCTATTTCTGAAACTCTCGAAAAATGATCATCTAACAGTTTTGAAAGTTCTTCTATTCTTTTTTCTATTTCTTTTTTTATTTTTTCGACTTCCTCGTCCACCGTATTCATGGTATTGTATTGATACAATACAAGTATTTAAATCTTTCTTAAATTCATAATTACAACATAAGAGAACTCTAATAAAAAAGAAAACAAAAACAAGCGTTTTTAAGTAGTGTGAACTACCCCTCGCTATTGCAAGGAGCTTCCTGCTTCCACGGACAGACTCGCTCTCCACTCACCCACAGCGGAGGCCTCGGCAAGTGAGGCCGTTTCGAGGAACCCGTGTGGAAGGTGGGTTACGGAGGTCTTGCCCTCAGCAGGCGTCTCTTTCGGCCTGTCCCATGCCTACTAGGTCTGCCAGCCAAGCAGACGATGACAAATGTAATGAGAAAAATATAAGCTTTTCGGCTTTCATCCCCCAGCTTTCGCAAGAAGACTTCCCGCCATCAAAGTTAAAAATGCTTTTTTGAAAGACATAAAAATACTTCAGGATAGCCGGTAAGAAGATTTTTTACTAACAAAGTTAGAGCTTACGAAAAATAACTCTCTTTAGAGTATTAGTTGAATAAGTTTTTATATAGCAACGTTATAAGAATTGTCCGACACACCATGGAATACATCAGTCTTGGGAGAAGTGGTATAAAAGTTTCAATTATTGGCCTAGGAGCTTGGCAGGCAGGTGGAAAAGCTTGGGGAGCAGACGTCGAAGATGAAAACATACTGAAAGCGATAAAGAGAGCATATGAGCTAGGAATTAATTTCATAGACACTGCCGAAGCATACGGAAATGGACACTCAGAAGAAGTCGTTGGGGAAGCAATAAAAGAAATAGGGAGAGAAAACCTTGTTATAGCTACAAAGGTTCATGGCGCTCATTTAAGATATAATGAGCTTTTAAAAGCTGCAGAACATAGCTTAAGGCGATTAGGAGTAAAAGAAATTGATCTGTATCAAGTTCATTGGCCAGACCCTTGGGAACAAATTCCACTTAAGCATACGATGAAAGCAATGGACCAACTTTACAAAGAAGGAAAAATAAGGGCAATTGGAGTCAGTAATTTTGCGGTTCGTGATTTGGAAGAAGCAAGAAAATATCTTTCTGCTACAGATATCGTTTCAAATCAAGTTAGGTATAATATGCTTCAAAGGGAAATAGAAGAAGAAGTATTACCCTATTGTAAAAAAGAGAATATTACTGTAATTGCATGGAGTCCAATCGCACAAGGAGCATTAACAGGAAAGTACGATATAAACAACAAGCCTTTTGATGATGTAAGAAGAGGCAACAAGCTTTTCTCTGATCATAACTTAAAGGAAATATCAAGGTTAATTCCAGTACTTGGCAGAATTGCAAGAACTAGAAATAAAACAATAACGCAAGTTGCATTAAATTGGTTGCTAAGAGAAGGTAATGTAGTTCCAATTCCAGGTGCAAAAAATCCAAAACAAGCTGAAGAGAATGCAGGAGCTGCAGGTTGGAGGCTAGACGATCAGGAACTTAAAGAAATAGAAGAGGTGCTAAAGGGTATAAGCTTAGATTATTTTTAAAAACTAAAAATTTAGTAAATCTCTAAACTTTGAATTTAGTATTGACAACAGTATTACCTGTCATATCTAAATTTTTGTAATCGAGTTAGACCTACTTTCTCGCCATTTTAATGATAAAAATAACATTTTCAATAGCAATATATATCTAAATGATTATAACGTTATCAATGCAATTTTACTAAGACCAATAGATAATCTACCTCTTTAATACGAATGTTTCGAAATATTCCTTTGGACAATATTTTATAACTCTGATCTGCTAAAGTATTTATGAATATAGAAAAATCTGGACATTTAAAACTTTAATGATTCATCAACCGAATAGGAAGCGACCAACTAGTAAAACAATAACGCAAGTTGAAGTATAAGTTTAAAGGTTCAAATTCTATTTTAATTGGTTTAGTTATCGCAAAAAACTTATAAACATTTCTAAATAAAAGCACGAATAATAAGGATGCAAAAAAGGATAATTTTATGCACAGTACTGTTTCTATTATTTCTTGTATTTATGACGCAACCAAGTAAACTTGAAAGGGAAGTGTCAGGAGTAACTTACAAGATAAATCTTTTTGAAAACGGAGATGCATTATGGACCATACAACAAAAAATAAACTTAACTAACGAAGTTGAAATAAGTGCATTCTCTAGCTATGCTACTCAGTTTTACAAAGAAAAAAATAAGTACGTAAATGATTTTAAAGTTTTGTTTAATCAGATTATCCTAAACGCTTCTGAGCTAGCAGGAAGACCGATGGAAGGTAAATACTATAACGCATCTGTTTATACTCTTAAAACAATTTCTACAACTTTTGGAGTAATAGAATACAGTTTTTTGTGGGTTAATTTTTCAAAAAAAGTTAACGAAGGTATTTTCATTATTAGTGATGTTTTTGAAGGCGGATTTTACCTTTACTCAGGCGATATGCTAGAAATCATAGTACCGAAAAACTACACGACATTATATATTATTCCAACACCAGACTTTCAATATGATAATGCTCTCATCTGGTATGGCCCAAAATCGTTTATGCAATACCAGCCAAACTTAGAGATTATTAGTCGAGTTATAAGAGTAATCGCGAACTATTCGTTGAATAAAGAAAACTTAAAAATATTTGGGCAAGTAATCCCACCTTTAGAAAACCTCAGGATATCAATAGTCCTAATAAAACCAAGTGGAGAACTAACTACATTTTTTATAACAACTGATAGGAATGGAAACTTTGAAAGAACCTTTATACTTAACGAAAGCGGAACTTGGAATATGAAGATAATTTATGAAGGCAACGAAACATTTTACAGAAGCGAAAAGGATTTTTTATTCAATGTAAATGTAGAAGGTAACTACATCTTATACTTGGTTATACTTGCTGCTTTTTTAGTTCTATTATTTATTGTAACTATTTTCTTCATTAAGAAACTAAAAATGAAACAAGTAGAAATTTTTGGAGAAAAGGATGAAAGCGTTGTTATATCATTACTGAGCAGCCATGGAGGAGTATTAAGCCAAAACGATATACGAAGAATGACAGGATTTTCTAAGTCAAAAACTTCTGTTATAATAAAGTTACTTGAGTCAAAGGGAAAGATTAAGAAGAAGAAAATAGGCAGAGAAAACATAATTTATCTAGTTTCTTAATTCTAGTTCATTTAAAGAAAATTTGTTGGTTTAGTTATCCTTGCTTCCAAACTGTAGAAGATTTTCTAAATCCATACTCATAACCATAAGTATAAGCCCTATAGCCAGAATTCCACGTTCCAGTTTTTACTACTATATTTCCAGCTGGAGAAGACTGATAACTTACCCCAAGGCCTACAGAAACACCACTACTAAAGCTAACACCTACACTAAAAACAAAACCATACGCTTTGTAAATGTTGATTGTTCTTTCTTTATTTTGCTCAGTTATGTAAGGGTTACTTCCAGAAGTAAAGCCATTCCAGGAATTAACGAGTCTACTATCTGCAATGGGATCCTGGTTTGTGTCAACAGCATAAACATGTTCAACCCAGTAAATTTCATCAACTAACACTGCGGTGTGGAGATACTTAAAGTAAAATTGTTCTGTTATAGTCTTTTGACCAGTATAAAAATCAGAACTTAAGCCAGAATCCATAGTAACTGTAGTTCTACCATTTGAATACCAATCCGTTATATACTTCCCTTGTGTTGTATCGTAAACTCTTTCTTTTACTTCAACATCAATCTTTGTACCAATCCCAAAGTCAAACTTTACAAAAATGTTATCCCATGTAGAAAATTCAACTACAGTTGTATATTCCCAAGTTTCTTCATTTGGAGGATTGTACGACAGTAAACTGATTCTATTACTTGCTGTTAAAGATCCTAATTTTTGTTCTCTCAATTTCTTTAAGGATACGTTAACAGAGAAAAAATCTAGAGGAAAAATCATAGAAGAAGGATCAACTGAAAAGGCCAAACTACCAAGTAAACCTTCGTCCTTCTTACTTGCTATTACCAGAAGATTAACAGAAGCATAAATGTCTCTTAAAGTTCCACTTATGTTTAACTTACCTTTATATACTCTTGGAATTCCTACTGTTGTACTAAAAACCCCTCTTTCATCGCTTACTCCACTAGAAAGTAACTCTGGGCCACTATCAGTCAAGTGAAAGATGTATACTTTCGAATAAGGAACTATAGTATTATTAAAGTTAGTCCTTACTGTAAAGATAACTTTTTGTGGATTGTTGATAAGGTCTTTTACGATGTATTCTACGGTAAATGGAATAGAAGCTGAGATAAAAGGAATGAGAAGAATTGCAATGAGAATCCTTCTATCAATTTCCTTTTTTCCAAAATAATTAAAAAAACTGTATATAAGCTTAAAGCTACCTTTCATTCCATTTCACCTTTTCAAATAGTTGTTCGATTTCTTAGCTTATATCTTTTCTTTTTAAGTTTTAAAGTAAAAATTTTGTCCAGAAATTAGAACAGTTTGTCTTCATTTATGCTAAAATATTTAAGA
>JAFNIV010000018.1 GCA_017601145.1 Candidatus Brockarchaeota archaeon
CTTTTTTTTTTTTTTGAAGAAGGGAAAAGAAAAGAAAGATAAGAAAAGAAAGGATTATTTAAGAAAGTAAATAAAAACTTATAAGCTATAATTTATAAAAGTAAATAAATGAAAAGTGGACTTACAGAAAAGGAATGTATAAGACTTGGAAGAGAATTGAAGAAAGGTAGGTTTAAGAAGCTTAAGAAAATGGGAATGTTTGGAACTATGAAGAGAACTAAAGTAGCTAACTTAAGAGAACATAAAATTTAAATGCAGCAGTGAAGTAATTGTGTATATGTCAATTGAAACATTTAACAGTAGATTTAGGAAAATTTGTTTACCAGTTTTTGTATTGTTTCCAGTTTTAGATATTGTTACAAGCTATGTTTCGATAAACTATTTAGGATTGTATGAACAGAATCCTTTTGTACGTAGCATGCCCTTTATTCCTTACGTAATTTTATATATATCTATATTTTTAGGATTATATAAACTATCTCAGTTAGATGGTCATGTAGGTGTAATTATGAAAAGTGCATATATTACTCTCTCACTTATATCATTTTTAGTAGTAATGAATAACGTGTTTCAAATCTTGAAGGTAGTAAATGGATTTTAGGAAAAAGTTTATATTTTGGTAATTCTATGCTTACTAGGGGAGAAGTGGCGAGAAAATTTAATTAGAAAATTGTTACTGACGCTCGCTTCATCTTTTCACCTCCCGTCACTTCTCCCTCATAATGAAGTAGGATTTTGTTGATTATTAGATTCTTTTTCTTTGGAAAACTCATGAGCTTTTTCAAAGTATTCGTCTACTTCTTTTTCAGCTTGTTTGATTTGTTGCTGTTTCTCAAGTTGTTGCTGTTCATCAAGCTCATCTTGTTTTTTAAGATATTCCTCCACATAAGAGTCTATTGGTTCCTTTCTTATTCCTAAGAGCTGTTCTATACGCAGTGGAACTATAGAATATGCTCTTTTCCATACTTCTCTTTTTATGTTATTTTCCCATACATCTTCAGAATACTCGAAAGGAGTTATTGCACCAAGTTGTTTTAGTATTTTGATTCTTAAAGCTATACTATTTGGATTTGAGTAGCTGTGCATACTTGTGAAATCTTTTAGGTCTTTTTCGTCTAAAGAAGGGTCAATTTTTGACTTTGCTAACTTGTAGAGTTCTTCAAGTAAGTGAAAGATGTCCTTCTTCAGTTCTTTCGAACCTTTGAAGGGAAGTATAACAGAAGGTATAACAGTATCGTTATTTTCCGAGTGAGAGAGAGAGAGATGGTTACTATGAGGGTAAGGAGTATTAGGGTCAGAAATTTTATTATTATTATTATTAAGATAAGGATTTTCCTCAGTTTTTTGAACTATTTCATTATTTTCTTTTTTATATTTTTCATTTGTATTATTTATCGGTATATAATTACTTGAACTATGTATAACATTTTTGTTATTATTATTATTTATATTATTATTTATATTACTATTGTTATCTATACTATCTATACTATTATAGACAACAGCACTACGTACATCTACAACATCGTTACTCTCTTGTACGTCGCTCTTCGTACTTTCATGTTCTTCTACGTATCTTTTATATTCTAAGAACTTCTTTCCCTTTCCAGATATGCTCCAGCTTTTCTTTACGCTTCTATCGTAGTTAACAAGACCTTCTTTCCTTAGTCTTGTAAGGTAAACTATTAAGAGGTTTTTCTTAACGTTTAGCTTTTCCATTAGTTCCCCAAAACTCATGTTTCCATTTTTTTCTAGCTCTATTAGTATCCTCTCGTTCCAACCAGCTCTCTCTCTCGCCATACGCTATACTAATATAACTACCTTTATATATTTTTCTCTGCTGAAAACGAAGGAAAAAGCAGGCTTTTCTTGGCATTTTTGGTTACCATTCTAGTAGTATAACAAGTTTTTTGTATGTTTGTTTGCTATCTACATTATTTAACTTATAAAACTTTATACTTCTTTCTAAAAAAATACTTAAAATAAAAAATATTTAACTTTGATGGCGGAGATGAATTGCGATAGCGAGAGGTAGTTCACTGTGCAGATACTAAACGATAGTACCTATTTATTTTTATAAGTTTGCATCTAACTTGTAAGCCATTCTTTTCCATAACTTGTTTTAGTTCTTCAAGCTGATTGTTCAAAACTTTAGAAGTTGACCTATACCTTTCTCCTTCTGAAGTTACTATGTAGTAAATGTCTCCAAACCTTGTTGCATTCTCATACTTCTCAATTCTCTTTATTACGATAACTTTGTTAAGAATCTCATCTAATTTTTTTGATTCTGGAAGACTTCTTTTCTTCAGTTCAGAAATATCAACAATTTTTTCGCTTTTCTCACTCATTTCTTCTCACCTTCTTTTTGATACCTTTCTAAGGCTTCTGCGTACATGCGTGCTTCAGCTTCTACTGAGTAAACTAAGTCTGGAATTTCTCTTCCAAATTCGCTTTTCTTTCTCTCAATTTCTTTCAGTAAATCTTCTAGAACAATTGAAGCATTAAGAAAATCTCTTTTAGCAAATTTTTCTTCCATTTCTTTCTTTAGTTTTACAAGTTTGCTCAAGTTCCTTCTTTCTTCTATTTCTCTTTTCTTTTCTTCTCCAGTTTTAAACTCAATTCTTTTCTGTTCTTCCATCTTGCAACACCTAATACTTTATGAAGAAAAGTTCATCATCTATTGCTCCTGAAATTTCTATTGCACTTACGCTTTCAAGCCACTTTCTTATTTCTTCAGTGTATTCTCCTTCATAACCTAGTCTTCCAGCAATTATCTTAACTTTTTCTTTTTCTGTTCCTTCAGGAAAAACTTGGAAAAACACGTTAAACCTTGGTAGAAGCGAGGACATATATTCTGCATGTTCTTTTAGTTGTTCAAACTTCGATACTACTAATACCATTTCTATCTCTCTCACCTCTACATTATTATTAGTATAAGTAAGTATTTAAGTTTTTCTCTTCTTTGATAAGTACCATAGGAGCCCTATTCCTGATAGTGCTAAAGCTCCTATTGCTAATGGAGCTGCTGGAGTTGGTGCAGGAGTTGGAGTTGGAGTAGGACTTGGAGCATATACTGGTATAGGAGCATATGGTGTTGGAGTAGGAACAGGAATGTACAAATCTAAGGTTTGTGTAATACCTGGAGTGACTGTAATTGAACCACTAGCTTCTTGGTTATTGTAGCTTGCAGTTATGAAGAAAGTCCTCTCTTCTCCAACGGCAACGTCCAAAGAGTAGGCTCCATTTGAATCAGTTGTTGTTATCCAATATCCGATGTGTTCAGTTCTAGCAATTATTTCTGCTCCTGATACTGGTGCTCCACCATAGTAAACATGACCAATAATTCGTGCTACATTCGGTGCAGGAGGTGGCGTTGGAGTAGGAGTAGGAGTATATACTGATGGTGTAGGAGCATACGGTACAGGCGTAGGTGTTGCTGTGGGTGTTGGCGTTGGTGTAACAGTTGGCATAGGAGTTGGTGTAGGAGCGTAAGGTACAGGTGTTGGCGTTGGAGTTACTGTTACCGCAGGAGTAGGACTTGGAGTAGGAGTAATTGCCCAAAGTAGCGTTATGTTTCTGTTTGTGAAGTCAAAGTTGAATTCTTGATAATACTGATTTGGAGCTAGTCCAGCTTTGTTTACTAATGATTCGTTTACATAAACGTCTAGAACTCCTCTTTGAGCTTTAGTGTATAAAACAATGTTTGCATTCCCGTTGCTATCTGTTGTCCACATTGGTGCGCCTACAATTTCTTTTTTCCATGTCATGTAGGACTGAGCTAAAGCAACTGATGGAGGTAGTGTACCAAAGAAATATTTGTATGCGTCTGTGTAACTAGCGCGGGAAGGAGCAAATACATCACCAACCAAAGGTCTGAAGTAATCTACTACCAGTACTACAGCTGCCCCTTCAATTGGTTTTCCGGATGCATCTGCAACATGAATAGTAAACTCGTACTTCTTTCCTCCTGATGAATAGAAGTCGTTTATCTGTTTTTGAAGGTCTGCATACTTTTCATTCTCAAGCTTACTTAAGATGTCTTTTAAGCATTTTTCCAAGAAGTTTTCAGTCTGCACAAACTGTTCAAGGTTTGAACCTTGGAAAGGAGTTAATGAGCCGTTGCTCTCAAATGCATCTATAACGCCATCAAGGTTTTTTTCATCGTTTGAGAACGGTCTGTCGTAATTTATCATAGTCTTCAGATATGTTTCCATTCCTATACGTGCGAACTGAAAATAATAGTTGTAAATTATGAAGATGCCAGGATAATCTCCACGTGACCTAATTGCAGCATTAAAGTCTTTCTCTACTGTAAGATTTAAGATTGTAGACTGTTCATTGCTGTCCAAGTAGTTCCAATACGTTGGTATTGCTTCATCCAAACCTATGTTGTAGAATAAGTAGTCAATCTTGTTTTTTGTATCTAAGAAAACTTCTCCATCTTTCTTTATCTTCTCAAGCTTTTGAACTAATTCATTGTACTTTGCTTCCATATTTGTAACGTAGTCTTCGATAGCCTTCATAGAGTTGATTTTATCTTGGAAGTATTTAACATCAGAATAGGAATAACGGTCATCCCAGTAATCCATTGGCTCAAAGTCAGTTGGAGAATACTGAGAAGACAAACCTTTTGAGATAAGGAAATTCAGTCTATCTTTGAATTTTCCAGAATTGTAGAAATTTACAGCATCGTTGTAACTTTTCTTTGCATTAACTAATTCTAAAACTTGGTCTCGACTTATCCTCGTCTTTACTGTAGTGTTGGGGTCTTTGTAGAATTCTGCCTCTCCAGTTTCATATATGAGAACATGGTCTATTTCTTCTGGTTGTCTAATTAGCACTATTTCCCCACTCCGGTAGTACCAGGGTATACTAGGTATCTCAATATAAGGAAGGAATCCTTCTTTTTCTATTTTTAATGTGTGGGTTGTGTTTTCAATGTTTGCAGCTATTACAGCCCTTCCATTGTTGTCTGAATATGCCACCCATTTGTCGTCTAATGTTACTTTGGCTCCTGGTATTGGGTTACCCTGTACATCCTTAATTACTATGTCTACTCCTCCTATAACTTGTGCGGCGAATTCTGTTACTGGAGTCAAAAGCGTTGGTGCTGTAGGCGTTGGCGTAGGGGTAGGAGTTGGTGTTGGAGTTGGAGTAGGAGTAGGACTTGGTGTAGGAGCATATGGTACAGGCGTAGGTGCATATACTGATGGAGTTGGTGTAGGTGTAGGAGTAGGACTTGGTGTAGGAGTAGGTGTAGGTTTAGGTGTAGGTGTAGGAGTAGGTGTTGGCGTTGGAGTAGGAGTAGGAGTAGGAGTAGGAACTATAACCGATATAGTTATCCTCTTTGTTACTATTCCTAAGTCTCCCTCTGCAGCTAGAACGTAGGTTGTTGACTCTGTTGGCGTAACTTTCATACTTCCTACAGGTTGAACTTGAGTTCCGTTTACTGTTACATAGTATGGATTTCCAGATACAGACCATGACAAAGTTACTGTTTGTCCCTTGGTTATTGTTGTACTACTCGCCATAAAGTAGTTTATTATTGGATTACTGTAGATGTAGCTCATTTCTTCTCACCCGTTACTACAGTTATCTTAGTTTCAGGCTTACTTATAATCTTATACCCTACAAACAAAGCTCCTGCTACCCCAATCGCTGCCCAATACTGCCATGGAATTCCAAGGGGTGGGCTTGGCAGAGAAACTCCAAAGATTATGTCCTTCTTCAGTGTATCACCAGGGTTTAAGCTTATGTCTTCGCTATAAGAGTAGTCTTTGTAAGTTGCTTCTAGCTTAAAACCTGTAGGTAATATTCCTGTACTCCATGAAACCTTTATGCTATAGTTTCCATTGCTATCTGTAGTTGCTGAATAGCTTACTATTGGTAAAACCTGATAAACTGTAACTTTAACATTAGCTCCTTGAACTGGTGTCTTCGTTATGTCAATTGTTTCAAGTACGCTTGGTAGTTTACTTAAGTAAACAGTTCCATATACTACAGCACTATATTCTCCAATTTGTTGTTCTGAAAGCACGAGAAGGATTGTTCCTAGGTCAAAAGTTTGGTTTGCCATAACTTTTGCTAATGCGTTGTAGTCATTGTACTTGTCCTTTGATACAACTACAAAGTAGGTTGTTCCAGAGGATGATGCTGGAACTTCAATGTTGAAGCTTCCACTACTATCTGTAGTTGAACTAACTGCACTTAAAGATAGTGCTTCTGTTGCAGTTACCTTAGCCCCTTCTACTGGAGCCTTGGAGTAATAATCTAAGACTACACCTTTTATGTAGCCTTTCGTTGGTATTGGAGGTGGAGTTGGAGAAGGTGTAGGCGTAGGAGCAGCAGGAATGTACAAATCTAGGGTTTTATAAACTCCAGGGGAGAGTATAGCTGAACTACTTATTTCTTGGTTGTTATATTTTGCAGTTACGATGAAAATCGTGCCTTCTGTAGCATAAACATCCATAGAGTAGACTCCACTTGAATTAGTTGTTGTTTTCCAAGTTCCATATCCAGATGAAGCAATTACTTCTGCTCCCTGTACAGGTGTTCCTCCATAGTAAACTGTACCAGAAATTCGTGCATTGAGAGGAGGAGAAGGGGTAGGTGCAGGAGTAGGCGTAGGTGCAATCGGTGCATATGGAGGAGGAATTGGAGTTGTCGTAGGAGTAAGGTATGCATCAATACGCTGCATTAGTCCACTGTACACAGTTATGGTATACCTTACACCATTGTAATTTGGTGCACCATAAGTTACGTCGTAAGTTCCAGGGTCCATTTCTATATGGTAATATCCTTTGCTATCCGTGTAGGCTGTACCCCACCAACCATATGTTATCGTAACGTTGGCTATTGGTGCTCCTGTACTCGCATCAAAAACATAACCTTCAATACCAGTCGGACCAGAAAGTGATGCTGTTGGTGGTAGGAGCATAGTTATCTTTGTTGGTGCAGTTAAGCTTATAGTTACGCTCTTCGTTGTTGGGCTAGAAAATGTAACGTTGTAGCTTCCGTCTGGTACGTCAAGGTAAAAATAACCTGTAGTAGAGCTATTTTTTACGCTATACCCATCAGCAGTAATCGTACAGTTTGGAACTGGTATATTTGAATTTATATAGTATACGTACCCTTCTATTGCCATTTCTTTGTATTTATTTTACTGTTTCTTCTATTTAAGTTTAAGTATTTAACCCTTAGTCAAGGAGGCTCTAAACCAAAAATCTTCCACCACATAGTATCTTTATACTTATATTCTGAAAGATAATACTCTCTCCATTCAAGCCAACTTTTGTCTGCTAAAACTTCGTCCATAATTTCTTTTGTAACTCCCTTAGACCTTAAAACCCAGTACAACCTCTGAAGGGTGTCATCGTCAAAGTCAAGTAAAGCTCCTATGTAGTAGTTCATGGCATAGAAGTGCATTGAATAGGAACCATAGGCTGCAACAGACTTAAAGTGATGCCCAACTTTTACTCTAGGCACAACAATGTTCTTGTAACCTAACCTAAACATCCTAAGTGCAATTTCTCTATCTTCATACCCCCAATATGGTATATAACCAACTCCAAGTCCTAAGAACTTCTTTTTCTCTATTACATGGAAGCATCCTACAGGTGCTTGAACTTCGTAGTATTCTCCTTTTTCAGGTGGTGGAGCACCCCACATGAATTCAAGTTCTTTGTTGCACATTGGAAAGTATCCTACCTGTTCTTTATGCTTTACTCCATTTCCATCAACAACATATATTGCAGAGCTTACTATTCCAACATCCTTTTTTAGAGCGTAGTCTGTTACAACTTCCCATCCTTCTTCAACCCAAACATGTGCATCCATGAAAACAAGGACTTCTCCAAGTGCATTTCTTGCCCCTATGTTTCTTGCCTCCCCAGCCTCGTACTGTTTAGTATAGTAAAGTCTTGCTCCATAGTCTTTTATGTAATCATCTTTAAGAGATGAACTAACAACAATTATCTCATAGTCTCTTTTTGTATTTTCTTTTATTGACTTAACTGTATCAAGGAGGAATTTTTCTTCAAATGAAGGAATAATTATTGAAATCATTTTTTTAGTATTCCATAGAGTAGTAAAAGAGCAGGAGGAATAAAAATAACATAGGGCAAAATTTCTTCTATGCCTATCGTGCTGAGCTTTTGAGTTTCTACCCCACTAACATAAAAAATATTTGCATCGTAAAGTAATGCTTCTGAAACTTCTTGGTCTGCATTGCTTGAATTTTTTATAAGTTCTTCTCTTACAACTAAGGCATCAGATATGTTGTTTGTTTCTTTTACTGCATCTATTCCTTTCATGAAAGGCTCTACAAACAAACTTAAAGTTTTATCTTCTAGTGCGTCCTTGCTTGGGTCATAGAATATGACATAATCTTTTAGAAAACCAGCCCCCTTTGCCCCTTTCTTCTCAAGGTATGGAATTAGGTCTTTTGCAACTTGACAAGAGAAGAACATAAAGTTTGTTCCTCCTATGTCATACGTAAATCCATCTTTTTCCATTCCAACCCAAAAAACTGGTTGCTCTTTATACCCTAGATAAACGTCATGGTCTCCATGTCCTACTGCAAAAACATTGTTTACCTTATCTTTGAACTTCTCCCATACTTTAGTTGTTACTTCTTCTCCTTCTATAAAAATTGAACTTTCTTTTAAACTTTCAAAATACTTTCCTATTCTCCCTATTATGTCTTCTCCGTCTGGTGATAGTACAATGCTCAAGAGTAGCCACCAGCTAAGAAACCCACTACATACGGCATCCTTGGGTCTCCTAGAGCAAGAACTTTAGGTATGTCTTTTCTGCTTATTTGAATAGCACCATAGCTTGTAACTATTGCAAGAGAAAGGTTTGCTTGGTCTGGGGGAAGTGTTTCTAAGTATCTACTGTAGAGCTCACTGAGCTTCTTTAGCTCATCTCCAAGCTTAGGATTGTTTGTTACTATAAGCGACTTAACGTAGCTAGCTTGACTCCTAATTTGGCTGAGCATTTTTTCTCACCTTTCGTACTCTTAGAAAATATTTAAGTTTTTAAAGGTGTTTTGCTATTGCTAAACTAATAACTGCAATAACTATAGGCAAACCTATGTTTTGTAGCATGAACTTAATCCACGTGTATGCAATCTTATTATTTAAATTATTCATTTCAGATAGTAATGTGTCTAGTTTCTTGTCCATTTCTGTAATGTTCTTTTCTAAAGTTTCAACTCTACCTTCTAGGTTTTCAACTATTGTTTCTAGTCTAGTAACCCTTTCCTCAACTTTTTTCTCGCTCATGGTCAAGAAATTGCATACAACATATAGAGCACAAAATTCCTTGAGAATACCATCCAATAGTCTGTATTCACTGCTCTAATTGCAATCGTTCCTTCAGTTATTACTTGCTCTCCTATTCCAGATAAAAACAGTATTGCCCATCCTGAAGTGTCTGAGTATGAAACCACAATCATAGCTGTATATGAAGTTTCTCCACTCCTTGTCTTTGGAATTCCAAGCTTGCTTAGGTCTAAACTATAAACGTTTTCTATTTTAAATGCTTTCTTTATCTCTTCTAAGTTGAGCTTTCCAGTTGCAGGTTGTCCAACGTAAGGCAAAGGAATTGGTCTATTTATTATTTCCCCAACTTTTATTCCAAAAATTCTTATTTCTTTCTTTGTCCATTCTGAAAACTTTGCTGTTATTGGTGGAGGAGCTTGACCAATTACGTTTATGTTTTGAGATGTACTTGCAGGCTGGTAGTCTGCTGTTCCAGCATATGAAGCTTCTATCTTATGTATTCCAGGAGAACTTATAGACATACTTGTCCAGTATGCTCCATTGTTGTCTGTTGTTAAACTTACGTACTTATTTCCGTCTAAGTATATGTCTACTGTTGCGCCTACCAATGGATTCCAGGTTGCATAGAAGTATTCTAGTTTGCCCTGAACGTAGAAACTTTGGTTAGTATTAACTTCAGTAGGTGCATTCATGCTGAGCCTTGTTGGATAAGGCTTGCTTTCTTCATAAAGCCATACTGAGCTTCCAGAATCTCCGGGCGAAGAAATAGCTTCAGTTAATATTTGGTCAACAAAGGTTGCATCTCCTTGCGAATAACCTCCTACTCTAACAACTGCACTTGTATCAAGAACTTTTCCTATAGTATAACCAGAAGTTCTTCCCCACTTCTGTACATAGTCTCCTACATTAACGTCTTGAACAGTAGCATTTATGGGAGAATAACCTAAGTCAGTTACATAGTGTTCTTTAAAGATTACAGTAACTGTATTGCTTCCAGCAAACAAGTGCCCTACAATCTTAGTTGGGGTGTACTGTTGCCATATCTTGTAATCGCAATCTACGTCCATGCTTGCAACTGCAAAGTCTAAGTTGTTCGTCTTTCCGCTTGAAGTAGGATAAAGTTGAACGTGGTTTACGTAGCTTCCTATCTTATCGTTTTTAGTTCCTCCATCGTAGCTTCCTGGTTGAACTATGTCTTTTGGAGATACATTGTTTGGAGGTTGCATGGGGTCTGGAGTAAAGACATGTGCATTTGAACCAAAGTACTTATTTCCATTCTTGTCAACGTAAAACCATCCAAGAGTTCCTGCAGTTATGGCAATGTTTCCAACTGAAACTCCTGCAGTAACAGGTCTAACTTTTTGTGTTGGGTCAAAAAAAGCAACAATCTCCCCAACTTCTACAACATCAGTTTTTATTCCATCAATCTCTTCTGGAATTATGTCCTCTTCCTTTAGTGCGAGCTTAAGCTCCTTTTTCTTCACGTAAACTCTTATTGCTTTTACCTCAGTTTCTTTTCCTTTTACAATCTTAGGCTTAAGCTCAGTACTGAAACCTACAACATTCTTCTTTTCAAGTAAGAACATCAACTTTTCTTTTTCCATTTTTATCACCTTAGTTTGTACTCAAGGTATCCTAAGTTTGCAGCTAGTATAGTAGCAACAAGTGTTAAAACCTTCGTTGCAGTGTCGTAGTCTATTGCATGTACTAAGTAGGCAAGTCCACAGAGCAAACCAAATCCAAATACTGCAAGTTTTAAAGGATAATCTACTGCAAGAATTCCTTCAAGCTTCTGAATTTTTGAAAGTTCGTAAATCTTAGACTGTGATGCATTGAGTGCAATGTAGTTAAATATTGCCATGAATACTACTAGAAAAACGTCTTTTTGTATTACTCCGAAAATGTATGCAAGCAAGCTTACTGCTAGAAGAAGGTCTGCTATTGCCTTTAGCTCCCACATAGGTCTATTGTTCATTTTTTCTCGTATTTACTTTACTATTCTTGTATTTAAACATTTCACAGAATAGTGCTATAGAATTGTCTGTCTAAAACTACTATAGAATATCTTGCTTTTATTTCATAAAACTTTGTATTTTCTTCTATAATTACTGGTAATCCAAGCTTACTTAAGTACTCTAGAAGCTTTTCTTCATCTAACTCAAGATAGTATCCTTTTTCTCTTCCGCTACTTATGTAGTATACGAAAACTTTCATTCCTAGCTCGTTATTAGATAAACGTTCTGCCCGCTTGTTGGAGTGTAGAACCAAATGTCTACAATTCTCGTGTTTACGAGTTCAACCTGATTTCCAGGGTACAATGGAAAATTCTGAGACTGCTCATTTCCTACAAATACTGCTGAAGAATTGTTCTTGTCAGCTAAAATCGTTATTTTTTTCCTCTCCTTTGTTCCCTCAAATGGGTTAAAGCTCTCTCCTGCACACTTCTTCCCAACCTTCAGAGTGTATGCTGCGCTTTCTATCATAGGTAAACTATAATTTTCCAAATATTTAAGTTTACTCTTCCCCTATTCTTGAAATTCGTGAACCTAGGTTAAAAGCCCTTTTGAAGGCTTCATTGTTCTCTGAAAGCATCGCATGACCAAGGGGTAAGAAGACTTCTGTAACTATCTGTAAGTATCTACATTCTGCTTCTGGCATCACGTTGTAGCTGTTGAACATATCATAGTTTTGTGCTAAGCATCCTCCATTGCAAATATTCTTAACTATGCAAGTATCGCACATCTTTATGTTTTCGCTAACTATAGGAGCAAGCTGAAATCTCTTGTATATTCTGTAAACTTTTTCATAGTCTATTCCATTGAACACATCTCCAATCTTCATCTCTTCACTATTTACT
Organism: Candidatus Brockarchaeota archaeon; assembly: GCA_017601145.1. Classification (GTDB taxonomy): domain Archaea; phylum Thermoproteota; class EX4484-205; order EX4484-205; family JAAOZO01; genus JAAOZO01. The sequence continues at coordinate 12,142 of JAFNIV010000018.1, forward strand.
AAACTGTTTGCTGTTCTATGACAAGTTGATATTTCTCCCTTTGGGTTTATACCTATGTCTGAAATACCAAAACCACATCTATCATACCTACTTCCTGCTCCAATTATGTAAGTTAATCCATCTCTCTCAGGCATTAAGTTTACTGGAATACCCTTTCTATACCACGAGAACAAATAGTCTCTAAGTTTTTCCATTTCCTTCCTAAAGTCTTCATAGTCTTTCTCTTTCCATTCAACTTCAAAAACAGCTCCAAGGGCAATATTATAAATGTTGTAATCTTCAACATACTTCTTTACTGCATCTGCGAGCCCAACAATTGTACCTGGTGCAAAAGTCCATCTTACCTGAAATTCTTTCCCAAAAATTTTCTTTGCCTTATTGTAGTTCTCAAAAACTTTGTCCCATGTTCCCCTTCCATCCTTTGTTACCCTAAACTTGTCATGCTGTTCCTTTAGTCCGTCTATGCTTACTAGAAAGCCAAACCTCTTTTCTGTTCTTTCTGCAAGGTATTTCAGTTTTTCTTCATCAAGCAAATACATGTTTGTTGTCATTCCTAAGTTAAACTTTAGTTTTTGTCTCCTAACTTCTTCTACAAAAAACTTAATTATATTCCAAGCAACTGAAGGCTCTCCTCCGAAGAACCATATGCTTCCGTCTTCTCTTACATACTTTTTCGCAAACTCCAACGTTGCTGAAGCAACTTCTTCTGTCATAGTTCCATACTTGTATGAGTAGAACTTTAGGAAACAGTAAGAACAGTTGAAGTTACAGTCATACGTTGGGAGAACAGTTATTCCAACAAGTTTTCTTTTCTTTATTTCTTCTAAGCTTAACATTTTACTCAAACTTCTTTTTTTCAGGTTTCCAGCCTAACTCAACGAGTGCTTCTCTTATTCCTTCTCTCACAGCTTCTCTTATCATTTCCTTAAGTTGCATGTCAGTTATGTCTATGCTTGGTTGTCTAACTTTAAACACTGGTTTTATTGGGGTTGCGGAAGTTTTTTCTTGTCTCTGGGCTCCGTAGTTTACCTCGCATTCTATGCATATTCCGCACATCTTTTCGCATTCTACGCATACTTGACATTCTTCACAACTCATGAGTTTTACTTTGTTTTTGAATATTTAAACGTTTATACGTACGCAGCTGCTTGGCATGTATTGCAAATTTGACAAGCATCGCAAACCTGACAAGCATTACAAATCTGGCAACTATAGCACGAAGTTACACAAGTATTGCAAGCTTGGCAGCTATTGCATGAATAGCATTTTGCATAACACTGTTGGCATGCAAAGCAAACTTGACAACTATAGCACGAAGTTACACAAGTATTGCAAGCTTGGCAGCTATTGCAAACCTGGCATGTGTTGCAGTTTTGGCAAGTATTGCAACTTTGGCAAGAGTAACATACTTGACAGCTTCTGCATATTCTTATGTTTATGCTCATTTTCTCACCTCCTATATTGAATAAACATAGTAGCAAATCTGACAAGTATTGCAATTATAGCAAGTATTGCATTTTTGGCAAGCATTGCAAGAATAGCAACTTGCATTACACTGTTGACAAGTATTGCAAACTTGACAAGTATAACACGAAGCTACACATGTAACGCAATTATAGCAAGTATTGCAAATATAGCAACCTGCGTTACACTGTTGGCATGTATTGCAAACTTGACAGCTATTGCATGAATAACAAGTATTGCAACCTTGACAAGAGTAACAAGTATCACAACTCTCACATTCTACGTCTCTTATGTTGTTCGTTTTTGTTGCAGATATTCTTATGTTTATACTCATGTCTCTATGACTTCACCTTTTGTTTCTTCCTTCTTCATCGTTTTTTCAATTTCTTTAAGGATTTCTGTAGCTTTCTTTCTTCTTTCTTCTTCTGTCGGGAATTTCTTAAACTCTACTGCAAACCTTATGTTTGTTCCTTCTATTATGTAATGGAATCTGTAAACCTTCTTTTCTTCGTCGTATTCTTCTAGGAAAAGGAAAGCTCTCATCTTAGCTCACATCCACATAGATTTCTATTGTCCTGTTATAAGTATAGTAGCTTCCGCTGTTTACTAGTCTTATGCTTACTGTATGAACTGCAGAGGAACTCCAGTTTACTGAAACACTTCCAGTATACAAACTATAAGAAGTTGAAGAAATACTCCAAACACTTACAGAACTTGCTCCATCTATACTAACCTTTAAGTTTCCAGTTCCTCCAGTTACGTATGCTTCTCCAACAAAGTATAAGTTCTTTATGTTGTTGAACCCATAACCTGGTGCATTTATTATTCTAAGAGTCTTTATCTCAGTCTCTGTAGTTCCATACACACTCTTCTCTGTTTCATCTCCAGCATAGAGAAACCTTAAGTCAGACCAATGATGAGAATCTAACTTGTCTACATCTAATCCTCCTCCACTTCCCCATGGAAGTGCATCTGCTCCTCCAGCTAAGTGTCTACTACTATGAGAGTCTACGTTTATAGTTCCAATAGGTACTCTGCTTATGCTTGTTCCATCTGGTGAGAAGCTTAATAATGCAAGGTCTGTTCTTAACCATATTCTTCCCTTTACAAGTGAAGTAGGGTCAGAAGTTAAGTTTTCAACAGCTAAGTTTACAAACTGGTATCCGTTTGCGTTGAAGTTCCCACTAAGTGCTCTTGTTCCATCTGTTCTTAAGTATTGTGGATGGTCGTCTGAAGTTAAGTTACTTAAGTTTGAATGTGAGTCATGAGGTACAACAGTTCCAAGAGTGTGTCTTGTAGTTGTGTCATGTCTAGTTATGTTTAAGTATTGCGGATGGTCATCTGAAGATAAGTTAAGTAATGCACTATGACTTATAACATTCTGTGCTCTACCCATCTCAACCCAAGCTGAACCATTGTCGTAGTAAAGTATGCTCGTATCTGTTGCAAAGTATAGTCTACCTGTACTTCCAGCAGCTGGTTTGCTTGCATCTGTTCCAGCTTGAACAAGTATAAGCCCTCTATGGTCTGTTGAGCTGTGTCTAGTTGAGTTTAAGTACTGTGGATGGTCATCTGAAGACAAACCGTTTAGGTTTGCATGGAGAATCTTCTTTCCTGTTCCTCCAGCTGACTGTGGTAAGCCATTGTGGTCATGTCCATAGACGTCGCTTGTGATTGCATCTACTAAGTCATTGTGGTCTGAAGCTTGTACAATGTCTCCAGGGTTTACGTACCTTAAAGGATAAGAAACATCTTCTGTTTTTGTATTTCCGGCGTACCTTATTTGATTTTTTTCAGTTCTTTCTCTTTTCATCGTATTTTCATGCATAGAACTAAAACTTAAATGTTTTTACCTTTTGTCCTCGTGTTCCTTTGGAAATCTCTGCTGTCTTCCACCTCTGTATGAATACTTATCGTAACCGTAGACTGCACTTCCGTAAGTTGCTCCTGTAATCTTTCCCATTTCTATTGTTCTCTCCCCTCTTGATGTGTACTTTGATACACCGTAGGTTGCAAGTCCATACCTTGCTGCTCCAATGTTTTTGCTTATTGGGTATACTCTATCTTTTAAACTAATAGTATCCGTAAGTAACTTTGTAACTGCTTTTTTTACACTATCGCTTAAACTAACAGTATCTGTAAGTATTCTTCCTACTATCTTGCTATCTTTTAGACTAACAGTATCTGAAAGTGTCTTTCCAGCAAATTTTATCGTGCAATCACAAATTTTTACTGTATCCACAAGTGTAAGTGGTTGAATTTCTGTTGCCCCCCAAGCTCCATGAGTTGGCTCTGGTTCTACATATTTTCTTATTCTAATAACGTCTTGCCATCCTTGTCCCTTATCAGAATTTCCACAACTGAAGCCTATATATTTTACTTCTGAAATACTAGGGGAATAAGGTCCATAAGTTCCTTCATCTGTAACGCCATTGTATATCCAATTAAATTTTAACTGTGAAGAGGATAAAACTAAAATACGTAGAAAATGCCAGTAGTTATAATCATAGTTGTCTATTCCTAAACCTGTTATCAGACTGCCACCAGTTACGTAAAATTCGGGTTTGTATCTGCCTGCATCATCTCTTCTTGTGAATAAGTCCATTCCTGTTGAACCATTAGATTGGAAAAATTCATAAAACATGTACCCGTCACTATAAGTTGCATTAGTATTTCTCTCCCAAACTTCAATTGCGAATGGAGCTGGAATTGCACTAGGTAGTGTTTTTTGAGCTTTTGTATAAGGTAATGAATTAACTCCAAATAGTTTGTGGCTGTAAGTTCCTTGTTTCACAGTTGTAGTGTCAACAGTATTTGTTCCATATCCTTGTACTACTGTCCAGTCAATTCCACTTTCAAAATCGTCATAATATAGAAATGTGTTTGCGCCGCTGCTTGCACTAGTTGCATTTGGATTTCCAAAGTACAAATATATTGTTGAGCTTGCAGAACTTAGGTCGTCAGTTATCTTAACCCAGAATGTTGCCACACTTGAAGCTGTTACACTCTCTGTCCAATAAGGTAGTAAAGTTACTCCATCGCTTGCAGTAAAGCGCACATCAGAAAAATCAGTTTTACATCTTGAGTTTAAGTACACTGTATTATCGCTGTCAGTTCCACTTCCATAGTATGCAATTATCTTAACCTGATAGCCTGTTCCTGCTCCAGGTGCAGAGTTGATGACGTGCGACTTTCTGTACATCCAGCCTTGAAGCCAACCCATGGCTCAAACCTCTAGCTAAATACTAGTTTTGAAATTATCGTTATTGTGTCTCCAGCAACCACGTTTATTGCTCCAAAAGTATTTCTTATGAACATAGTTCCTCCTGAAGATGCATTAAATACACCCATCTCAGTTATTGCATAGCTTGCTGTAAAACTAAAGTTTCCTTGAAGCTGTAGTGTGTCGTTTGTTGTGTTCGTTGTGACTAAAGAGTTTGATGTTTGCACTCTTAAAACCTCGCTTCCTAATGCTGTATCAGAAATTGAAGGTGAAGTTGTTCCTGTTCCTACAGCCATGTAGCTTGCAGTTCCAGTAGCTAATCCTCCAACTAAACCTGCAATCTGTGCCTTTCCAACTGCTACTACAAGGTCTTCAACTTTTCTTTCTTCTATTAGCTTTCCATTTCTATAGTGTTTTATTATTGTAATGTCTCTTATACTAACTTTGTCTTCTATTTTTTCCTTTTCCTTTTCCTTTTTTTTCTCCATATGCTATTCTACTCCTCCAGCTTTATAAATTTAATATCCAGAGGCTATTAAATACAAACCTGCTGCACTTGCTACCGCTCTTATCCCATTCATGAAGTAATAAGGCTTTACAACGTTGAAAATTTGTATAGTGTCGTTTGCAGGTATGCTCTTACTGAAGACAAAAGTGTTTGGGGTTGGTGCATTGTCTCTTATAGTTATTGTTATTGCACTTGAAGTTGAGTTTGCAACGTGCATTGAATTTATGTAAACACTTCCTGAGTAAACTACACCTTCTGTAGTTGGTACTGAAGTTGGGGGAAGGAAGAACTCTTCTTGTTCTCTCACCTTTAGAACATCTGCGTCGTAGTCATAACCCCATGGAGAAGCCTCAAATACTAATGCTAAGTCTCCCCTTCCAAGGAAGTTTGAAATCGTTACTGGAGGAGAGCCTTCAATCATGCTATAAACTTGTAAAGCTCCAGGTTGGTGCTCCACTGTAAATGCATCTAAGTAGATTGAGCTTCCAGCAGATGCAGGATTCTTGTTTCCAGTTACAACAACCTTAATGTCGTGTACTCCAATCTTTAAACCAACTGCAGGAAAAGCATAAACAAAGGAGCCTTGCTGAGTTTCTGTTGTTGGAGCATAAGAGTCTACGTATCCAACACTATTTCCATCGATAAATATCTGCATTATTCCTCCATCATAGGAAAGCATGTACCTTACCCATATTCCACTCCCAACAAATTTGTACTCAATGTAGTCTCCTGTATTGTTGCTAACCAAACATGACAAACCTACTGCTGCATTCCTTGAAATACTCGTCCAACTTCCTACTTTAGTTACGTTTGGGTTTGTGTCTATGTCTACAATTTCAACGTTCTGTGGAGTTACTAAGTCACCTGAAGTAAGACCCTTAGAAAGCATTACAAACCACCACTTAAAACAACTTTAATGAAGTCTTCTTTATACTTTCTAAGCGCAATGTAACCTTCGTTCAAGATTCCATATTCTTTTTCCTCTCCAGAATTGTTTGAAACTTTCCATACTATAGAGTTATCGAACTGAACTAAGACTCTAACTGGTGTGTTTGGATAAACTCCTATTGCCCTTACTATAGGTGGTTCGTAGAGTGCTCCATCTACATAAAAATAAACTTCATCGTTTAAGTAGTAGGTTGTTGCAATCTTTGTTATTATTCCACAGTATCCTTCTGGAGTATAGTATTCGTAGACTGTTTCAGTAGTAAATGGCTCTACAGTTTTTCTTACATCAACTACAGGAATCTTCCTAAATTTCATAGTTTCAAGAGAAACAAAGCTCTCCTTTTCCCTTGGTACTAGCTTCTTTGCTATTATTCTAGCTTCTTCTTCAGCTAGGAGAAGTTCCTTCCAATCCATGAATAATGAATAGTTTGGTCTTCCTTAAAAATCTTTATAAAAAAATAAAAAACAAAAAACTACCAGGATTCTCTAATTGCTGTAATGTTTCCATTACTGTCTCTCTCAATTATTACATTCTTTGGCTTGAATGCAAGGAAAGCTATTAACGTTATTCCGAAGAGTGCTAACGCAATCGCAACTATAGTGTCGTCCATTCTCATCACCTTGTTATTAATGGATAAATTGGTATTTTTGTGCTTACTGGAGGTGCACTAGTCTTCTCCAACTTATACTTTAGTCCAAAGAACTGAAAGCTTGGAGTTATGCTTGAGCTTGAAGTATTATATATTGTAAAGTATACTGTATTTTGACCATAAACAAAAAACTGAGTTAAGTGAAGACATGGGTCGAAGTCTGTAATGTTGAAGGGTATTTGAGTTCCGAGCTTCTTTAAAGCTCCCTTTGGTGAAGTTGAAGGCTGAGCCATACTCAAAGCTACTTGAGTTGAGTAAGGACTAGGAATAAACCTTGCCTGTAGAAGCTCAAGTTCATCTACGTACAAGCTGTCTATTTCAGTTTGTGAAGAAGTTGAGTTTGCATTTACTGAAGGCAAGCTTATGTTTGTCATGAACTGTTCTATTTTTCTAACAACAAAGTCAAGCCTTGGAAGTGAAGGCTGGTCTGGTACTAATGTTATGTATTCGTCTATTAGAGCTACTGGAGAAATTGTTCCAGGTCTAAATATGTTGTGTATGTCGCTATCCATCTGTCTGTCTCACCTTCTTACTCTTAGTATCCGAATGCTATCCAGTTTACTGTTTTTGCTGCTGTCTCTATTGCGTTTGCTGCGGATTGTAAAGCAACTACAACAACGTTTATTGTTCCTCCGCTTATTGATGTTATTGAAGCAACGTCTGTTGGAATAGTTGTAGATGCGTTAGCAACACAAACTACAGCATTAAGTATAGTTGAAAGTCCAGTATTTATGCTTCCAGTCCCAGTTATTGTTGCATTTCCTGAAGCTACCTTGATTTTTCCTAGCTTCCATCTTCTATCTACTCCCCAAAAGCTCATTTCTTTTCACCTAGCTTATCATTGTTCCTGCAGGTTCAGCAACTCTTCCTAAGAGTACTAAGGTATCTGAACCAGTTGCCTTTGCATAGAAGTATATGTTAACTACAGTGTCGTAGTCGTAGATTATTGGTGTGTTTGCTAATGCAAAAGGCTTCTCAAGTGCGCTTACATGTTCTATGTACCAATAGTCTTTTATTACTGTATCTCCTACTCCTTGAGTTAACTTAACTGCAGATACAATTGGGTTGCTGCTTGGGTAGTAGACTCCAACAAATCCTATAATCTTCTTCTTTGCTAAGTCTAGTTTGCTTACTACTGCATTGTAGGCGTTTGCAGTTGACAAACTCCAAAGGAATGTCTCGTTTGTTAAGCCAAGGTCTGTCTGTGGGAATATGTTCCTTAGAACTGGTTGCTTGAAACCTCTCTGTTGTGCTAATGAAAGGAGTTGTGTGTCTAATGCGTCTAGTTTTGCTTTAACTTCCTGGTCTATTGTCGTGAAGTATACTCCACTTTTTATTGCTACACTCATTTTTTCTTTTTTCACCTGTTTTCTTCTATATGCTATTCTTTAAAAATGTTTCTTCTCTTTTTTTCAAAAAAAGTTTATAAACTCACTTTTTCCATTAAAGTATGTGAAATATAGAATTCTTTCTCCTTTACCAGTAGGAAAGAACTTGTTTGAAGCTGAAGTAGAAAACGAAAGAGTTCTTCTAAAAGTCTACACGAGGAAGAATAAGGATAGCTTAATCGTTGTTCCAAAAGACTACTACAACTCTATCATAAACATGGGAAAAAAGGTTATGTTTCTTGTAGTAACAGGAAACGAAGAAAAGCTCCTAACTCAGGAAGAATTTGAAAAAGACAAACAAGTTTACATTTATGAGAAAAAAACAAAAAAACAAGAAAAAAAAGATAAAACAAAATTAGTTATAGTCTGCAGCCCTGAAACGAAGTCTCTGTTTTATATGCTTAAGGCTAAGTATATGTTCAAGACTCATGAAGATGCGTTGCTAAGTCTGCTCGAGTCTTATTCTATTGTTCAGTCCTATAGGTAGCTACCTGTAGCTCTCGTAGAGAGGAATAGGAGTTGGTGGAGTGCTAGGTGGGGTGTAAGTTACTGCTGGAGCCCTTAACGTTGTCTTCTGAAGGTTTAATGCAAGCATCTTTAATTCATACATTAAGAGAGGTATTTCTGCGTTCAGTATACCTCTTCCAAACGTTATTTCTCCTGGTCTTTCTGCAGTTTCCCATAAACCGTAGACTCCAAGTACCACCCTAGCCGCATCCAATGCTGCTGCCGTTCTACCAGTAAGTACAATGTTGTTTTCTTTCAAGTATGTTAGGAAATTGTCTAATAATCCTGCTGCTATAGCTCCCTGAACATCCTTTTGCTTTATTACGTCGCCTAATGCCATGTATTTTCACCCCTTAAGCTTAAGTTGCTGCTGCGGCTTTTTTCCTTCTTTCTCTTAATTCCTCTAAGTGTTTTAGTCCTTCACTTTCAGTTCTGTATGTTCTTCTTGCTTTTTCGGTTGTCGGTTCTTCCGTTAACATATCTTTATAGTGCTTTCCTTTGAGAGTCTTCCACCTTCTTCCGGTGGCAGACCTAACGAACTTTGGGAATGCTACATACCTTACTTCAGCTTGTCTTGGGTGTGGGTTAATTATAGTGTATGGAGTGTTTGACAATGTAATTGGTTTCTTTGCCCATGGAACTGACTTCTTTACGATTACACCGACAGCTCTATCAATTCCTGCTTCTCCAACTTCTCCTAGAAGTCCTGCTATTACTGTTGTTGCTCTTAATACGGTCATCTTTTTCTTTTTTCACCGTTTTATGCTCTCTTCTGAGCTTTATAAATTTTGGTTTTTAATTTCTAAAATATTGCTAACAACATCGTTACATTATAAACTAAAATACCGTCACGGTACCAATCTGCAATTTTCCATTTTTCAACTGCAACCTTTGCTTTCTCAAAGTTAGTATACCCTATTGGTTTTCTCCTATTAACAATATAAACTGGGCACTCTCTATAAGCTTGCTCCGGGACGTACAACTTCTTCACCCTTCTTTTTTTCCAGTAACTCTTCTAACTTAATCATCCATTTTGGAAGCTTTTTCTCCGTATGCTTGCTTTTCTTTCCTTTTAGCATAAACTTAACCATTGCAGAATACTTTGTCAATAGTTCTCCGTTGTAATCTAGTAAATTCTTTCCTACAACTTTTGCTCCTATGAGCTCTGCAACTTCTTCGTCTGAAAGAACACTAGCTAAAGCAATTGCATTCCTTACTTCTCTCCTTATTTCTTCTTGAGCCTTAGTTGGCTTTCTTTCTTCGTAGTATCTTATGTAGCTTTTTCCTTTTCTGTTAACTATTTGAACTTTCATATTGTGAACCCCCTTTTCACGAAGCTATAGAGACTGGAAACTTCTCACCTATTGCACTGTATTTTAATCTTCTTATTTCTGGAATTATTTTTGTGCATACTGCTTCTGCCCATCCTTTATACTTTGCTGGAATTCTGTTTTCCCTGCTTGCCATGCTGTATAAAAAATCTAATTCATAGTAGGCGGGCACTTTGTATACATGCCCAAACAGGTAGAAGCCTCCCTTAAAGTAATCCATAGGATAATTAACAAAACTACTCATAAGTGTATTTATTGTGTCAATGTCCAGCCATATCACACTAAATTCATAAGTTACTTTTTTGTAAAGTCCGCTTTCCTCAACTATAGTATTCGTTACATTCCACCACCGTGATAAAGCCTCAACAATCCTCTCTATTTTGCTGTAAGCTTCTTCATCAGTTCTTCCACTTGCCGATACATAGTAGGTTCCTTCCTCAACCCACACTTCACTTGGTAGTCCTGTTGTAGTTATTCCTCTTAATAGTACCTCAGATGGGGCTGAAATTGCTTCTATCCTTTTTATAGCTTCGTCAATTCTTGCAAGTAACCTTTCTTCAGCAACTTTCCTTATTTCTTCTTCTCTTATTGCCCTTTTTTCTGTTGTTGCCTTCAAGCTCGCTATACTGTTCAACATTGCTAATGCTTCGCTAAAACTTAGTTCTCCTTTCTCAAAGTGCTCTACTGTGCTTCTTATTGTTTCCATGAATGCATCGTATTCTTCGTGGGTTATGATTCCTGCTTCATGGTTTCTCCAAACTACACTCTCTACTGCACGTCTTAGCTTGTCTATTGATTCTTTTTGTACTTTGCTCATTGCTGTACGTACAAAGTTATAGCTTCATATATTTTCCTTATAATCTCTGGATACTTTAAAACATAAGATGAATAGTTTGTCTTCATGAGTTCTTGTTTAAATTTCTCAAAGGAAGAAAGACTTTCATCCTTACTCTTAGCAATAAAACCAAGTACAGAAAGACCAACCTTGTAGGGAAATTGAAGCTCTTCTCCGTTTGCTACAACTCTTTTAATAACTTCTTCAACGTTGACTTCAATCTTCTTTTCTTCAAGAAGTCTCTCAATCGTTTCTAGAATGTCTTCTGGTTCTGGATAAAATTTCTTTTGTTTTGCAAGTTCGTTTAGGATAATCTCTTTTTCTGGTATATAGTCTAGTATGCTATAGACGTTCTTTATTGAGTACTGAACTATTACATCAAGTAGACTCAACTTGCTGAGCACCAGTCTCTGTTAAATTCTTAAACTTTGCTATTTCCTGTGCAAGCTTTAGCCTTTTCTCTTCAACTGGAGCCTCAGCAAGCTTTAAACCTACAGTGTTGAAGAAGTTTGTTATAATTTCTGTAATCTTTGCAAGTTTTTCTTTATCGTACTTTTCTCTATACTCCCTTTCAAGTTCTTCTTTCAGCTTCTCTTCCCTCTCCTTAAGCATCTTCTCAAGTTCTTCTTTGCTTATGCTCAAGGGCTTAACTTCAAAACCTGATTTCTCAAGGTATGCCTTCATCTCTTCTATGCTTGTAGGTGGAGCTTCACTTGGTGTTACAACCTTTATACCAATTGAAGAAAATGCTTGCTTCATCTCTTCTATCATTTTTGCAATTTCTGTAATCTTGCTTGCTGTATTGCTTTCTTTTGGTTCTTTTGGTTGTAGGCTTGAAATCTGAGCTTGAAGTTCAGCAAACCTCTGGTCGTATAGTTTTGTTAGTTCATCAACCTTCTGTGCCAGTGCTGAGCTTATGCTTTCAATCATCCTTTTCTCCCTTTCTTCTTCAAGTCTTTGCTTTAAGGCTTCAATTTCCTTCTTTAGTTCGCTTGTCTCTTCATTTCCAGAGGAAGATACAGCTCTAATAAGAGCTACTTCTCTTGCAAGCTTTCTTGCAAAGTCGTCTTCTTCATCTGTTGAGCTTCTTAGTGCTCTTAAACTTTCTAGTTGCATTGCTTGAGCTATAATGTTACTATATGCTTCATTGTTTAGGTTTACTTTTACAGGTTCAACTTCAATTCCAAGAATCTTCTTAACTTTCTCAAGTGCAGGTTCCTTCTTCTTAGATAAGCTCTTTATAGCTTCTTTTATTGCTTCCTTTGTTTCTTCGTCCTTAGTTGCTTTCTCCGCAATTTTTTCTGCAACCTTTTCCTCAACTTCATCAGTTTCACTCATTTTTCTCAGCCTCCTCGAGCATAGGTATCCTACTTATTAGTTCAGAGTCCATAACTTGCTCAAGTTTTTTCTTTGGAACAACGACACTAAGCATAGCAATCATCTTCTGCTGCTCAGCAATAAGCTCCCTCTGAGAGCGAATTATCTTCTTTGCATACTCAACTGCATCTTTGTAGTCTTCAAGTTCACTTATTATGCTTTCCATCTCAGAAGCTCCAACGCTAAACTTAAGTAAAGCAGTAAAGAATGTCTTAAAGCCTTCTATTAGCTCATTTGGGTTTTCAAACATAGTTAAGAACTTCTCTGTATCTTCTGGAGAAACGTTTAAGTTCATTAAGTATCCTTCAAAAGCAACTTTTCCTATTCCCATCATTGCTTCCCCAAACCAACTATAATGCTCAGAAAGTTTTTTAATGTTTTTTGAGTATGCTTCTCCTAAGCTTGCCTCAATTTCCTTTGTTGCTGTTGGTAGTCTCTTAGTTTCCTTCTCTCCCCTAAGTTCTCTTTTCTTTTCCTCAATGTTCTTTTGTGCAACTTCTTCAGGAAGGAATTTGTTTATTGCTGTTAATATTCTAGTTGGCAAAACATTAAGTTCTTGAGAAAGCCTTGCCAAGGAAACTACTTCATTCTTTGAGAGTAACTCTTTTGTTTTGTCTGCAATCTTATTCAAAAGCTTGTCTCCATAGTCGTAGTCTGGATGTGTAACGACAAACCTCTGAAACTCTATTAGGTTCATTTTGTTTTTTTATACTCATGCCTCCTTAAAAATCTTTGTTTTTCTTTTACATATGTTGTTAACATACGTGAAAAAGATATGTTTAAAAATACTCTTGTAATTAGTTAAAGTATGTACCTGCTAATTTACTCGGTAAAAGGTACAAATAGAAGTGCAACTTATTCTTTTCGTGTTCTTAGAATGTATAAGACTCCAGAAGGAATAGGGGAGCTAAGACCAATCATAAAGGGTGTCTATGCTGCAGATGACCTAGATACCATAGAGTACTACAGAGCTGTTCTCGTAAACAAGGGAGCAAAAGTTTATGTTTATGAAGCAAAAGAAGTAGACATGGAAGAATACTTAAAATCTAAATATTCTCTACCTAAGAATATACCTCAAACTGAAAATGTTTTACTCAATAATACGTCTCAACCTGGAGATGCTATACTCAATAATACGTCTCAAACTACGAGTGTTTTACCCAGTAAAACGTATCATACTGAAACTCCTTCTTCAGAATCTTCAGAAACCACTCCCCCCTCTGATAAGCCTGATTCTTATCAGGACTCTTAATAACTATAACATAATAGTAGTCCTTAAGATAAGACCTGTAGATGCTAGCCTTGAAGCTCTCATCCTTTGCTTCTATGTCCTCAATTATCTTCGCAACTTTTTCTCTAAGTTCTTCTCCGTCGAATGGAATAACTGTAATGTAGAATTCTGGCTTAAGCTTATTAACCTCAGAATTCTCAGCCAACTTAATTACCTCTTCTATTCTTTCTGCTTTTTTGAGTTCTTCTAAGTTTAAAAGCTTTTCTTCAATCTTCTTACTTTTTTTCTTGTTCTTTACTGAAAAGCAAATATCAACCTGCCCCCCCATACTATACCTTTTTATGCTATACCTTAGTCTATAAGGGTCGTCGTCAAGAATTGCTCTGTAGATTATGTTCTCTAGGTCGTCTACTTCATCGCTAAATATAACATGAAATCCGTTTCCAGAAGGACTAATTTCTGCTCTCTCAAACTTTAAACCAAGCTTAAGTCCTTTCCATATCGTTTTATATAGAGTAAAGACATTGAACTCATCTATGTCAATTGAAATCATCCTTTTCTCTTCCTCCCCCTTCTTCCTACTGGTTTTGTAGTAAATCTTCTTATGTTCTCTCTCATGTCATCCATGTTCTCCCTCCAGTCTGCATATTCAGTCTCAAATTTACACCTTGTCCTAATAGTATCGTTGTAATCATAGTCCATTATTAGAAACTCATAGAACTTAGGTACTTCTTCTTCACTAAATTCTTGTTCTCCAAACTCTTTATCGTTACTCATACCAACAGGTTGTCCACTAAATACAGGAATGTTGTAGTCTGAAGCATCCAAGAATTCTTTAATTAAAATTTCTGCATCGTCTTCTGTTTCTTCTTCATCCCAACTACTTAGGAAAGTTGCCCTAAAGTGTGCTTCTATGTTTCTTTTTCTTGGGTCGTAGCTTGCAAGAACAAAAAGTTTTCTTTTCCATACTTCCTTTACTCTTACAGTTACTGCTGAAGTTTGTTCAAGTTCATAAACAGACATTGCAGTTAGAGTAAAGGTTGTTGTGTCTTCAATTACAACTTCCTTCTTTCCTACTAGAGGAACAGGCTCTCCATCTAAAGCTACAGCAATTGCATTCTTAACGCTCCAGCTTAATGTTGTCTTTTCTCCCCTTGAAACTTCTTCAGGCTCAGCAACAAAGTATTCTATCTCTGGTTCTCTTGGTATAGGTGTATAAGTTCCTACAACTCTTGTAGTTCCTAAGACTTCAACCTCAACTGGGGTTGGTTCTTTAAAGTTCTCAACGTATCCAAAGCTTATCCTATGCTTTCCTTCAGGTACAAGCCTTCTTATTGGTGCCCTTCCTTCATACTCTCCATCTATGTAGATGTCTCCTTTTACTGGAGAAGTGTCAACTTCTAAGAAGTGTGAAGGTCTCTTAATTTCAACCTCATAAACTTTAACATAACGTGCTGGAATGTATGTTCTTCCTCTAACTTCTACGTATCTTGGGCTTGGCTCTCTGTAGCCTTTCCTATAACCAAACTCTATCCTATAAGTTCCTTCTTCAACTAACTTCTTTACATGTCCTCTCCCCCAGAATACTCCATTAACGTAAATATTTCCAACAACTGGATAAGTTCTTATCTCAAGATAATGTTTAGGCATTTCTTTTCATCTCTAGAAGGATAAGAACGATGATAAAAAGGAATGTTTCTATAGTTGAAAGAAATGCATAAAGAATAACAAAAAATGGAATAATGCACGGGTTAAGTTCCCATGCCTTTCCTATCTCATCAAGAATTATCTTCCCAAAAAAAACTAAAGAAAGGAAGAATAAAAGAATAGATACAAGAAAAAAAAATTTCTTCATTTTTGTATGCCACGTGCTTTTATGGCTTCTTCTTCTTCAACTTCTTTGTTAAAATGATTCTTTAAGTACTCTATTATCGCTCTCCTTATTATCTCTGTTCGTGGGATACCAGTTTCTCTGCTTACAGAGTTTATGGCATCGTAAAGTTCTTTTGTTGCAAGTCCAGTCGGTAATCTATACTTGAAAATCTTTTCCTTTGGCACTTTTCTCCATCACCCCTACCTTATTAAGGTATAAGTAAGTATTTAAACTTTTCCCTCTGTAACAACAGTCTTTCTTTTTACTCTTGTAGCATATGCAGGAGTAGCACCAAACTTTCTGCAAAGTTTCAAAAACTCTTCTATTTCTTTTCTTGTCTTTCCTTTTGTTGTACAGTTTATGAAGACAACTTTTGGCTCAAGAAACATATTCACTGCAACAAGGTCTACCCCATGAGAACCAGAGCTTCTAGTAACATAGTATCCTCTTTCTTCATACATTTTCTTGAGCTTTCTTTCAAACCTGTAACCTTTAGCGTAGTTGCTCATCTTCTTCAATACCTTTTAGGAATTCAGCAAAAGCTGCATTAAAACTTTTGTGTAAATGCTCCCATCTAACTTTATCGAATTCATCCTTCGCTGCAAAAATCGTCGTTAGTTTGACCCCATCTTTTCTTTCAATAGCGTCGAAAAGTGCTATATGAAGTAAAAGATTTAAAATGTCCTTGTCAGTAAAACAAGGAGCGTAACAGTTTAAGTGTTTGTTATGAATTTGTTTTACTCTCTCAATAAAATCCTCTATTTCGATTATCATCTCTCTTTTCACCATCATACAGCTTCGTAAAGGTCAGACCAAAGTTGTTCTGCATACTTGATTTCATCATCAGAAGGATAATAGTAGTCTATGCTTTCTGTTCTTAGTTTGAAAAATCTTTTTGCTTCTTTTTCTGAAATGATTTCTACTTTTTCTGAAATAGTTTTTAACTCGCCCTTTTCGTCTTCCGCAGCAGTCCAATGCAACAAGTAAAAAATTTTTTTTCCTTTTTTTGTTTCATGCATGTATAGGTCGGTTCCTCGTGTGCCGTAAGGAGCTTGATAAATTCGTATGTCTTTTTCTGTATCAAAAACTTTTCTCCCCATCTTCTTCTCACCAAGTTACCGTACGTATAGATAAAATAAATAGCTTACAATGTAAGATAAGTCGTATAATTCCATTATTGCTTCACTCAGTATCCCCATAGCTTCTTCTTTTGTAAGTTGTACCTCTTCAAGACCTAAACCTCTACCCATCTCAAGAAAGTGTGCTATATCGCCTAGTTTTGCATTCTTTAATTTTTCAGCAAGCTCCAAAGCTTCTTTCTTTCTTGTTTCGTTTTGTTCTAGTTTAGCTATAGTTTTGGCTTTCCACTTTTCAAATTCTCCTTCCATTTCTTCTCACCAAAACGTTTTAGTGAGTATGTCTAAAACTCGAAGTTCATCGATACTAGCTACTAATTGGCTTACTGTAAATTCTTGCGTACTGATGTTATTTCGGTTGCTTATTCTCACCCTTAGAAATGCTACTACCTCTGGACTTACTTCGTAATAGTTAAACCAGTGAGTCTTCTTTGGGCTATATGTGGAGTGGACTAAATTAATAAGTTTAGCATCTGTTGCTCTGGCTAAATCGTATGTTTCGCCGTTTGCCGTAACTACTGCCCAAGTTGTTCTTGCATTTGTGTTTCGAGCTTCGTGAAAGTCAAGTTTCACTATTACCCCTTTTCTACTTTCTCCTTCCATCTTCTTTCACCACAATTATTGGTATAAGTGAGTATTTAAACTTTTCTATTAGAAAAAAACAAACAAAAAAATAAAAATAGGCTTATCGTCCCTATCTACTAGCTTCTCTTAAAATTTTTACAAGTTCCTCTTCGCTAGGTATTACGTTCATAATTTCCTCAAACTTCTCGCTTTCTGCAATCGTATGAACGTCATAAAAAATGTCTGCTAAGTTGTACAATGAAGCGTAATTTATTTTTTTAATGAGGATTGAAATTTCTCTCTTTATTCTTTCGTTGTCTGTTTTTTCAGAAAGCTCGACAAGTTTCGTAATCGCTCTTGCTTTCCACTCATTCATTCCCATTTCTATCACCCTGTTTCCTCAAAAAGGTCATGCCATAACTCTTGTGCGTATTGGATTTCTTTGTCTGTTGGATAACCAAAACCGACAATTTGAGTTTTAAGCTCAAAAAACGTTCGAGCTTCTTCTTCTGTAACTATTTCGATTCTATCAGGTTCGTGTTCGTTTGTAGTCCAGTGCAAAAGGTAAAAAACCTTATTGTTCTTCTTTGTAATGTGCAGATACAAATCTGTTCCTCTTTCCTTGAAGGCTCTATCTTCTTCGTATACTGAAATATCTTGGTCTGGGTCAAGAACTATCTTTTTTTGGTCTTCTGTTCTAAAAATGTGTTTTGTCATACCTTTTCACCCCACACCATTATACTTAATTATGAGTATTTAAACTTTTTCATCTGTTTTTTCACCAAAGTCTTCGAACTCTATTTTTATTCCTTTAATTCTCCTAAATCTTTTGAACCTGTAGTATCTTCCGTTTGCTTCAGTCTCTGCTTGTTCTGGAGGAACTTGTTCCATCTCCGCCCATAGAGGCTTTACTCCAAGCTCGCAGAGTTTAGCTATGACACTTAAAGGAGCAACAACCACAACTTCATCGTACTCTCCTTCCTTCATACTTGCAACTATGTCTTCTGCAGAAAGGTACTGTATAAGATATTGTGCGTTCGAGCGTTGAAAAAGTATGTCTACGCTCACATCTCCAAAAAGTTCTTTTAGAGCTTTAAGTTGCGAAGCTAGAACAGGATGTCTTGAAACCCATAATATTCTTTTCATTTTTCACTCACCCCTTTCTGGTAAACATTTTTGTACTCGACTATCTTCCGAGGGTGCCCGAACCTGAGAATTACAGCCTTATTTGGCTCCTCTGCAACTTTCTCTATTGTTTCAATCGGAGTTACTTTCCACTCTGGAGGGGTACTTGTTTCATACTCGAATAACTCAAAGATGAAACCTTTGTCATCAAAAATAATATCGATATAGTTATCCGAAAGAGGGTCAATTTCCATCTCTGGTGCAAACGGCGTCGCTCTCAGAAAACCCGCTCTTGTACCTTCGTAACTAAAGAAAATAGCGCCTTTATCTTTCCTAACATCCCAGATATTTCCACAACACGTAGTATACGTTAACGAATTCTCGCTTTCTTGTAGAGTCGCCAAGTCCCAGTTGTCTCTTTCTTTTGCTTTATGAAACGCGTCTCTGAAAAGTTCAAATAATTCGTTTCCGTACTCACTAGCTTTGTACACTACTCTCATTATTATCACCTATCCAACATCGTAACTAATTCCCCATTCCCAGAGGCGGAGCTCAGTTCCACACACATAACACTTGAAATGATACGGAGCAACAAACCTAACTTCCCCCCTACATAGTTTTTTACTACGAGTCACATGCGGAACTTGAACCCACACGCTAACCGTATCTTTATTACCTCTGTCATCAGGCGCAATATGATACTTCTTTATGTATTCTTTTTGTTTGTCTTTAAAGTCATGGTGGCAGAGGTCAATCCAATACCCTTCAGAAAGAGCGTGTACGTAACAAAAGAGCAACGTTTTCCCAACAAGTTTTTCTGATTCTTCATCAATCTTAACTTTAATTTCTTCTCCGTTTTCAAAGATTGCTTTATCTCTTTCAAGTTTGAAAAACTTATTGTCGAAAGGCGTAGAATAATAAAAATACTTTGAAACAAAAGTTTCATTCGAGTATGTTGTTACTATTATATTTCCGATTTTTTCTTTTATCTCTTTTTGTAACTCTTCTTGCTCAAACGTAACTCTGCTCAAGATAGCATCAGCATCAAAATCTACAAACGTACCAGAGTCATAAGAATCCCACAAGCTTGCCAAGAATTCGGGCATAAAGCTTTTTGCTTCATCTTTGCTAAGTTCAGGAGTTACTAACC
The DNA here is from genome assembly GCA_017601145.1 of Candidatus Brockarchaeota archaeon. GTDB lineage: Archaea > Thermoproteota > EX4484-205 > EX4484-205 > JAAOZO01 > JAAOZO01. The sequence continues at coordinate 31,452 of JAFNIV010000018.1, forward strand.
CAACTTCTTTGTCATACCGAATTTGTCCTTTCTTTCTTAGTGCTTCTTCTATTTTCTTTTTTACCTCGTTTGAAGGCGAAAACTCATCTGGGATTGTAGCAGGACCTAAGCTTTCGCTTATTAATTCATCTATCTCTTCATCGTTTTCTTCCTCATTTTCCATTTTTCACTCACCTTCAAACTTTTCACGATACTGACGTAGTACGTAATTGAAAGAGTCAATAAAGTGGTCATAGCTCAGATTCCCGAAAACGGCTCCCCACGTAGTTATAATTGTTGTTCCCTCGTCTCTTTCTATCGCTCCCGCTTCTAGCTCATCAGCTAGAAGCAGATTTATAACATCTTCCGATGTGAAGCAAGGGTAGTCGCAATAAGTAGCATGATATTTTCTCATTTTTTCAATAAATTCTTTTATGTCTACTTTTTTGCCTTGTTTGTTTTCTTCTTGGGTCTTTTCGGGAAGACCCAAGCCAGACCCCTCTTGTGCGCTGTTCATACTTATCATTATCATAAGTAAGTATTTAAACTTTTCTATAACTTTCGAAAAATAGAAAAAATACTTTAAAAAATCAAAAAACAAACAAAAAAATTCATTCTTCTGGATGAATTAAGTTAAAAACTTCTTCTAGAACTCTCCACTCTTCTGAATTTTCTTTTATTTCTCTTTTTGCAGAATCGAACCAATCAAGATAATAGTAAGTTATCCCAATAAGTCGTTTTGTATCGGTGTCATATTCAAATTCGACATAATCTCCCGGTCCGCCCGTTGATAATTCAAGCGTATAAACTACCTTTTTCGAAAACGCTAAAGATTCCTCGTTTATTCTACTGAGTGGGTCTTCGTCTTTCAGTATTTCTTTAAAGTTCTCAATTCTATATTTTAGTTCTTTGTCTATACGCTTCTCACAAGTTTCCTTTTCCATCTTCCTTTTTCACCCCGCTACTATTATTATTTATGAGTATTTATAAGTTTTTCTATTACTTTCTAAAAATCGAAAAAATATTATAAAACGTAAATAAATATATGTTATTCAAAAAAAACAAACAAAAAACAAAAAAATAAAAAAATTAATTGTTTTACTTTAATTTTACTAAGTCAAAATAAATAGTAGTAGTTGAGTCTAGAGTAACTTTAAAACTCTGCTCCACAACGCAAAGAAAATCAGCGTTTTTGCTTAAGTTTCTTTCGCTAAAAAAATCTAAGAGCTTTTTGTAGAGTTCTTTATCTGCTGTTTGAATCGCTACGTAATTGTTTTTGTTGTCTATTATAATTCTTACATCTGCAAAAAAATCTTTCGTAGTTTCTTCTTGCATTTTCTCTTTTCACCGCATATTTGTATAAATGAGTATTTATAAGTTTTTCTATTACTTTCTAAAAGTAGAAAAAATACTTTAAAAACAAAATCAAAGACAAAAAATAAAAAACAAAATAGAAAAAATAAGTATATATATTTAGTAATCGAAATTATAAAGTTTTTGATATTTTTCAAGTTGTTTTATGACATACGCATAAATTTGATTGTTCGTTTTCCATGATACCGCTCCAAGCAAGTTGAAAAGATTACTTTCTGGATATGGGGATAATGGAGCTAATGTCTTATACTTTCTACCACTTTCGATTATTATTTTTGTGAAAACTTCTTCCGGCAAAAAGTATGTTTTATTGTCTTCAGTAAAAACTAAAATAAAGTTTGGGTACTTTGGATTAAAACTTTTGCAAGTTTTTATTTCTTTCATACTTACTTATGCTAATAGTAAGTATTTAAACTTTTCTATTAACTAGAAAAATTATTTTAAAAACAAAATCAAAAAGTAAGACCATGAAAAATTTAAATTAACTCTCTAAACGTATATATACTCATATATATTTATTTTTTGTTTTGTTTTGTTCTTTGTTTTTATTTTTTTAAACAAATACTAGCAGTTCTAAAATCTGCTACTTCTACTTTGTTCTACTATATGCAGTTACTTAGTTATATGTAGTACTCTGTAGCTATATATTGTTTTTTCTTAGCTATTCTTTCTTACATATATATATGTGTTCTACATATGTTTTCTTCTTCTTTTCCCTTCTTCAAAAAA
>JAFNIV010000019.1 GCA_017601145.1 Candidatus Brockarchaeota archaeon
AACGTTTCAGTTCATGCTTGAATACAAGCTCCTCTGGAACGGGTTGCCTGTAAAATATGTTAATCCTAAAAACTCTTCTAAAACCTGCCCTCTCTGTTCTGGAAGCATGGCTTCCTATGAGGGCAGGTTGATGAAATGCGAAGAATGTAACATAATCTTAGATAGAGACGTTGTAGCGGTATTGAACCTTCAGATGCGGGGAGAAGGGTTCCCCCAAAGAGCCCTCGATGAAGTAATAGAGAGGGAAGGGTTAAGTAGGAATGAAACATCATCTATCTCTACTTAACTCAGAACCCGCTCCAGAGCTGATAAGCGAAAAAGTTAAACCCAATGCACTAAAGTATAACCTCAAAGAACTTTCAGCCTATTGGAATTTCGACCTTCATGTTAGTGAAGTAAAAACTATTGATTTAAATCAAAAGATAGTGAAAACAAAAGATAAAGAATTAAGTTATGACATATTAGTAATAGCGGCAGGTTCAGAACCAAACTTTTTTGAAGTTCTTGGAAAAGAGTTTATGATTCCTGCCTATAGCTTGTCAGATTTCACTTTAATAAACGAAAAAATGAAACAATTAAAAGAAAATTCAAAAGTAGTTGTAGTTGGTGCTGGGTTTGTAGGTCTTGAAGTTGTGGCCGAAATACTCGACTTGTTTAATGCGCTAAAAAGAAGGATAAACCTCACAGTAATAGAAAAAATGGATGCTATACTTCCTGCATATCCCAATGACTTGGCCAAAAAACTAGCACTCGAGCACTTTAGCTCAAAAGGAATAAAAATACTTTTAGGAAAAGGTGTAAAACAGGTAAACGAAGATAAAGTAATTCTAGAAGATGGGCAAGAGATCGAGGCTGATTTAACAATTTGGACTGCGGGCATAAAGGCATCAGAATTGTCGCATAGAATTTCAGGAGCGAAATTAAACAAAGGATGTATTGAAGTAGATGAAAAACTTTTAGTTAGAGGCAAAGAAGATGCGTTTGCAATAGGAGATATAGCCTATGTAAACATAGGAGGCAAATTGGCTCAGAAGATGGCAGGTGAAGCCCTGGAACAAGGAAAAACGGTTGCAAAGAATATAGCTCGTATAGCTAACAATGAAAAACCGAATGTTACTCATAATATAGTTTATACAACAGATTTTCCTAAGGTTTTGCTTTCCTTAGGAGAAGGAAAAGCTATGCTCATTTTTGGGCCACAGTATGCTACTGTAGGGACAGTGGAGTACTTCTTAAAAGTAAGGATAGACCAAGAAGAAATGATGCAAAGATTTCCATAAGAAGCTTTTGAATAAGCTTATTTTTAAACAAGTTAATATGGAAGTAGTTAAGAGTGAAGTATTGTACTGTATGCGCAGAAAAGATTTTAATCCACCTTTCGTAATTTTCATTAGTGAATATTAGGCTGAAAAAAGATACTAAAAAAGTTTTGATGGATCTTTACTTCGAAGGTACAATAAAAAGAGAAATAGTGCTTAATGCGATGTTGAATGTTCCAAGAGAAGAATTTGTTCCTGAAGAATACAAAGCTTATGCTTACGAAGACATACCGATACCTATAGGTGAAGGCCAGACAGTTTCAGCACTTCATATGGTGGCATTAATGTGCGAGTTAGTAGAGTTAAAGCCTGGAATGAAGGTTCTTGAGATTGGCACTGGCTCAGGCTACATGGCCTCAGTTTATAGTGAAATAGTAGGTAGAAGTGGTCATGTTTACACTTTGGAGATTTTACCAAGTCTAGCAAAAAAAGCAATGAAAAATATACTAAAAGTTAATCATGGACTGAATATAGACATAATAGTAGCTGATGGCAGTATAGAACTCCCTCTTAGGATAGAGTTTGATGCAATCATAGTTACTGCCTCAGCTCCAGACCTACCTGAAAACCTTGTAAAGAAACTTAAGAAAAATGGTAAAATGGTGGTTCCAGTAGGTTCATTAAGCTTTTACCAGAATTTAATACTAGTGGAAAAAGACGAAAAAGAAAAAGTTAGAACTCACAATTTTGGATCAGTCATGTTTGTACCACTTAAAGGACTAAAAGGAAGTTCTAAAACTTAAAACAATTTTAAAAAATAGGACAGTAAAAGATTTGAAGGTGTGTAGAAGAAAGATCCAAAAATAGAATTAAAAAATCTATAGCTAAGTTTAAAATTTCTTTTTGCGAACAAAATAAAAAGTAGAAGTAAAAATGATACGAGAATGATAACTCGTGAATAGTCTTTTTTCCATCTCGCTATTAGTACCTTTGGTCCATCTATCCTTACAGTTAAGGAAGAATTGCTACTTTCTATATCTCCTGACCACTTTTCAAATATATTTAATATGAGTAATCCTTCTGAAGTTGGATAAACAACAATTTTCGCATATGATCCTTGGTCATACCATCCTGAACCGTTTACAAATCCTAATGGGGAAGTAGCATTCACATAAAATTGCTTCTTCCATACTGCTTCAAATTCCTTTGGGCCATCAATGTATACTTTAAGTACGTTTGAAGAGGAATTACAGCTTCCAACCCATTTAAGAAAGACGTATCTCTCTACTTTAGATACCTCAAAGAAGTATTCTGACAATATGGTAACGGTCTCTCCCTTAAATGCCCAAGATGATGAATTTAATACTTTTCCCACTCCTCCACTTATTGTTATAAAGTATTGGACGTAATATATTGGACTTAAATTCATTGGTTTCATTACATTTATTTGTATTAAAGGATCTTTAGACGAATGGTTCCAACTCATAAAAATCAGGCGCGATTTGTTGTTAAAAGTAACAATTTCTTCAGCCTTTAAAATTATCGAGGTACCATTTTCGTACCATCCCGAAGAAAAGTTTGTATATTTATCAAAATTAATGTTAACGTAGTAGTAGCATTTCCATATAGCATGTAAGCTGATAGGTCTATTTACTAAGAACGAAAAGTTTTGTTGGTTTGTTTGAATACTCCCACTCCAAGAGTAAAAAGTATACATAACGTATGACTCATTTTTAAACCTTGGAACTGTACTTACCTTTGCAATACTGTTATTGTCATACCACCCACTTCCATAAGCAAAACTCAAATAGTTAGGAGTCACGTTTACAAAATATTGCGGTATCCAAATTGCTTCTTCTGAAACATCTCCTATAATTTTAATATAAAAACTTCTAGAGCTTCCAGAATAAGAACCAGAACCTTTTCCAATCCATCCAATAAATCTATACCTAAAAGTTGAATTTATTTTGTAAGTTTCATTTACACTTATGTAAACATAGTTTTCGAATAAGTACCACCCAGATGTCACATTAGAACCATACGCGTTAACTAAGTTAAGTCTAAAGTAAACTGCTTCTTTATACGGAATGTTATTAGGTAAGGAAACACTTAAGGTATTAACACTTTCATATATTCCAGTTTCTAGCCACTTGTAGATTACGGAAAGAGCATAAATGTCTAAAGTTGAAGGATAAATCGTATCTTGAACTGTTGAGCTTAAATCAAAACTGTAGTACATTAGCTCAGGTCCGTTTATTGTACTCTCTTGTGAAGCATGCCCAAGCCCTAATGAATGTCCAATTTCATGTGCAACAACATTCCTAATTTGAGTATAACTTAATTTTTCTCCGTAGACTTCTGATGCTATTACAATTGTTGCGTTTACTAGCTTTCCGCTATCTTTATAGTATCTATAATCTGTAAAACCTGCTATTCCATCTGTTATTTCTTTATAAAATCTTATGTAGATATCGTAATGTGAAGAAAAGTTAACGTCAAGAACGAAAACGTTAAACGTAATCTTATTTAAGTAGCTTGCTCCATAAGCATTAGTATAAGCGTTAATTGAAGCTTTCCAAGAATCTATTGCAAGTCTTGCGAAAACTAAATATTTTTCATCGAACCATGAAGAAGAATTTGGAATAAGCAAGACGTTTATATTTACATGATCCCAAGAGCAATTTTCTAGGTCTATTGAAAATGTTGTAGTTCTTATGTATGAGGACTCTTTTAAGTTAATATCTTGAAAAGAAGCATAGAGCGAAGGTAACAGTGATGCGACTGCAAAAAAGAACAGAAAATAAGAAACTTTAAGCTTCATGAAAAAAGATTTTTTTACATAAATATTTAAATGTTCTAGTTACTTAACATAGTATACAGTAAATTAAACTCTCCCAAAAAGATAGTCTAAGACAAGACCTTTACTTACTTCACGCTCATCGTTCTTATAAACTTTAGAAGTGATAACAGAAGAGATCGCATCCAGAAACAAATTGACTTATTGATCCAATAAGCTAGTAGCTTGCATATAGTAAGTGTAACAGAAGAAGAAAACTAAATTGGATCATTCAGTACGAAAAATCTTTTTGTATTTGTCATCTTTACATCTGTGCTTTAACTACTTTCTAACTTTTCAATCATACAAGTAAGGTTACAAATAAAATATGACATGTACTAAATTTTAAGTGCCTTAACTATTAGTAGTATTGATAATAATTGTAGTTTTACAATCTTTGTAGCACTATTCTATTGGTTCAAACTGATCCTTACTTGCACCACATACAGGGCATACCCAATTTTCTGGAAGTTTTTCGAAGGGCGTACCAGGAGGAATATTTGATTCTGGGTCTCCTACTTCTGGATCATAAACATACCCACACACTGTACACCTGTATTTCTTCATTTCTTTATCATTTATCATATACATTTCGATTAGTATTTAAATCTTTCTTCTGTGAAAGATAATGTATACAATTTTTTCCTAAAGTTCGAAACTCAACCTGAGAAACATTTATTAGTTTGTTGAATATTAAATATCGTACAAAAAATACTAGTTGGAATTTCTATGAAGCGAAAGTCATATACGATATCACGACACTTTCTGGAAAGAATCTTAAGTATTTGTTAACAAAAAAGTTGTTAAAGTTTTTAAAACATTTTTAGGAAAGAGTTTTCTTGTAGTTTAACTTTATCGAAATGATTTTTTGATAATGCTTAGGTATACTAAACATAAAGTGGCAATAGAATTATGAAAAGCTTAAATACTTTTTGATACTACTATATAATATGAACAAACAAATTAAAGTTTTATACGTTGGAGATGCAGGACTAGTTTTTGGTCCAATGATCTTTGAATCCCCATTCATTATAGAAACTAAAGATGCATACATAAGAAATTGGGCTCAATACTTAATAGATTCTCTTAAGAAATACAACGATATTTCAATTACTCATATGTCTTCAGTTCAAGCCTACAGAGACTTTCCTAAAGACTATGATAAGTTAAGGGAGTATGATGTGGTATTTTTAAGCGACGTTTCTTCAGAGGTGCTTCGTTTTTATCCTGAATTTTTTCCAATAGAGGAGCTTAGAGAAGTAACACTATTAAAAGAGAAGGAGTATGTTGGAATGCCCGATAGATTAGAGTTAGTTAAGAGATTCGTCGAAGAAGGAGGTGCTCTAATAATGGCTGGTGGTTGGTATTCATTTTCAGGAAGATTTGGAAATGGGGCTTGGTATAGAACTCCAATAGCTGAAATTTTACCAGTTCAAATTTCAGAAGTTGATGATAGAGTTGAAACTCCAACAGGGGTTATGGTTAAAGTAGTAGACAATAATCATGAAATCGTAAGAGGAATTCCTTGGGATACATGCCCGCCTTTTCTTGGATATAACAAGCTTAAGCTAAAAGATGATTCTTTACTCCTTGCTACGATTGGAGAATCAAATGATCCCCTAATTGTTTTAAGTAAGAGATACGATGAAAGAGTAATGGTTTTTACCTCTGATCCAGTTTTACATTGGGGTATAAATTTCGTGAAATGGGAATATTATCCAGAGTTTTGGTATAGAGTATTTAATTGGTTGCGAAGAAAATAGTGTGGTTTTTCAACGTCAATTATAACAAGTTCTGTAGTTCTTAATAAAATTCGAGAGCGCTAGTCTCCATTAAAGTAACTTAAATTTTTAAGTTCTTACCAATATTAGGAACTGTTCTAAAAAAGAAAAAAGTGTTAGATATTGAGCTAGTAAAATCTTTATAATAACTATAAAGTCATTGCGTAGCCATAAGGTAAAGATTTTCATCGTGATTCAAACAGGCACTCTCTAAAAAATTTTAAACAAATTTGTTAATTCACAAGAATTAGCACTACTAATGTAAGTTGTTTTAAACAAGAATAAGCAGAGTAATGCTTAAATCTACTATTTTAAAGATCATGACTAATGCTTCTAAGTAAGTTAAAAAGTTGGAGTAGGAAAAAGAGTTTATGGGTTTTTCATGTTAATACTGGGTCGTGTAATGGTTGCGACATTGAAATATTAGATATTTTTACTCCAAGGTATGATGCTGAACGATTTGGAATAAAACTTGTAGGTTCACCAAGGCATGCTGACGTACTCTGTGTTACTGGTGCAATAACAAGAAAAAACATTGATAAAGTGAAAACTATTTATGATCAAACTCCTAACCCAAAATATGTTGTTGCTATTGGAGCTTGTGCTGTTTCTGGTGGTATAGTTAGAGAAGCTTACAACGTATTAGGAGGAGTTGATAAGCTAATTCCAGTTGATGCGTATGTTTATGGTTGTCCACCGTCTTCAGAGACTATACTTTTTGCATTGAAAGAGCTCTCGAACAAAATTGGTGAAAAAACAAATGAACGTTGAAGAAGCATTAATTAGAAATGGTTTTTCGTTTACTAAAGATAAAAATGGAAACTTATGGTTGGATGTAAAAAGTGAAGATGTCACTAAAGTACTAACAGAACTAAAAACTATAGGGTTGAATTTTCTGTCGTGTGTTTCTGGAGTAGACTGCCTTGACAAAGGTTTTTGTCTAATATATCATCTCTTAAGTTTAGAGGACTATAATATTGTGGTAAACGTGAAGACTTACATTGGTAGAGAAGATCCAAGAATTTCTTCAGTAAGTAGTATATTTAAAGTTGCAGAACTTTATGAAAGAGAAGTTTTCGACTTGCTTGGAATAAAATTTATTGGTCATCCAAACTTAAAACGAATCCTTTTACCAGAAGATGTTCCAGAAGATTATCATCCTCTTAGGAAGATGTGAAATGTCATCAGTACCATTAGGTCCGCTTCATCCCGCTTTTAAAGAACCAATAAACTTTAAGTTAAAATTAGAAGGTGAATTTGTGACAGATGCTGAAGTTAGAATAGGTTATACACATAGAGGCATAGAAAAGCTTGGAGAGAAAAAAACATGGATACAATTTATTTTTATATCTGAAAAGATTTGTGGTATTTGTTCATCATCGCATCAAGGATGTTATGTTCAAGGAGTAGAAAGACTTACTGGGATTGTTCCAGAAAAAAGAGGGATATACATAAGAACACTAACTTGGGAATTGGAAAGAATGCATAGTCATTTACTTTGGCTTGGGGTCCTTATGCATGAAATAGGTATTGAAACAATGTTTATGTATACTTGGAGAGATAGAGAAAGAGTTCTTGATATACTTGAGAAACTAGGAGGCAGAAGAGTTGCCTATAGTGCAATAACATATGGAGGAGCAAGAAGGGATCTTTCTGATAGTCTAATTCAACAAATTATAAGGTTAAGTGATTTCATTTTAGAAAGAAGCAAGTTTTATGAGAACTTCATACTTAACGACAAAAGATTTTTGGCTAGAACTAAAGGTATTGGGACACTAGCCAAAGCTGAAGCTGAAGAGCTAAGTGTTGTTGGACCAGTTGCAAGAGCTTCAGGGATACCAATAGATGTTCGAAAGACAGGTTATGCTGCTTACTATGAGGCCCCATTTGAAGTAGTAGTGGAAAAAGAAGGTGATGTTAATGCTGGTGCTTTAGTAAGAGCTAAAGAGCTTGAAGTTTCTGCCAACATAATAAAATGGATCGTAAAAAACCTCCCTCAGGGCAAAATAAACGTTGAGGTAGCACCTTTTTCAAAGTTGCCTGAAGGTGAAACTATTTCTAGAGTTGAAGCTCCAAGAGGCGAACTATTTTACTACTTGAAGAGCAATGGTTCAACAAACTTAGAAAGAATAAAAATAAGAACTCCAACTTTAGCTAATATTCAAGCTGTTGCTCATACTTTAAAGGGGCATTACTTAGCAGATGTTCCTGTGATAGCTGCTGGGATTGATCCATGTATGGGTTGTATGGATAGAGTTGTGACCCTAAATGAAAAGGGAAAGAAAAAAGTAATGACTGAGACTGAGCTTATTGACTATGGTATAAAGTGGTATGAAAAAGGTTAGAATAAAATGGAGTTATTAACTGAAGCTATAAAAAATCTATTTAAAAGACCATTTACTGAAGAAAAAAGCAAAGAAAAAGATTGGTTTATCAGAGGGAAGCTGATTTTAGACATATCAAAATGTACTGGTTGCTCTCTTTGTGAGAAAGTTTGCCCATCTAAGGCAATAACAATGGTAGAAGACAACAGAACAAAGCTTAAGAAATCTCCCATAATAGACGTCTCTGAATGTATATTCTGTGGCCTCTGTGTAGATTATTGTCCAACAAAAGCTTTAGCATTTACAAAAAGTTGTGCTCTTGTTAGTTACGAGAAGAAAGATTTTGTAAAAGGTTAAAATGAACGAGATTATTCTTGTCATCACAGTTTCCTTTTTTGTTTCATCGCTTGTTTTCTTTCTTTACGTTTTATTAAACAAAAAAATAAAGCCAAGAGAAACATCTCCATTTTTAAGTGGCGAAAAAGTCGGTCCCGCAGAAGTAGAATACCACATTACTTGGATATATTATGCTTCAATATTTGTAATATTTGAAAGTTTTTTCTTACCAATAGTCTTTTCGTTTGAAGCTAAAGATTTGGTTTCAGTTTTAATTTATACTGGAATATTCTTATTGATTTCACTCTCAATACCAAAACCAAGAGGTGGTAAAAGTGATAATAGAAGCAATTGAGTTTGTGATTTTAATAATTGCTCTTAGTTTTTTAATGGAATATATAGAAAGGAAAATTAGAGCAAAAGTACAACAGAGAATAGGGCCAAAGTATACAGGTTTATTGGGAATCCTCCAACCATTTGCAGACTTTTTAAAACTTATTTTTAAGGAAGACGTTACTTCGTATAGCTCAGACTGGATACTTTCAATTGTTTCAACTTTGTTTCTTTTGACTTCCAGTATAGCTTTAGCTTTCTTTGTTCCTTTTGGAACTAACAATCCAATCATTAATTATGAGTACAATTTGTTAGCTTCTATTGTGTTAATAACGATCTATAGCTTGTTTGTAGGAATGCTTGGTTTTTCTCTTACAGGATCTTATGAAACTGTCGGAGTTGGAAGAATGTTGCAACAAGTTGTTTCATACGAAACACCATACATAATTTCTCTTTTAATACCTTCATTGCTAGTTGGAAGCTTAAATTTCTCAAGAATAATAGAGTATCAAAAAAGTTTTCCGTTGTTTTTATTCTTTCCAATTTCCTTCGTTGTTTCTTTAATGTCAATAATGGCAAAACTTGAAAAAGCACCATTTGACGTACCCGAAGCAGAAACTGAAATTGGAGGAGGGTGGCTTAGTGAAATATCAAGTTGGAAGCTTGCTTCAATAAAGCTTGCAAGTAATATAAGTTTTTTGGTTAACGCTTCAATAATTGTAGATTTATATCTTGGAGGTTCAAACAACTACATATTTCCAAGTCAAAACTTAGGAGTACTTTATTTTACTATAAAGCTATTGTTTGTTGTGTTTTTACTAACATTGATAAGTTCAGTACTTGCAAGGTATAAGATAGATCAAGTAGTTTCATTCTTTTGGAAGTATGCTACACCATTAACTATTCTTCAGTTAATTTTATTGTTTTTAGTAAAGATGTTCTCTTAAGGTGATAAACTTGGACCTAATCGAGGTTTTTGAATTTTTAATGGCTACAACTTTATTAATACTAACAGTAGAATCAAAAGAATTAAGACGAACGATACTTTACTTCTCTTTATTAAACATAGTTGTGGCATCAATATACTTTGTTTTAAATTCTGAAGTAGTAGGGTTACTTCTTATTTTTTTGTACAATGGAGCAATTAATATCTTGGTTCTTTTAACCGTCTCGTTAAAAAGGATAACAACTGAAGATGAAAATAAAGTTGTAACGCTGCTAATTGTAGCAATACTTGGAGTTGTTTCATCATTTTTGCTTTTAGGTTTTGTGCCAAGTAGTAGTTCAAGTTCCTTAACTATAGGTGAAACACTTTGGAATACCCGATACTTAGATGTGCTAATACAAGGACTAATTGCATTTTCAGTACTAATCGTACTTATTGGCGTACTTGTGAAGTGGAAGTGAAATGTTCCTCTATATTATACTTAGTTTGTTCTTTTTATTCTTTGGAGCATACTGTGTAGTTGTAAAGAGAAACTTTCTTAAAATTTTAATTGGCGTTGAGTTGATGCTTTCAGGAGCAAATTTAGCATTCATTGTTCTTTCTCTAGGTAGTACTATTTCGCAAACGTTTGTAATCATTTCTTTACTAATTGGTACAATATTTTCAGCGGCTAGTATTGCATTAGCAATATCAATTTATCGTCAGTGCAAAACTCTGGATGTGGAGGTGTGTAAACAAGAAGATGATTAGTGTTTTACTATCAATTGCCATATTTTTACCAATGTTTGGAAGCTTATTTTTAAGCTTAACTAGCAAAAGAAGAAGCTTCTTGATCGATGCTATACTGCCTATTGTTTCTTCAACATTACTTACAGTTGTAGCTGTTTATTTTTATGACCGCAGTCTAACCTTTTTTGAGACAAAGATCCTTTCAGCAAGTATTTTTGAAATTGGATACTTAATTGATTATTTCTCTTTGTCGATTTCTTTTATAGTGCTTCTTATTAGTTCTATTGTAGCACTTTACAGTTTAAGCTACTTTAAAGGTGATGAAAAGCAGTATAAATTTTGGTTTTGGTTTAATCTATTTGTTAGCTCTATGTTGTTTCTAGTTCTTTCAAACAATCTTTTATCAACATTTATAGGTTGGGAGGCAATTGGTATATGTAGCTGGGCTTTAATCTCATACTACTATGATTCATCTAAAACTTCTACAGACAAAGTTTTTTCTACTTTAGGTGATCAATCGGTCTACTCAAGTTTAAAAGCTTTGTTTTATACTTCAGTTTCAGATGTTTTTCTTCTTGCGTTCATTATAGTTTTATATTTTCTAACTTACAAAAGTGGAACACCAACGTTAGACTACACTCTTTTGCAACAAGTTCTAAATTTTAAACAGATAAGTCCTAATATTGTTATCATACTTTCACTTTTTCTAATTTTGGGAATAATTGGCAAAGCAGCGCAACTTCCATTTTCTAGCTGGTTGCCTGATGCTATGGTAGCACCAACTCCAGTTAGTGCACTTTTACATTCTGCAACAATTGTAAAGGCGCCCTTGGTACTAATAGGAAGACTTCTCATATTTGATCCTTTCTTAGTAAGTAATTCAACTTTTCAGTCATTAGCCATAGTAGTCATCTTACCTACAGTTGCAGTAGCTTCTGTAAATGCAATTGCTGAGAAGGACATCAAGAGACTTTTGGCTTACTCTACAATCAGCCAAATCGGACTTATCTTGATTGGGTTTTCTTTGTCTCAAAGTTTATCTGCTACATGGTATTCTACTTTTCAATTTATTTCTCATGCGGTACTAAAGGCTACTTTATTTCTAGTTGCTGGTATAATAATTCACGTTTACAATACCAATAACCTCGAAGAAATAAAAATTAACATAAGAGAAAATGTAGTTCTCTTTCTTTCTACTACCATGGCTGTTTTTTCATTAGTTGGTTTTCCACCTTTTTCTGGATTCTTAAGCAAAGAATTGCTACTTCATTCTATAAAGAACTATAGTGCAATAATTTATGCTGTTGTATTAATACTATCCTTCTTTACTCCTATTTACTCTTTTAAGTTTTTAACTATGTTTACAACAGAAAAAGGTGCAAAGAAAGAAGACTCGCGAGAAATCCGAAACATGTCTTTACTCACGTTTATTCTTTCGTTATTCACATTAGTCTTAAATTTCTTATTTTTGTTCTTAGCAGCTCAGATAAACTTAAGTTTAGAATTTACTGTATTATTTTCTTTTAATAGTTTAGTGATCTTGGTATTATTTGCTGCAATTTCTTTACTTTCAATAGTTTCCTTTAAAGCAATACCTAATTCGATAAGTTATGTTCTGTTAACGATTAACAAACTAACAGCATGCGAAGGAGTAAGTATTTATTCTTACTATAAGCATTTTTCTAGGATGTGTAAGAAGTTCAATAAGGTAGAGAAGTACTCGACAAGCTTTTACATACTTCTTGTACTAGTTGGGTTTTTAATATATCTCTCAGTAATGTTGGTGATAGCCATAAAATGATAAGTACGTTATTAACTTTAGTTGTCTTTTTATCTCCAGCTATAGGCGGGTGTGTAGTTTATTTTGTTTCAAGATTCTTCAACGAAAGACAAAATATGATAAAGATATTAAGCTTCTTATCATCTTTGCCCCCACTTATACTTACTTTTTACTTAATTCATGCTAAAATTAGTAACCTTTATTATGGTGACATAAATGGAGCGTATATGTTTATAGACAATTTTTCATTGTTATTTTTGCTTATGTTCTCAGTTGTTTTTGTTATTTCATTACTTTTCAGCTTTGATTATATGAGCAACAGAGTAGACCAAACAGATTTTTATTCTTCTTTCTTGTTCTTGTACTCCTTAACTCTTGGAACAGTTACAGCAGGAGATTTGTTTACTTTTTTCATTCTTTATGAAGGTGTAGCAATAATAGTTATCCTGATCTCATTGTTTACAAGAAATGCGCCTTCAGTAATGGCAAGTGTAAGGTACATGAGGATGGTTAGTATAGGTAGCGGCTTTTACTTTTTTGCAATAGCTTTAATTTATGGTAGTATTGGCACCTTAAATTTACAACTTCTTCCAGCTCAAATTAGCAAAATAGACCCAAAAGTTTCCCTATTAATTCAGTCTTTACTAATGATCAGTTTTGGTATTGAGGCTGCTCTGTTTCCACTTCATTTTTGGTTGCCAGATCTTTATGCAAGTGCATTGGCTCCAGTATGTTCATCTTCGTCTGGCGTTGTGGTAACGCTTGGAGTTTACGCCTTTTCAAGGTTCATGCCACTTATTTTTCCAAGCAATGAATGGTGGTGGAGAGAAACTCTTTTCTTGATTTCTTTCTTTTCGATAATTTTTCCAAACATACTTGCCTTTGCGCAAGACAACTTTAAGAGGCTGTTAGCTTATTCGACCATATTTAACCTTGGAGTTTCCACTTTATTAGTTTCTATAGGGTCTAAACTTGCTATTGAAGCAATGATCCTTCAACTTTTGGCTCATGCTATTGCAAAATCTTCCTTGTTCTTTGTATCTGGTTTTATATCAAGAAGTTATTCAACACTAAGTTTAAATGAAATTAAAAAAAGAAACATTCCTTTTGAAATTAAATTTACAGTACTTTTATCAGTACTAAGTTTGATGGGATTTCCGCCAACGTTAGGGTTTTTCTCGAAGGTCTTTTCTTTAATTGCAATAGTTAACTTGGGAATGTCTTTAGGAACAGTAGCTATTCTCTTAGTTGTAATGGTATCGTTTATCCTGTCTTTCCCATATTACTTAAAAGTAATAAGATGCTTAGTTTTATCACACGGATACGAAGAAAAAATCGAGGTACCAAAATTAATGTTGCTGTCAATGATCGCAATGGACGCATTGTTAATAATTCTGCCATTCTTTATTCAAGACATAATAAACTTGGTATAGGTTAACTCTTTAATAGGTTTTTACTCCTATTCTTGGACAATATTTCCCTATAATGCACTCATTACACGTTGGTTTTGTAGGCTTGCATGTTACCTTCCCAAAAACGACTAGTAAATTGTTTATCTTTTTCCAATATTTCTTAGGTAGTTTTTTTCTTAGTGCAACTTCAGTTTCAGCAGGAGTTTTTGTTTTTACGTAGCCCCACCTATTAACTATTCTATGTACATGCGTATCAACACAAATTCCATACTTGTTAAAAGCAAGAGTAACAACTAAGTTTGCAGTTTTTCTTCCAACACCTGGCAATTTAAGCAACTCATCAAGATTGCTTGGTATTCTTCCATTGTATTCTTCAACTAAGCGTTTAGAAAGTTCTTTTAATCTTCTTGCTTTAACTTTATAAAATCCAACAGGGTAGATTAAGTTTTCAAGTTTTCTTAAGCTTACGTTTAAAATATCTTCTGGTTTTTTAACTTCTGAAAAAAGTCTTTCAGAAGCTTTTTCAGTTACTTCATCTTTTGTTCTAGCACTTAAAACTGTAGAAACTAGTACTTTGAATGGATCTCTATCTTTCTTTGAGATTCGTGTTACGTAAGCTTCTCCCTTCACTTCCTTCTCAAGTAATGATATTACAGTATCGATGTTTGAATTGTCTATTGTCATTTTAGTATTTCACCAGTCATTCTATACCAAATATAGAGGTCAAGTTCAGCTAAACTTAAGTTAAGTTTCTTTGCTATTGCTTCTAGCACTCTTTCGGCTTCAAGATATCTCTTTCTAGTTAAACTTTTGTCGCTGAAGCTAATTAAGTTGTGCGTAAATAAAAATCTTAAAATATGTCTATCAACAATAGCAACGTCCTTGTAACCAATGTTTCTTAAAAAATGACTTGCTTCCTTATACCCTAAACCCATTACCTTTTCCACTAAGTATTCTCTAATTTCTTTTCCTGATAGACTTGAGTTTATGAGCTCAAGTATAGTTTTTATATGTTTCCTAGCTTCAAAAATATATTCAGCTCTAGTACTTGGAAATCTATGTCCTAGAGACTTTAGCTTATCTTCAAGTTCTTCTTTTGAAAATGTTAGAAAACCATCTCCAATTGCTTCTTGAATTCTTATTCCTCCTTTTGCTGTAAAGTTTGCAGTAAGGATACAAAAGCACAACTCCTTAAAGATTTCTTTCTCTCCTTTTTTCCTTACTTCTTCGAACTCAATTAGCTTTTTACTTACTTTTTTACCTATTTCTTCCTTTAAACTTTTCAGATCATTTATAAACTCAGCATGTGTGTATGTAACTTTGTAAGTTGTACGCATGTCTTCTATTGAAGTTATAATCCATGGGCTTGAATAAAATTTTTCAAGAGAAATAAGAAAGTCCTCAAAATAATCGTAAATACCACATGTGTTGCAAATGTTTCCACCAAACAGAATAGAAATTTTATTACCTTTTATAGCTAAGGGTTTAACTGTAACCTCCTTTCCATGAAATTTTTGGAAATCTTTTAGAGCTTTTGTTGCATTGATACTCATTCTATTCTGTTGTGTTCTTTTTAAATTAATTCAAATTTTAAGCTTTCCGTTTGAGATTTTCTCAACCACTTTTAGTCAAGAATGATAAGCTAATTCATGTTCAGCATTATTTTTCGTCAAGTCGGCAAGAAAGCTCTAGCTCTAAGCGTGGAGATGAATCGTCGTTAACGATAAAATATTGCTTTATTCATTAAGGTTTTGAGTGAGTCTCCTTAAAGACTAGAATACCCTAAAGCTGGCTATGGGCTATATGCGCATAACAAGACAATTGACAGTACCGAACTCGTGATGAGGGCTAAAACCAGAAAAACTAAGAATCTTTCGAATTAGTCACAAAGAGTGTGAATTAATCAGAGTAAACTTTAAATACTTCAAAAAATTTGTCCTACTAACAAAAGGGAGCAGAAAGATGCAAGTAACAAAAATTAAAAAGAGAACTGAAAATGGTTTATACTTTGTAAAGAAGGAAGCTTTCTGCTCCTCATCATGCTGGTCATGTTAGACCACAGCCGCTAGTCTTCTTAGGAGGTGGTTGTGGTGAATAACAGCTTAGATGTAATTAGGAATAACTCATATAAAGTTCTTATAACTGAACCTGTAAGTTTAACCTTAACTGAAACATTGGAAAAAGCTGGCTTTAAAGTTATCTGTCTTAAAGAAGATATGTGTAATCAAGCTAATGACTTGGTTGAGGATGTTCACGCATTAATTGTTAGAAGTAAGACAAGAGTTGATAAAAACCTTCTTAAAAAGGCAAAGAAGCTAAGAATTATAGCAAGAGCGGGAGTTGGCTTAGATAACATAGATGTATCTGAAGCTTTAAGTAGAGGTATAAAGGTCATAAACGCGCCAGAAGCACCCATCAGCTCTGTTGTTGAATTAACATTTTGCCTAATGGTTATGGCTTTAAGAAAAGTGCTTCACTCTAGTTTAGAAGTAAAGAATGGGCTTTGGACTAAGCCAATGGGCTCTGAACTAAATGGAAAGACGCTTGGTATTGTAGGCTTTGGTAGGGTAGGAAGGAGAGTAGCAACAGTTTCAAAAGCTTTTGGAATGAACGTAGTTGCTTATGATGTGAGGGATATCAAAAGAGAAGGAAAAATTTTAGGTGTAAAAGTTGTAAAAACACTTCCTGAGCTTCTAAAAAGCTCAGATGTTATAAGTCTTCACGTTCCACTTAATTCAGAAACTTATCATCTAATTGGTGAAAATGAAATAAGTCTTATGAAAGATGGAGCAATAATAGTGAACACCAGCAGAGGTGCAGTATTGGACACTAGGGCACTTCTTAAGGCTCTAGAAAATGGGAAAATTTCTGCAGCAGCTTTAGATGTGCTCGAAAACGAGCCTCCAAAGGAAACATGGGAGTTTAAACTAATAAAGCTTAGCAATGTAATAGTTACTCCTCACATTGGCTCCCAAACTAAAGAAGCTCAAGAAAGGATTGCAAGAATAATCGCAAGAAAACTCATTAGGTACTTCAACTCGGAAGTGTAAGGAAAGAGATTAAATGGCTTACGTAAGATGCTCACAAACACTAAAAAAGTTTATTTTTACTATTCAGCAAAATTGCATTTTTTTCTAATGAATTCCAAATTTTTGATTTTCAAGAGAAGGAACAGTCGTAAAGTAGTCTAGAAATGCTATTCACGTTACTAAAATTTTAACTCTTTTTTAATATAGATGTTTTATAAGTGTTTAATAGTAGAGAATTTGATACTACTGTTATTGAACTAGAAGCCATTGCTACTGCTGCAAAAATCGGATTTAATAGTATCCTGAAGAAGGGATACAACATGCCTGCTGCTACTGGAATAAGTACAACATTATAAAAGAAAGCCCAAAATAAATTTTCTTTTATCTTCCTTACAGTTACTCTACTCAGTTCTATACCTACAACTACATCTCTTATATCATCTTTAATGAGTATTATTCCTCCTGTTTCTTTCGCTATATCTGTTCCACTCCCAATAGCTATACCAACATCCGCAGCTGCTAATGCTGGTGCGTCGTTTACTCCATCTCCAACCATAGCTACAATTTTTCCTTCTTTCTTAAGCTCATTTATCACTTTAGCTTTATCTTCTGGCAAAACTTCTGCAAGCACTCTTTGTATACCTAACTTTCTTGCTATCGCTTGTGCTGTTCTCCTGTTATCTCCTGTAAGCATTATTACTTCAATACCCATTCTTTTTAGCTCTTTTATGGCTTCAAGAGCATATTCCTTTATTGTATCTGCTACAGCTATTACTCCTAAAATTTTTCTGTTTGCCGCTAGTATTATTGTTGTTTTTCCCTCATCTTCAAGCTTTTTCAAGACATCTTCTATATCTTCTAAGTTTATTCCATAATCTAACATTAATTTTCTGTTTCCGAGCAGTATTTCATTTCCTTTATACATTGCCTTAATACCACGCCCTGGTATTGATTCAAATGCCTCCGGATACATAAGGTTGATACCTCTCCTTTCTGCTTCTTTTATAATAGCTTCACCTAATGGATGCTCAGAACTTTTTTCAGCTATTGCCGCAAGTCTTAAAATTTCGCTTTCCTTTAGTCCCTTTAATGCTATTACGTCAGTAACAGAAGGTTCACCTTTTGTAAGAGTTCCTGTTTTATCAAACACTATTGTTTTTATCTTGTATGCCTTTTCTAGGTATTCTCCACTTTTGATTAACACCCCATGTTGTGCTCCTTTACTTGCACCAATCATTATAGCTGATGGTGTAGCTATACCTAAAGCACAAGGACAAGCAATGATTAACACAGATATCATTACAGTTAAAGCAAGACCAAGAGGTAATCCAAAAATAAAATACCAAAATGCAAATGCGCCTATTGCTATGAGTATAACTGCTGGAACAAAGTAAGACGCTACAACATCAGCTAGCCTCTGCATTGGTGCTCTTGAAACTATTGCTTCTTCTACCATTTTTACAATCTGCGCTAACGTTGTATCTGAGCCTACTTTTGTTGCTTTAATTTTAAGCATGCCCATTTTGTTAATAGAAGCACCTATAACTTCATCTCCAACTTTCTTCTCAACCGGAATACTTTCTCCAGTAACAATGGATTGATCAACAGAAGAATAACCCTCAATTACTACTCCATCAACTGGAATACTTTCTCCAGGTCTTACGATAATGATATCTCCCACTTCAACTTTCTCAACAGGAACTTCAACTTCTTTACCATCTTTTAAAACTCTAGCTATCTTTGGTTGAAGGTCAAGTAGTTTTCTTATTGCTTCAGATGCTTTTCCTTTTACAATATGTTCCATGGTTTTACCAAGAAGAATGAAACCTATAATTAATCCTCCTTCAGTAAAATAAACTTCTGGTCCACCTCCAGTAACTTTTGGAAAAATTTCGGGAATCCATCCTAAACTTTGAAAAGTGTAGATTGTGCTGTAAAGCCATGCTGTAGTGGTTCCGATAGCTATTAGGCTATCCATATTTGCTTGTCTTGCCCTTATCGCATCTCTTGTTCCCAAATAGAACTTCCAACCAGCAATGAACTGAATTGGAGTTGCTAGTATAAAGAGCCATAAGTAGTTAGGAAAAATCCAATTAATTGGATGTATGTATTCAAAAAATGCAACAAGACTTCCTATTCCAAGTGCAAAGATGGTCATCCTTTTGAGATACTTTAGCTCCTTTTCTGGTCTAAGAAACGTATCTAAACAATTTTGGCTGCAAAAATAGTAGGTGATTCCTCCCCGTTCTACTTTAAATGGTGTTTTGTTTTCGTCAACATACATTCCACAAACAGGATCTTTAGCCATTAGTTTTTTCACCTTTTCTTAAGAATCTAAAGTTCGTATATTTTGGTAATCTTTGCGTTTCCAGAGTTTTGTTTTCCCTAGGCAACGTTGTCATTTTGGCGGCGCACTCAATTCTTTATAACGTTGTTATAAAGTTTTCTTTTAAAAAGCTATCATTTAAAGCTACTTATACCATTTCCATCTCAAATAAGAACAAGGTCCCGCAATTCCCTTAAGAACCTTAAGTGTTCTTCATCTTCTTAGTTTCAACATCTAGTCTTTGAGAGTATTCTTATCTAAACACGAATGAAAATTAACGTTTTTGCACCTTCATGCAACATTTAAATATAAGTCTGTTATAAAAAATGTTGGTGATTAGTGGTGGTAAAAGACCCAGTTTGTAAAATGGAAGTAGAGCCAAACAAAACACAATGGAAAACAACATATGAAGGAGTAACTTACTACTTCTGTTCTGAAGATTGTCTCAAAACTTTTCAGAATAATCCACAAAAATATGTAGGAAATGTTCATGAACATAAAGAAGCTCGTAGTCGTGGTTGCTGTTGATACTAAGTTTTAAGCTAAATATTTTTAAGGCGAACTCTCGTGAGCGAAAGTAAAAAAGCAAATCTAGCATTTGCTTTCTCTTTAACTTCAGGATTATTAATATTATTAAACTCATTAATCTTTTTCATTATGCAGGTTTTATCTATGTTTCCTACTTATCCAAATGAAACCCCTGAAACCTACCATTGGCATATGATGGCAGAAATGATGTCTTATTTCTGGGGGAAATGGGCATGGTTTTTCCTAGCAGTTGGAGCAACTAGTGGAATAATGGTACTTGTTAGTTCGCTAATGCTTAGAAGTAGACAGAAAGAAAACTTGCTTTTGGGTGTCCTTATAATTGTATTTTCATCTCTAAGTATTTTTTCGATGGGCGGTTTTTTCTTAGGGTTTATATTTGGTGTTCTTGGAGGTGTATTGGCGATAATTGAAACTTAAAAATTCACGAATAGACTCATAAAAAGAAAATTTTGAACCATAAAAGTTACTGCTAAAAGGTAAAAACTCATCTGAAGTTTTTTGCAAAAAGAACTTAAGTTCTTATGAGTTGTGATAAGTTTATGTCAAACTTAAAAGTTAATCAAGTGTTAGAAGTTTTTTCCTCATCACTTCTCAACTAAATCTAGTGATCCAGTTGCTATAGCACCTTTCTTATCGGCGTTTAATTGTAGACACTGCTTTAGTAACCGAAGAGGATTTTGTTCATAGATTTATTGGAAGCTATAATATACTTGATGCCATCAGACAATCTAGAAAGAACAATTGGTCTGTACTTTACAAAATTTCGAGTAGAGATGCAACTTGGAAATTATTAACTGTAAGATTAGACAAAGAATTAAGTATCCTTATAAAAAGAATGATCGCTACTAGCTATGGTTATACTCTTGTTCTAGATGAAAATAAACCTATAAGCTCTATAGGATCACTAGGTATAGCAAAGTCTTTCATATATTCAGGTTAACAGACAACTTAGAAAGTATTGCAATTAGTCAACTTGGATATATCCAATGGTCAGAGTACCTTGAAGCAACTATATTACAAGCTATAACTATAATGATCAAAAATAAAGTTAGGAGACTTTTAGTTAAAGACCGAATTCTTTCCGATAGAAGTATAATAAAAGCGCTTACAGCATCCTTGGTTAAATAAGCTACGTGAGTTTTCAAACTAAAGCTTCGCCAATGAAAGTTTAAGCAGAGTCAAATTTGTTACTAGATACAAAGCAAAATGCTATTAGTAGACAATTGAATTGTGGCACCAGGACTTTCACATAAAACCTTTCAAACAGAAATGGCGTATTTAGTAATTTTGTTGAAAGTCTTGGGTCTATTTCTTAGTTTCTATGAACTCAGTCACGAAATCCACGAGAAAAGACGAACTATCGCTACGTTTGATTAGTGTTATTATGGCTTTTGTTTTATTACAATCGTGCCATAAATCTTAGCTCGATAAAAATTGTTAGCAACTAATCGAAACAGCAACTAAGTTTAGAAACATCCTTGTAAAACGATTGTGCTGTAAGTTTTACTAACTCAGAAAACGTTGGAAAAACATGTACAGTGTCAATAAGATCATCTATTGTAAGCCCAAGCTTTACTGCTAGCGTGCACTCATGGATAATTTCAGAAGCATTTGGAGCTAAAATGTTTGCTCCAATAACTTTTTTGTTCTCAGCATCAATTACAAGCTTCATTAGTCCTCTGTGCTCTCCAATAATTCTTGCCTTTGGCAAATAATAAAGAGGAAGCACTTTACATGAGCATCTTGCTCCTCTTCTTACAGCTTCGGCTTCAGTAAGTCCAACTTTGGCTACTTCAGGATAAGTAAACACAACTTCTGGTACTTCGTTTAGATTGACTTTCTTTCTAGAAGAAAGGAATATGTTTTCAACTGCAACTGCTCCTTGCTTTGCTGCCAAAGGTTCATGCATTGGATAACCAACAACATCGCCAGCAGCCCAAACATTAGTAGCAGAAGTTTGCATTTCCTCGTTTACTATTATGAAGCCATCTTTATCTGTAGCTACACCCACTTTATCTAAGTTTAAGTTTTCAGTGTTAGGTTTCCGTCCAGTTGCAAAAAGTACTTTTTCACATTCGACACTAATCTTCTTTCCATTGGTAGATGCATTTATTACTTTTAGCTCTCCTTTCTTTGTGATTTCATTTATCTGTACTCCTGAAAAGATTTCAATTCCATCTTCTTCTAGTATTCTTCGTAGTTCATCTGATATTTCTGGTTCATATGTTGGAAGAATTCTATTGCTTCGTTGTATCACAACAACTTTTGAACCAAAATTAGAAAACATCTGAGCAAATTCCAAACCTAAAGCTCTTCCACCTACAACACATAAAGAGCGTGGAATTTCTTTTAAGCTTAACGCCTCTTCATTCGTTAAATAATCGATATTGTTTATCCCTTTTATTACTGGTATGTTAGGCCTTGTTCCAGTAGCTATTATGAACTTCTTTCCATAAATTGTATCTTTACCTATCTTTACTTCTTTATTTGAAGCAAATTTTGCAAATCCATTGTAGTAAGTTACGTTCTCAAGTTCGCTTAGTACATCTTCATATTTTTCTTTTCTAAGTTCTTGAACTATTTTCTCTTTACTTTCTATAACATACCTAAAGTCTATACTTACGTCTCCGATCTTTATTCCTTCAATAGAGTTCATCCTTGTTAAACGGTAAAACCTTGAAATATTTATGAGGTATTTACTCGGCACACACCCAACATTTACGCATGTTCCTCCAAGAAGTGTACCTTTAGTAATATTATAGCCGATCATCGCTGTCCTTATTCCAAGATCGTTTGCTTTTATTGCTGCTGCGAAAGCGGCTGAACCATGGCCTAAGATTACTAGGTCATAATCTTTAGTCATATCTTATAACAATGTTATACAAAAGGTATTTAAGCTTTACTAAAAGGTTTATGTGTTTTTAGATTGAAAAACAAGTCTTAACCTTTCAGATATTTTTTCTGAGCCATCATTGAAAATAGGTGGATTTGGGTTTTCGTTAAAAATTTCTAAGATATATCTTTCTAAGAGCTTCTCAATTTTACTGAAGCTTAGAATACGATAGCCAGGTCTATCGTAAAATACTCTTGCATTATCTTCTTGTTCAAAGTCACCAGCTAGAGGAACAATTATTCCTTTCTTTTTAAAGCGCGAAAGTTCTATTAGGCTAGAATAACCAGCCATAGATATTATTAACTTCGAACGACAGATATAAGGAAGTGGGTTTGAAGTAAAATGTTTGGATGATCCTATTACTTTGACATTAAGTTTCAATTTATTTAAGATGGGAGTAGCTTTACTTAACAAATTATAGCCAGCAGATGTCCCGCCAAGGTTTATTAGAATAAAATCTTCTTCGTCTGTCTTTCTTTCCGTGCAATCCTCGTTAGCTTCATGAGTAAAAATTTGTCCATAAAAATCAAACTCTCTAGTTGAAATTGGTCTTAAACCAACGTAAATTTTAGCCCCAAAATCCTTAAGTTTCTGGTGTAGTGCTTTGTTAACATAAGGCAGTAGTAAAATTTGCGTTATAGAATTGGTTTGAGGTTTAAATTTTAGAAAATCAGTTATAAATACATTTTTTGTCATTGGCCTTTCTAAAAATAAAAGTTCCCAAAACTCATCAGCTACAACACCATCAAAATCGTCTAAGTTAACTAGCTCGTTTAATCTTATACTGTTTTTCTTCACCATATTATATAACTTAAGGAGCTTGTTTGGGCTTATCTTAAGAACTCCTCCTTTAAACATCTCTTCCACTATCTTATCTAATCCATCCAAGCTATAGGATGCCTCATGAATTTTAACCTTTTTGGCTTCTAAGTATTTTAAAGCAATTCCAGATGTAATCCATGTTATGTTAGCCCAGTGCATATAGTTTGAGAGACGAACGTCTCTAACTATATGACCCAAGCCAACACTAGAAGAAGCAAAAAGAATCTTCATTTCATTGTTTCATTTTTTATGTATGAGCTAACTGTTATAAAAACGTTCACAATTAAGTATTTTTATGGAATCAAAGTTAGAAATTTCTGCTAATTCCTAGAGCTTGAATTAAGTAAACTACTAGCTATTGTAACCATCAATAAACTTGATATGAACGTTAGTATTGGTGCAAGTTCACCAAATGGCCTTGATACAACTACACGCATTCAGGCCTTACCAGATCCTCTACAATTGGTTGTTGTTTTGTCTGTAATCTCAAGTACAATTGCACCAAGTATTATCTCCTTATCAAGCACTTGCGATACGCTAATAACTTTGAAATCATATTTTTTAGCAAGCTGTTTAACTCTATCTAAGATCTTTTCTTTAGTTTGTTCGTTTGGTGCTCTATTAGCGGTGCTATCTAAATTTTATTGCAAATCCTGATCACAAATAAGTTGTTGAGAACATTACTTAGTGCTCCTGAAGCTTGTCTATGGTCCTCATGGTCTGCGTTTGTATCCTCCCTAACTTATAAGATCTCCTGTGTACCTAAAAACTTTCTTTAGTTTTCACAACTTATGTATCTTTCTAAGGTGAAATCTCAAATCTTGATTGTATATTCTTAGCTTAATTGCACTTTATGGCCACCGCTTTGAACAAGTTTTGGAATTACAAACGTGAAGGAGGATTGTCTGTTATAACTTCCAAAGTTTCTTTTACTTTTTAGAAAATTCTAATGCTTTCTTCGTCAGGATGAACAAACAAGCCTTCTTACATCCAGAACGTATTTCTCTTTTTTCTATTTAGGCCTAGAGCCAGCTTATTTTACTGACGTGCAGGATAACTATAGTAACTTTTTTAAAAAGGGCTGTTATCTTAATCTTATCTTTTTCTCCTAGTAAGGTAAGCTTTTTATAGTACAGTTCCTCTTATAATTGTAACTCAAAATGAGGAAACTAAATATAGCTGTAATAGGCTGTGGTAACATCGCTAACTATGCGCACTTACCAAACTTGTCAGAAATCGAGCAGGTCAACCTAGTGGCTACATGTGACACAATAGAAGAGAGAGCAAAACAAGCTGCTAGCAAATTCAAAGTGAGCAAATTTTTTACTGACTATAGAGACGTTCTTGAGCTAAAGGATCTGGATGCTGTTGTTATAGCTACTCCACCAGACACCCATAAGGAAATTGCCGTGGACGCTATAAAATCAAATAAGCATGTATTTCTAGAAAAGCCTTTAGCTGCCACTCTGGAAGATGCGTACACGATCTATAGAACGTGGAAAAAAAGTAACGTAAAGTTTGCAGTTGGTTTTTGTTTAAGACATCATGGTATGTTCAAGTATGCTAAAAAGCTAATTGAAGATAACGTAGTAGGCGAACCTGTTGCGTTGTGGAGAGTAGCAATAGGGACAGCAATTGGCGTTTTACCTCCAGTAAGTTGGCTTGTTGAAAAAAGTAAGAGTGGAGGAATGGTAATTGAAAATACAATTCATATGATAGACTCATTTATTTGGTTTGCTGGTGATATAACTTCAGCTCTTGCTCAATACAAGACAGAAAGGAAGGGTATAAGCATTGAAGATAATGCCTACATAATATTTACCCATAAGAATGGTGCTTTTTCAAGTGTACTTCAAAGTTGGACTGCTACTCATACTTATGAAAGTTGGGGGATCGTCGGTAAAGAAGGAACTGTTAGTGTTAAGGGATATGTTTTAGGAACAATGGAAGTTAGTGGTAAAAATGAAAGTTTAAGAGAAGTAACTATAAAGGAAGATCCCATCGTCATGTACAAGAAAGAAATGGAAGATTTCATAAGTAGCATAATAGAAGACAAACCTGTTTTTGCTTCACCTTTAGATGGACTAAAGGCAATAGACGCTGCTGTAGCTGCAGAAAAAAGTTCGATTGAAAACAAACCAGTTAGGTTACCTTTAGTAGAATATTAACTTATCATAAAAATAGATATTTTTCTTATTTTTATTGATTCCTCTAATAATTGTTGTAAACAATATTCAAATTGTGGGCTTTAATTGTTCCTCCTCCTTTAAAAATAAGTATTCTATAGTTACTATGAGGCGATTGACATAAAAAGTTTTAGTGTGCTATATGCTGAAACATCTTATGAATCACGGATATAAATTTCACATCCACTTCTTTTAGAGGTTAAAGAACGAAGCATTGCTTCATAATTTTTAATGCTAGGTTTGAGCCTTTACCAATGTTGATGGAACTTGTAGATGGAAAGATGCTAGAAAGCTAACCTAGTCCTTGAGTGGTTCATTTTATAATCAAGTTGTTACTTATTCAAAATAACTCTGATTTCTTTTAAACTAATCCAAAATTGTAAAATACTCTATAAGAAAAACTTATTTCTTCTAAGTGCTTATGAAATTTACATAACTTTTGACAAGAAAGTCTATTACTTTAACCATGGATATTTTCGATAAGTTTAAATGCAATAACAGACTGTGTAAAAATGTGCCAAACCGTCAACATTCTAGGAACAAAGTCTTTTTAATCCAGTACCGCTTGGTACACCTATTGCTTCTAAGGTGGAACGGGATAAATTGGAAGCCTAAAGGGGCAATGAACAACCAGCCAATGAGCACCTTAGAAACAGGAATCTCCGACTTCAGCCGAGGAGTGTGATAAATGAGATTCGTTGAATTAGGCAAAACTGGAATAAGGGTTTCAATGATTGGAATAGGTACTTGGCAATGGGGTGCGAAAGAGTGGGGCTACGAAAAGTCTTATTCTGAAATCGAAGTAAGAAAAGCATTTAAGGCAATATATGAAAACGAAATTAACTTTATCGACACAGCTGAGATGTATGCATTTGGAAAATCTGAGAAGCTTGTTGGAGAAATGGTAAGAGAATATGGAAGAGAAAACTTTGTCATCGCAACTAAGGTTTCTCCATGGCACCTAGATGAGAAATCTCTTGAAAAGGCTTGTCAAGGTTCCTTAGAAAGATTAGGAATAAAGGAAATAGACCTTTACCAGGTTCATTGGCCAAATCCATTAGTTCCAATAAGTAAGACCATGAAAGCTTTAGAAAAACTATTAAACTTCGGAAAGATAAGAGCAATTGGAGTTAGCAACTTCAACTTAAAGCAACTCTCAAACGCTAGAAAACATTTAGAAAAGAATGATATCGCCAGCGATCAAGTTCTGTACAACATGCTTTCACGAAATGTTGAAAAAGATCTAATACCTTATGCTCAGAAAGAAAAGATAACTTTAATAGCATATAGCCCATTAGCTCAAGGTTTACTTTCAGGAAAGATAACTTCAAGTTACAAACCGAAAGAAATTGTAAGAAAAATAAACCCTTTGTTTTCGAAATCAAACATAAAAAAGCTTGAAACATTAAATAGTGTACTTCAAAACATAGCAAAAAGTAAGGGAAAAACTGTAACTCAAGTTGTACTAAGTTGGACCATGAGACACGGCTGTGTTGTGCCAATACCAGGAGTAAAAAACGATAATCAAGTAAGAGATGTTGCAGAAAGTGTTAGCATTAGTTTGAGTAATGAAGAACTGAATACGATAGAGTTAGCGCTGAAAAATACAAGAGTTAATAAACTTTTAGGATATCTTGAAGTAATATTAAACTTTACTTAACTAAATATATTAAAGAGTTTAAGCGTTTAAATTTTGAAGTTAAAAATATTAGATATGTAAAAATTATGAAAATGTAAAAATTTTTATACTTGTTAAGTATTGTTTTGGTATAAGGAAAGAATGGAAAACAATCAACATTCATGCCCTTCAAGTTCACTTAATCAATTACAGACAGAAAGAAACTTAGTAAATGTAACATGTGAAAGTAAAAAAGTGAAAGTTAGTGTTGTTATTCCAATATACAGAGAGTCCTTTATATTACGAAAGAATATCCAAGTACTGTTGAAACAGGATTTAGATAAGGAGATTATAGTAGTTATTGATGAACCTACAGAAAAGACAAAAGAAGAAATTGAAAAAGTTGATGGGATAAAAGTTGTTATACATAAAGAAAGGGTTGGAAAAGTTAATGCGATAAACGAAGCTCTTTCATTTTGCAATGGCGAAGTTATATTGTTTTTGGATGGAGATGTTGAGCTTCCAGATAGTAATGAATTTTTAAGGAAGGTATTTGAAGAGATAAAAGGATATGATGCTCTAGACATAAGAAAAATAATTGTTCGTGACTCATTTCTTGCAAAGTTAATTTACTACGATTATGCTAGTTTAAACATTTTTTCTTGGCTCTCATTTAAGTCTACTAAGAAGCTAATAACGTTAAATGGTGCAGCATTTGCAATAAAAAAAGAAGTTTTGCTTAAGCTTGATGGTTTTAATAAGATGATAACAGAAGATATAGATCTTGCAATTAGACTTTTCATGAATGGATATAAGCTAAAGTACAGTGAAAATATCTTTGTTTATTGTTATACACATTCTAGCCTAAGAAAGTGGTTTAAACAAAGGTTAAGATGGGCTAAAGGTGGTGCTGAAATTGTTGCAGTATACAATAAAAAATTAATGCTAGAAATAGTTAAAAACTTTGAAGTTTTCTTTCCATTTCTTGTCTTCCTATTCCCCTCTTTTTTCTCATTAATTTTTTATCCTTTAGTTCCAAATTCAATGATCTATGGCATATCAACAACTATTATACTAAGTGCTGGGTACATACAACAATCTTTCATATCTGCTATAGCACTATCTTGGCTTAAACCAACTGTGACTATTAGCTTTATTAAGGGAATAATGACAATGATAGTAAGTACTTTAGTATTTTTTGTTATTTTTTATATCTCTTCTAAAAAGCTAGGCTACAACTTCTCGATACTTGAATTCCTTCTATTTTACTTTTTCTATTCATTCTTATCGTTTACAGTAGCACTAATTGGATTTGTCGAAGTACTTATTATGAAAAAGCGTAACTGTGAGAACTGGAAAGTTTAATCCAGTTTCTCTTGCTTCTAGGGTTATTTTCATAGGAGCGTTCGCTGTCATTAGGATGCATAAGAATTTTTCAAGTACTAAAACAATTATGCAAGAAATACACAACTGAAACAAAAGAAATATGAAATATAATAAAAATAAAAGTTATTAAACTAGACGAACATAGTACATTAGATTGGCCATTCTCTAAAAGCAAAGGAACGCAATTGTCTTTCTGCTATGCCAGAAAAATGCATTCTTACAACTTTTAAGGTTTGCCTGTCTATCTGTACCTAATTAAAAAATGTGGTACTTATAACTCTGGAGCAATCTTTTCCTTCAAATGAGCTATGCCCTTTTTATACATTAGTTCTGAACAAAATTACGAATTCTAGTTGTAATCTTAGAACTTATAAAAGTTATAAGCGCAAGAAAAAAACATAAATACAAGATATAATAAGGCGGAAAAGGGTGGAAAGCTTCATGATGAATACAAAATACTTAGTCGTTACAGCATTATTAGCTTATTTGTTCGTATTTGGATCTAAAGTTGCGGCAGCGCCAACTATAAGCATAAGTGGATCAACATGGGGCTCACTGCAAGTACCTCTTTCTGCAGAGCCAGGATCTCAGTTACTTCCGTTTTCAATTTATATTACGAACATAGGAAAACAGACAGCATATAACGCTTACGTCACAATTTACCCAAGTTATCCATTATCTTCTCAATATAATACAGAGAATATTAGTTTTATTCTTCCTGGATCTACTGTGCCCGCAACATTTTACCTGAGCGTAGCACCAAACAGTAGCACTGGCGTTTATTCTTTACCAGTTAAAATAGAGTATGAAATTTCAGGTTATAAAAGTAGTTTCGATTATACTCTAAGTGTTCCTGTAACAACATTCGCTAGTTTACATATAGTAAATGTTCAATGGGGTTCAGGGTCTTTACTTGCATATCCTAGTGCAAAGGGACTTCCACTTATAGTCGAGTTAAAAAATGTAGGAACTAACAATGCTTACAACACTTCCGTTACTCTTATATTTAGGCCTCCTTTTTATTATACAATAAATGAAAACAATACTACAATATATGTTGCAAATGAAACAAATTATGTGGGGCTCATACCCCCTGGTGCTACTATTCCAGTTCAATTTACCTTAAACATTTTTTCAAATGCAACAATCGGTACGTACCCAGTCAATTTCATAATTAACTATAATGGAGGCATACAAACTGTTGAAACAGCTAATGTAAGCATCTTTGGATCTCCACAAGTTATTGTTCAGGGATATGCTTTAAGCAACTCTAGAATATTTCCTGGCGACAGCAATATACAGCTAATACTATCTGTAGTAAACTCTGGAAACGTAACTGAAAATCAAGTTAACGTCAGTTTGTTTCCTTTTTCACCCTTATCTTTATCTTCGGCATCAAATTCTTATACTATAGGAATTTTGCCTCCTGGACAACCTGTTCAACTAACTTATCTTCTTAATGTTTACGATAATGCCTCATCTCCTATGACTGCTTCTGTTTTGGTTCGTATAACTTATGGAAACTTGATCTACGAAAAAGTGCTTCAGATTCCAGTAGCTGCAAGAGCAAATTTTACTGTAAATTATAAAAATGATAGTCTATTTCAAGGTGATTCAAACATTCATGTAGTATACATGGTAAAGAATGTAGGAAATGAGACTGCCAGGGATGTTCAAGCTCAACTTATTCTCCCAAGTACTCTAAGTGGAAATGTTTACAATTATTTAGGCGATATACCTCCTTCGTCAACAGCTCTCTTGACTTTTTCTTTAGATGTGAGCTCAGATGCTCCTCCAGGAACTTATCAGGGAACAATCGTACTTACTTGGGATCAGAATGGAGCCCCTGGAGTTAGATTCTTACAAAGGATACCCGTTAAGTTCGAAGTAAAGCCAGGATTTTTAACTCAGCTTGAATCAGCTGTAAGCACAACTTTATACAGTGGAATTGGAATTCTTGTTATTATAGTTCTAGTGGCAGTCGTAGTATTGGTGCGAAAAAGAAGATGAGCTTAAGTGTTGAAGTTCGAGAATTAACTAAAGTTTTTGGAGATTTAGTAGCAGTAGATCATGCTACGTTTTCAGTGAAGAGAGGAGAAATCTTTGGACTTCTAGGTCCAAATGGTGCTGGAAAAAGTACACTGTTCAGAATGCTTTGTACTGTTCTAAGACCAACCTATGGAACGGCAAAAGTAGAAGGTCATGACATATTAAAAGAAACAAACGAAGTGAGGAAAGTAATAGGGGTTGTTCAGGAAAAGTTGATACTTTATGCTCCTCTTACACCCATAGAGAACTTAACTTTCTTTGGAAAACTCTACGGAGTAGAAGACGATGTCCTAAAGAGAAAAATAGAAGAACTTCTACAAGAAGCTAAGCTTTGGGAAGTTAGAGATAAGCCTGTTGGCATTTTTTCATCTGGAATGAGACAAAGAGTTAATATAATTAGAGCTTTACTTCATGATCCAAAACTACTCATGCTAGATGAACCAACAAATACTCTTGATCCTCAAAGTGTAAGGTGGGTCAGGGATTATATAAAGGCTTTAAGAGACAGAGGCTTAACAATAATTCTTACGTCTCATGATATGTATGAGATAGATGAACTAGCTGAAGAAGTAGCAATAATGGACAGAGGAAAAATAATAGCAGTTGGAGGAAAAGAAGAACTAAAGAACAAATATAGCACAGATAAGTTTGAAGAAGTATTCTTGGCACTTACTGGAAGAACACTAAGAGATGAACTTTCTGGAAGATTAAAGAGGAGAGGTTGGTAGATGAACTTTAAAACAGTTTATTACGCTTATCTTGTAATGAAAAAAGATCTTACTGAATTCTATAGAATAAAAGCTAGACTAGTAAGTATGATACTTTTACCAATAATACTAATGCTTCTCTTTGGCTATATGTTTCCAAGCGAAGGAACAATTAATCATATTCCAATAGCAGTTGTTCAGCAAGATTATTCTTCAATTGCTATAGCGCTTTATTCCCAATTTGTTCAGTCAGCAGAATCTTCAAAACTTTTTAATGTAGTAACTTATAGTTCTTTAGCTGAAGCAGAGAACCAGTTAGCTGCTGGAAATGTTTATGCTATAGTTATATTTAGACAAGGAACTGGAAATTCCCTTGCTAGTGTTGGTCATGCTGATGTTGAAGTTATAGTTGACCAGCTTAATCCAACGATTGACAGCGCAACAATAGCTGAACTTAGTAGTATTTTTTCTTCCCTTAACCTCAAGCCAACTTTTAATCCTGGATTCTCAGAAAATACTCAAGCAATAAATGTTCATTTTTCTGGGCTTATACCTGGAACTCCAAGTAGTTTTGAATTCTTAGCGCCAGGATTTATAGTAATGGCAGTAGTCTTAGGAGGGCTGCAAGGTTTGGCCATGAGCGTCTCTAGAGAAAGAG
This sequence comes from Candidatus Brockarchaeota archaeon, assembly GCA_017601145.1. Classification (GTDB taxonomy): domain Archaea; phylum Thermoproteota; class EX4484-205; order EX4484-205; family JAAOZO01; genus JAAOZO01. The sequence goes on from JAFNIV010000019.1 coordinate 31,960, forward strand.
AACTTGGTACGCTAGAGGGGCTTCTTGCAGCTCCAATTCCAAGGTTTTCAATAGTAATAGGAAAAGGACTAGCACAAGCTGTAAGAGGAATAATAAGTGGGACGATAATAGTGATTATTTCAGTAACATTGTTTGGTGTAAAAATATACGGGAACATTTTTCTTATGGCATTAGTTTTAACTTTAGGCATACTTTCATTTATTGGGCTTGGGATAATCGCAACAAGCTTAGTAAGCGATCAGGAATCTGCTCAATTAATACTTATGATGATTCAACTACCAATGGTTTTTATATCTGGAATCATGTATCCTACACTTCAACTTCCAACATGGCTAAGAAACTTGGCTTATCTTCTTCCTCTCGTTTATACTGTTTCAGCATTTAAGGCAGTTATGGTACTTAATGCTCCGATTTCAGTAATTTCTTGGCAATTAACAGCCTTAAGCATTTATACAGTAGTAACGTTTGCTATTGCTGTTCCTTTGTTCCAAAAAATGGTAACGAGGTAGTTCTTCCAAAATAATTTTCGTTAAACTCTAGGAACAAGCATCCTAAACATTTTGTCATAAAAAGATCCTCGTTAATTTAAGCCGATCATAACCTAGGTAAACTTAAAATTATTGAAATACCTTCGCAGAGTTAGAAACTCAGATAGGTGTGGTTTTACTTAGTGAACTACTCCTCGCTATCGCAAGGAGCTTCCTGCTTCCACGGACAGACTCGCTCCCCACTCACCCACAGCGGAGGTCTCGGCAAGTGAGACCGTTTCGAGGAACCCGTGTGGAAGGTGGGTTACGGAGGTCTTGCCCTCAGCAGGCGTCTCTTTCGGCCTGTCCCATGCCTACTAGGTCTGCCAGCCCTTCCAGCCAAGCAGA
>JAFNIV010000001.1:0-39801 GCA_017601145.1 Candidatus Brockarchaeota archaeon
CACCCACAGCGGAGGCCTCGGCAAGTGAGACCGTTTCGAGGAACCCGTGTGGAAGGTGGGTTACGGAGGTCTTGCCCTCAGCAGGCGTCTCTTTCGGCCTGTCCCATGCCTACTAGGTCTGCCAGCCAAGCAGACGATGATAGATATAATGAGAAAAATATAAGCTTTTCGGCTTTCATCCCCCAGCTTTCGCAGGGGGACTTCCCGCCATCAAAGTTAAAGGTCAAAGTTAACATCAAGAAGCCTTTATATTAAAAATCAATCAAGAATCTTTTGTGTTCTAAAAATAACTAGAATATTACTATTCTTGTTACTTACTTATGAAAGTTAAGGTTTAATAGAACTTAAAAAATAGAAGTGTCTATGAAAGCTAAACTTATCTTCGTAACTGGCAATCGTGGAAAGTTTCTTGAAGCGAAAAAAATACTTGAAGATTTTGGAATTGAACTTGAACAAGTTGATCTTGACGTAACTGAGCCTCAGGCTGATAACCTAGAAGAAGTTGTCAAAAAGTGCGCAGAAGAAGCTTTTAAAGTTATAAAAAGAAGTTTCATAATAGAAGACTCAGGCCTTTTTATAAACGCTCTCAATGGCTTTCCAGGTGTGTATTCGTCGTATGTTTACAAAACAATTGGTTACGAAGGCATACTTAAATTACTTTTCGGCATAGTAGATAGGTCAGCATACTTCATGACATCCTTGGCTTATGTTGAATTAGGAGGAGAACTTAAGATTTTTAGCGGAAGAGTAGATGGAGTAATAACAACTGAGGCTAGAGGAAAGAACAATTTTGGGTTTGACCCAATCTTTAAACCATTAGGTTCGAACCTTACGTTTGCTGAAATGAGCATTGAAGAAAAAAATAAGTTTTCTCACAGAGCTAAAGCGTTGAGAGCATTTGTGTCATGGCTTTTAAGTGAGAAAAAAATATGAGAGTTAGTCTTAGGACTTACTGAAAATAAGTATGCATTCTGTTTAAGCTTCTGTAACTTGTATATATGGAGGGATTATAAGGATATCTTTTAAGAATAATTTTACTCCATTACTTTAAGTAATAAAACTTATCTTCTTATAAAGCTAGAGAAAAACAATTTCAGATGATAGTATGATTTCTCTTACAAATTTTTTGTAGTAATCGTTTACTTCCACGACTACTGTTCCTTCTCCTGGTTGGCCATATACTACTAAATTTCCGTTTTCTGAAACTTCAATTGCCGGCAAGGCAAGTAGATCTTCTTCGCCATCGACAAAAACAATACAACCATCATCTTTTTCAACAGCGACTTTTAGGACATTCCAAGCTTCGGCGTTTACATGGCCTCTAGGATTAAACAATTTAAAACAGAATTTTAGTTCACTTAGAATTTGTTTTCTTTCAGTTTTAAAGTCAACTACGGCTGCTTTAAACTTAATGTTATGAGCTAAAAAATTGTTTGTAACAAAATCACCTATACAAAAGGAAATATCCTTGTTCTTATAGTTGTCCTTTATTTTTTCAGCTACTTCGTTAGGAGCTCCTCTTATTAATAGTCCTATTGGAACAGAAAGTTTCTTTCTTTGTTCCTCTTTAATTTTGTAAAATAAATTCATCTTATTTTGATAGCATACATACCAGGTTTTTTTGCATTTATGAGTTTTGCAACAAAAGAATCTTCGGGCTTTATTATATAAACAACTCCAGACCAGTTTTCAGTAAACTCTGTTGACCCACAATTTGGACAAACACTTTCTGTCGTTATGAACTTACATTTGATGCATGCATGCTCCTTCATTTTTGTTCACTTGCTTTAGCTTCTGCTATTAGCTTCTTTATGTCCTCTTGGATCCATTCCTCTTTACCCAAGAAAGGTTGCCTGCTCATTACTCCAATCTTATCGCCACCAACACCTCCAATACTGACTGCTGTTACTCTAACTCTAACCCAATCTCCACTTGAAAGTACTCTTCTTGTTTTTCTACCAATTAAGACACCTTGGGATTTGTTAAAGTCAACGAAGTCATCAACTATTGAACTAACATGCAAGAGCGCTTCGAATGGACCAATTCTTACGAAGGCACCATATTCTTCTACTTCTGTTACTTTCCCTAAAGTAACTTCCTGAAGCTCTGGCATAAAAGATAGAACGGTGAAGGTAACCTTATGGTAAGAGCCTCCATCACCAGGCATTATTTTACCTTTTGGATTAAACGAAAAGTCTAGGACAGAAAGAACGAAACCAAGATCTTCAAAAACCATTCCTTCATACCTTTCTTCGAGTAAGCTTCTTATAGCCTCCTTAATAGACCTACCATAAAGTTCTGGAGGAACTCTTAGAGTATCTTCTAGTTTTATTATCTTAAACAACTTCGCCCTACAATTCTGTAAAACTATCTATTCTTATTCTTTTCCCTTTGGCAGGAAAGGCTACCGCAACTCCATTTTTTATTAGCTTTTTCCTTAAGCTTTTATCTGAGGTAGCAACAATTGCCTTAGTCCTTTTCGCAACTGCTAGAAGGTCTTTATCAACATTCTCGCTTACAGACTTTAAAATTCTAGCTTTTTTTGCAATTTCTATGGCCTTTTTTGCATTAGAAGCCAGCGAGCCTCTTCTTGTTTTTGAAAGTAAGATAAGTTCTTTAATAGTACTTTCTGTAACACAAAAATCGGCCTTATCTAAGAGATTTTCTAGCTCAAAAATAAAGTTTGCCTTACCTGAAACACAATAAATCAATGCACTGGAATCAAGAAGAACTTTAACCATTTAAGTCCCTCATTTGTTACTAGGCTGAACATAAATAGTTATCGAGCAAACAGTCTCTAATATGCTTTAAATACCCACGATAAAACAATTAAGAAATGACTAAGAGATGGAACATATCTTCGTAGTAACTACAGCTCTTGGTGTGGTAATCTTAAATAGTAATTTAGAAGTTAAAGATACAATTCCTATAGAAGACGAAGGAGATTTCCAAAAAAGGAGCCTCTTTGAAAGTATTGTAAGAAAGTATCCAAAAGCAACTTTTATTGTTGAAGATGAAAAACTAAAGAGCATTTTTGAACAAGCAAATGGAAAGGCAGTCCTTGAACAACCTTCAAGGGGAGGCAGATGGGTAAGGGAAAACATACAAAAAATTTCTGAAATTTTTGGGGTTAAGGATTATTTGAGCAAATACAGAGAAATTGCTCTAAATATAACAAGTAAGAAAATCTCTGAGGATTCTGCTAGGCTTGATAAGGAACTAATAGCTTTAGTAAACGCATACGAGAGTATAAATGGAGCCATCAACGAGCTTACAGAAAAACTTCAAGACTTGAATGATCTCTTCTTTCCAGAACTTAGGAAAGTTGTAAGAAACCCTGAAAAGTACGTGAACATCCTTACTGAATACCCTTCAAAGGAATTGCTTTTAAGTGAAAGGAAAAAAGATGAGAAGCTAGAAGTTGGAAAAGAAGTTGTAAAAGCAGCAGAAAAATCAATAGGAGCACTCACAAGAAAAGAGAGCGAGGAAACAATTCATGAGTATGCGAGAACTATAAGAACACTTTACAAACTTAAGGATAAATTAACGGGGAGAATTACAGAAATAGTAGAAGAAATAGCACCAAACTTATCAGAAATTGCAGGTCCTGTATTGGCTGCAAAGCTAATTTCAAAGGCAGGAGGACTAATTGAACTAGCAAAGATGCCATCTTCTTCAGTTCAAGTCATAGGAGCGGAGAAAGCTCTATTCAGAGCAATGAAAGAAGGAAGCAAACCTCCTAAGCATGGAATTATATTTCAGCATCCACTAGTTCATAATGCTCCAAGAAAACTAAGAGGTAAAGTAGCTAGAGCATTAGCTAGTAAAATTGTAATGGCATCAAGATTTGATGCATTCTCTGGAGTTGATTCTAGCCAAAGATTAAAATCTGAACTGAAAGAAAAAATGGGAAAAATTGGAGTAAAGATGGAGGTGTAACATGATGAGAGAGATTTTCAACAATGTTTTTGAAGAAAATGAAAAAATCTTAACTATAAACTTAGCTCCAGGATTTTCAGTTTATGGAGAGGAGCTAGTAAAGATAGAATCAAAAGAATATAGAGTTTGGGATCCTTATAGAAGTAAGATCTCAGCCGCTATAAAGAATGGATTAAAAAACTTTCCAATAAGAGAGGATTCCAAGATACTTTACTTAGGAGCAGCAAATGGAACTACTGTTAGCCATGTTTCTGATGTAGCAAAAAATGGAGTTGTATATGCTGTCGAAGTTGCTTTTAGACCCATGAGAGATTTAATTGAGAAAGTTGCTAAAAAAAGAACAAATGTAATCCCAATACTTGCGGATGCTAGGAAGCCGTTTAGCTATTGTTACTTAGTAGAAAACGTTGACTTAATTTATGCTGATGTCGCACAACCAGATCAAACAGATATAGTTTATAACAATGCTGTTGCTTACTTAAAGTCTGGAGGAATAGTATGTGTTGCAATAAAAGCAAGCAGTATAGATTCAACAAAAGATCCTCATTTAGTAGTAGATGAAGAGATTAAAAAAATGGTAAAAAATGGCTTTGAGTTAATTGAAAGATTAGACTTAGAGCCATTTGATAAAGCTCACGAGATGGTAGTATGTAGGTGGAAGTAGTTGATAGTTTCAGGAAGCGACGAAGCTGGGAGAGGAAGTGTAATAGGACCACTTGTTATAGCTACAGTAACAATAAATCAAGAAGATGAAGAAAAATTTAAAGAAATTGGTGTAAAGGATTCTAAGAAGTTATCTCCAAGGAAAAGAGAAGTTATTAGTAAGGTAATAAAAGAGAACTGTATAAGCTACAAAGTCTCTTATCTAAAGCCAAAAGTTATAGATTCTTACGTATGGAAAAGGATAAAAATGAAAACATTAAACTACTTAGAAGCAAAAGTAATTTCTAGACATATAATAAAACTATCTCCAGATATAGCGTATGTTGACTCACCATATTCAAAACCTGAAACTTTTAAAGTTATGATAAAAAAGCTCATAGGCAACAAAAACACAAAAATATTTTCAGCCAATAAAGCTGAAGATAAATGGGTAGAAGTTGCATGTGCTTCGATTATTGCAAAAGTTGAAAGGGATAAAGCAGTAAGAAAAATAGCAAAGAAATATGGCTTCTTTGGAAGTGGATATCCTTCAGATAAAAGAACTAGAAATTTCTTAAGAAAGGTTATTTCAAAAAGTGACAAATGCGATTTTGTTAGGTGGAGTTGGAAAACAATAGACAAACTTAGCTTAAGACAACTTAAGCTTACTGAAAAATAAGTTTAAGGTTTTAGGATTTTATCGAGTTCATCTTGAAGTATAAGACCTTTTTGATTCAATATTAGCGCAGCTTCTCTTATATCGAATATTTTCCTTAATTTTACACCATTTTTAAGCAAATTTTCTTCACCTCCTTGCAGTCTATCAAATACAACAGCTGCTAATTTAACAGAAGCGCCATTATTTCTAAGCTCGCTTATAGCTTGCAGTATACTTGAGCCAGTAGTTAAAACATCATCAACAACGATGAACTCTTTTGTTGAGCTTAGGTCGCCCTCTATGAGACTTTTTGTACCATAGTCTTTTTGTTTCTTTCTAATGTAAACTAGTGGCTTTTCAACATCGTAAGCAAGAGCTGTAGCTAGAGGTATGCCAGAAAGTTCAATCGTTGCTATACCAACATTTTGAGAAAGTTCTTCTTTTAATGTTTCTTTAAGACTAAGTATTGCAAGCTTAAACAAAGATGGGTAAGAAGGTAGGGCTCTTAAGTCAATGTAGTAGTTACTTAAAAGTCCTGAACTTAACTTGAATTCGCCAAACTTTATTAATTTTCTTTCCCATATTCCTAGTAATAGCTCTTCTTTAAAATTCATGGTAATGCCTTTGATTCTTTGCTTTAAAACCTTTCTTCTAACATGAAGCTACCCTTTTAAAAAACTTCTTTGAGCTAATAGGATTTTTTTGACCTCCTCGAGAGGCTTTTTAGATTCGTATATAGAACGCCCGATTATTTCGAAATGCGCGCCATTAGCTATCGCAGAACCATATGGCGCACCTTGTGCACCAACTCCAGGGCTTAAGAGAATAAGATCGCTTTCAATTGGCAGAAGTTCTTTTACTCTTTTAATCATAGAAGGCCTAGTTGCAGGAACTATAAAACCAGCAGGTTCAGCTAACATTGATTCACTAATAATTTGTTCAACAACTTTGTCCATTATTAACGAAGCACCGTCATTAGACATTGCAGCTAAGATGAAGAGAGCTTTATTCTCCTCTTTAACAGTTTTTGATAGTCCATCTAACGAACCTTTAAAACCCATAAAGCCATGAGCAATTACAGCATCAAACCCGCTCTTGAATAATATCTTTGCAATTTTTGAGTTTGTATGACTAACGTCAGCTATCTTAGCATCTGCTATTGGGATGAGTGCCTTTTCTTTCAAAGATAAAACCATTTCTTTAACTCTTTCTAATCCAAAAGACAATATTGTAGGATAACCAAATTTCACACCTACTAAGTAAGGCTCAACTAAATTTAAGAGATTTTTTCCTTCTTCATATTCTTCCACATTATCTAGATCAAAAGCAAAGATTATTCTTGAAGAAATCTCTTTTGACCTTTGTAGCATTCTGTTTACTACTTCATTCATTTCTTCTCCACGTAACTAACAAATTAGCGTATAAAAATATAACATAATAAAAATAAAGTTAACTGCTTAAGCATCTTCTTCTATAATATCTATGACCTTTATTAACTCATGTAAACTGTCTATAACAAAGTTTACTTCATACTTTTCATCGCCAATCTTGCTATCTTTTGTTCTCAGCAAGACTGAGTAACCACAAACCTTTAAGAAGCTTAAGTCAAACTTGGAGTCTCCAACTCCAAGAACTTCCATTGGCTTTATGCTAACTTTATTAAGTATTTTAAGTAGGGCCTTGTCTTTTTTATTTAGTTCAACAATAGCAGCTCCAACACCAGTACTTCTACCTCTTTCATCGAAAAGAATCTCATTAGCAACAAAAAAATCAATATTAAGCTCATTTGAAATTTTTTCAGCTAACAAACTTATACCACTACTAACAATTGCTACCAACTTACCTCTCTTTTTAATTTCAGTTACAACTTCTCTTACACCTTCATTTAAAGGAATCTTGTTAAAAATGTAGTTAAAAACACTCTTGGAAATGCCCCTTGGCCACAAACTAAGATCATGGGCAACAAATTGTTCGTAGCTTATCTTTCCATCTACATAAAGTTTTAAGCCTTCATCGCCTTTTTCCTCAGTTCCAAAGAATTCGTGGACTTTTCTCCAACTACTTTTTTCTTTTACTAGAGTGCCATCCAGATCAAAAACAACTAGCTTTATTTTTGGCATAACTCTAATAACATAATGCTACTTTAATACTTTCTTTCATCACCAAATAAACTTTTTTGTGTAACTTCTTTCTCATCAATGTCTTTCACTTGTCCTCCAACCTGTGACTTTATTTTGTATGCTAGTTTAGCGCCTATTCCAGGAACTTTAACAAGTTCATTAAACGAAGTTTTTGCAATATCCTCTTTGCTCTTTATGCCAATTTTGTATAGGTTTCTAGCTCTTACTCTTCCAATGCCTTCTAAACTTACTAGATCTAATAGTTCAGTCTTTATGCCATACTTCACTCTAGTACTTAATATCTCAAAGTCCTTAATAAGCTCAGGATATTTTGACCACTTCGCAATTTCAGAAGCTGCAAAGAGAAGCCAAGTAGCTTTTTCATTTAAAGCATATAAGTCACCAGGTTCAAGATCTAATTCTTCATAGATTTTGTCTAGGGAATACTCATTTATCCACATTTCAATTGCCCTTATTGTTTTTAGCTGGTCTTGAATTGCAGATTCTGTTTCTAAGAAGTAAAGTTCATCGTAATGTTCATTTATAAATTCATCAATCCATGGTAAATCCTTTCTAGTAGAAGAGAGAAGAGGATGCATATCTGGAGTAGAAACTACAATTTGTAAAAGCGTAACCTCCGAAACTTTTCTTGGAAGAGAAGAAAGCTTATTCAGTATTGAGAAAGCAGTTTCTGGAAGAACATAAAGTTCAGCGATTCTCCTTCCTAAGGGGGTTGCTTTTATTCCGTTTGAGAGAATTACTGCACCATTTTTCATTAAGTAGTCTAACGATTGCATTACTTTATATTTAATGAGTTGTGTGGTTGCTTGTTTTGCTAGAAAAGTTTTTTCAAAGACTTCTTCAAGCTCAACTTCATCTGAAGCCAATCCAATTACTATAGTTGAAAGAACAGCTGAAGTTATATAGTTAGACAACGTAAGGTTTGATCTTATTGGTTCTGGTTTTGCTTTTATATAGTTGTTCACAAAGTAGTCTATATCTTCTTGTTTTCTAGCGTATATTAGAGAGTAGCCAACTTCATCAAATTGTGGCCTTCCAGCTCTACCAGCCATTTGTTTATATTCTAGAATAGGTATTTGTTGATATCCAAATTCCTGAGAATATCTTTCTAGGGAGGTTACACAAACATACCTAGCTGGCAAGTTAACGCCAGCAGCTAGAGTTGGAGTTGCAACTAAAATCTTGATATAGTGTTTCTTAAAAGCTTCTTCAACCTTTTTTCTCTGAAATGAAGTAAGTCCAGCATGATGAAACGCAACTCCTTTTTTCACCAAGTTAGCAAGCTCGGAGCCTACAGGAGTTAAATCTTCAATGGATAAGAGTTCAGAGGAAACTTTTTCCAAGATAGCTTTTTCATTTTTACTTAAAGCTAACGATGATACTGGAGAAAGTTTTCTAGCCAAGGCTACTGCTCTTTTCCTTGTTGGAACAAAAAAGAGAATTTGACCTCTGTTGTCTTTTATTGCATGATTGGCGAGGTCTTGAAGCTCATCTCCAAAAACATTGCTTACTTGAATTGTTTCATCATCAAGAATAATACTATTAGAGAAGAATACTCCTTCTTTAAGTGGAACTGGTCTCCAGTCGCTTTGAATTAGATTTGCATTAAGCCATTCAGCAATCTTTCTTGCATTAGATATGGTTGCACTTAGGGCAATGTTCTGAGAATTGGGAGAAATTTCTTTTAACCAAGTTAGAATAATTTCAACAACAGGACCACGATCTGCAGAACCTATTAGATGAATCTCATCAAACGTCAGTAAAGAGATATTTTTTAACCAAGAAGGCTTATGTCTAATTAAGGAATCCATCTTTTCATAGGTTGCGACAATTACATCAAAATTTCTGAGCTCCTCTCCAGTTGAAGCAAAATCACTAGTGCTTATCCCAACCTTAATTTTTGAACCGTTTTTCTTTTTAATTTTTAGCACCGAATTAAATTCCTCGAACTTTTCGTTTGCAAGTGCCTTTAGAGGAACTAGATAAACAACCTTCCCTTCGTTGTTGTAAGTTTTTTTAATGGTTGCAATAATTGGAACTAAAGTTTTTCCTGAAGCCGTAGGTGCAGAAATTAAGAGGTTTCTTCCTTCTAGCAAGCCATTCTTGATTGATTGTTCTTGAACAGGATAAAGAGTGCTAAATCCAAGCTCTCTTAACGAAGTTTTTGCATCTTCAGGTATTTCAAGGTCGTCTACTTCCAAAAGTTTCACCTAACTCTTTTTAGTGATTTATCGTCAGGAGAGTAGAATATCCCATCCCTTAAAAGCTGATTTATTAAACGTCTTGCATCGTTCTTGTCTATACCTTTCTCCTCACATCTTTTTAGAACTTCTTCTACTGGAGCAGAACCAAATTCATTTTCAAGTTGGTCACAAATTGACATTATTGTAGACATTTTTTCTCTTGTTGAACGAGGTTTACCAGTTATAGCATCTACGTCTATTTGTCCCGTTTCCATATCAATTCCAACTTGCTCCATTGAGATCTTATACAACCTTATTGCCACTTCAGCATCTTCTTTTAGAACTTCACTTCTGAGCATTAGTTTAGCTCTTGCTTCGCTCAGCCTTATAAGAGACTCCAACTGCCTTGGAGTTATTTGAAGCGAAGTACTTGAACTTGCACTTCTCAAAGAAAGGAAATATGTCTTGATGGTCGCTTCTGCATCTTTACTAAGTTTTGGCTCAATTGTTTTTGCATGAGCTATAAACTTTCTTAAATAGTTTATATCAAATATTTCTTCTTTTATAACTTCATTGTAACGATGCTGTGCTAAAATATGAGTAACAAGCTCTTCATCAGTAGAGGGATTTGGAACATCTCTCAATATGAAATAAAGGTCGAATCTTGAAAGTATTGTGCTGGATAAGCTTATGTTGTCATAAAAGCTTCTATTAGGATCATAGCGCCCTAGTTGAGGATTTGCTGCTGCTAAAACTGCAGTTCTAGCGTTAAGGGTGGCTACTATTCCCCCTTTTGCAATACTACACGTTTGTTGCTCTAGTGCTTCATGAATTGCAACTCGATCTTCTTCCCTCATTTTCTCAAACTCATCGATTGCAGCTAGACCTTTGTCAGCAAGTACTAAAGCACCAGCTTCTAGCATAAATGTACCACTTTCATCTCTTACTGCTGCTGCTGTTAGCCCAGCTGCTGTGGCACCCCTACCAGAAGTATACAAACCACGTGGCGCAATCCTTTGAGCATACTTCAAAAGTTGAGATTTTCCAGTTCCAGGATCTCCAACGAGTAGAATGTTTATGTCACCTCTTACCCTTATTCCATCTTTAAACTGCTTTGGCACGCCACCCACTAATTGTAAGAGTATAGCTTCCTTAATATGGTCAAGACCATGTATCGAAGGAGCAACAGAAGAAACTAGTTTTCTATAGAAGAGAGGATCTTTAACATCTTTTTTAAACTTTTCAATTTGTTCTTCGCTTAATATTAAATCTGAACTTTCCTCAGTTTCAATTTCAATGTTGTTAACTTCTAGCGAAAGTTCGAATACCTTTGACTTAGGCTTACCAAATACGGACTTAGCATAACGAATCCCAACAATTCCCGTTATTTTTACTCTGTCGCCGGGTCTAACTTTATTTGTTAAGTCCCCAGTTAAGTTAAGGTCAATAGTTTGAGGAATTTGTCCAGCTGGCAAAGATTCGGGTTTCTCTTGAATAGAAATCATCTGAAAGTCATCGAACACTGACTTAGAAGGATCAAGCTCAAAATTGCTTGGATTATTGGCGTTGCAAGCAGGACAAGTTTTTGGAAGAGTTAAGCTTTGAGAATTCTGTTCAACTGAAATAAGAGTCCCACAACTTAAGCATCTGAAAGTTCCTTCAACAAGTTGCGTTTTTACTTGAGACTGTCTAACGACAACACCTTCTATTTTTACGATTTTCCCTATGAAAGAAGAATTAAGGTCTCTTATTGTTACAGATTGAGGATAACCACTTATCCTAACTCTGACTTTTTTTATTTTCTTAGCGTACTCGACGTCATGCTCAGTTAAGATCATTAGAGCAGCTTCTTCAAACTGCTTTATTGCTTCACTTGGATTCTTTTCTAAAAATTCGCAGAGTTTACTATCAAAGATAAGCATGTCTTCAAAGCTTACCACTATAGATTTTTCTAAGTTTATTGGCATACTTATTATTGCATCTAAATACTTAAACTTACCTTCATTGTTAGTAAAGCCTCTAATAAAGTTTGAGAAAAGAACAGCTACTGATTCAGTCTTATCTTGCTCCAATTCCAAGTACCTCCCTTTGCCACGAACTTATAACTTCTCTTAGTAAGTAAAATAGGTACTTCTCTTCTGGACTAAAAGAGTTTATTACCTCCGGTGGAACAGACGGAAGGACAAGATATCTCAGTAATTTTTTAATTCTTAAGCTAACAATTTCAATTATAAGGGAGTCACTTTTTTTGTCTTTTGCGTTCAAGAGCACTTCTTGCGCTAAGAGGTAAAAGTTTTCAGGCAAAGAAGAAAGCTTTGTTTCCTTGTATCTTTCGTTCCAGCTGAACATCTTTAAGTTTTTTTCTGATAAATCAGAGTTTGGCATTTCCAGTAGGCCATTTTGTTCCATAACAGTAGCAACAAAGTATGGAATTTCAGTACTTGAAGATTTCTTTATCTGAAGATCTCCAAAAAGGGTAGAAGAGAGCTCAACTTCTGACTTAGGAACCACCCTTACAGGTTTTGTTAGCAGTTCAGCTCTTACCCTGTTTATACCTTTTTTAACTAGAAGGCTGACTAAGGCACGTTCGCTTTCCATCAATCCTATCTGTAGGTAACTCTATTGAGGAACAATATAACCTTATCTTTAAAGTTATTTTATGTTAAACACTAAAAGACTTTTTAGTTAATTTCTATCTTTATGTTAATGAACTTAGGAGGGTGAACTACCCCTCGCTATCGCAAGGAGCTTCCTGCTTCCACGGACAGACTCGCTCTCCACTCACCCACAGGCCTCGGCAAGTGAGGCCGTTTTGAGGAACCCGTATAGAAGGTGGGTTACGGAGGTCTTGCCCTCGGCAGGCGTCTCTTTCGGCCTGTCCCATGCCTACTAGGTCTGCCAGCCAAGCAGACAATGATAGATACAACGAGAAAAAATATAAGCTTTTCGGCTTTCATCCCTCAGCTTTCGCAGGGGAACTTCCCGCCATAAAAGTTAAAAATAACCCTAAGACAAACAAAATAGAGCTTTAGGAGAGTCCTAAGACCTTATTCTTTTTTGGTTCTATACGTTTGTAAGTTTTTAATAAAAGCTTTAAATTGCTTTAGAGATAACAAATAAAACCAAGATGATGGAAACTGAACAAGTTTGGACTGAAAAATATAGACCAAGACGTCTAAGCGAGATGGTTGATAGAGAAGAAATTGTCAAGAGACTTGAAACATTTGTAAAAACTAAAAATATGCCGCATTTGTTATTTGTTGGACCACCTGGAACTTCAAAAACTACTTCTGCATTAGCTTTAGTTTACGACATGTACAACGGAAATGTTTCTGGAAATTATATAGAGTTGAATGCTTCGGACGAAAGAGGAATTGATGTCATAAGAAGTAGGGTTAAAGAATTTGCACGGTCAGTTCCTTTAGGAGAAGTGCCATTTAAGATTATCATACTAGATGAATGCGATAGTACTACTGAAGAAGCACAACAAGCCTTAAGAAGAACTATGGAACGATACTCAAACACAACAAGATTTATTTTAATAGCTAACGAACTCTACAAAATAATAGAGCCAATACAATCTAGATGTGCAGTTTTTAGATTTAGTCCCCTTCCCGACAATGCAATCCTTGAAAGATTGAAGGAAATAGCAACCAAGGAAAACATAAAGTATGAAGAAGAAGCACTAAAAATGATCGTTGAAAAATCGGAGGGAGATATGAGGAAAGCAATTAACTTTGCTCAGGGCGCAGCGGCCATCGAAGGAGCTATAACAGTAAAATCAGTAAAAGACTTCATAGGGTATGCTGGAATTGGAAAAATAGATCAAGTATTTGAAAAAGCATTTCATGGAGATCTGGAGGCGGCAATAAATACCTTAAACAACTTACTATACAATGAAGGAATACCCCCAAGAGAAATAATAAGAGAAATCCACAAAAACATAATGCAGGCTAGCTTCAGTTCTCAAGAAAAAGCAGATGTTGTTTCGATGTTAGCTGATGTAGAATATAGAGTTCGTTCTGGCGGGGATCCAGAAATTCAGATTTCAGCCTTACTTGCAAAAATAAGTATGCTTCCATCAGAGAAAAGAAGAAAACAGAGTTAGTTGAAGTTGAAAGAAAAACATTATAAAGTTAATTTGTAATCGTGAAAAATAACAGATGTTTAGAGAAATCTGGACTACAAAATTTAAACCTAAAAACTGGGACGAGATAGTTGGAAACGAAAAAGCACGGGAAGAATTTTTAAACTGGTTAAAAAACTGGTCTCCAGAAAGAAAAAAAGCAGCGCTAATATACGGACCAGCAGGAGTTGGAAAATCATTAACAGTAGAAGTTGCAGCTAAAATGCTTGGTTATAACTTAATTGAGCTTAATGCGAGCGACACAAGAACAAAAGACGTTATACTGGAAAAAGTTCTTCCAGCTTTAAGAAGTAGGTCGATTTCAGGAAAACCAAACTTAGTTTTCCTTGATGAAGTTGATGGGATATACCAACGAGAAGACGTTGGAGCAGTTAGCGCTATAAAGCAACTGATTGACCAGGCAGCTAGCCCAATTGTTATGGTTGCAAATGATCCTTGGAAACCAAGCTTAAGGGAAATAAGAGAAAAATGTCTCATGATAGAATTTAGCAGACTTAGAAAAGATCAAGTACTAAAAAGGCTAAAAAAGATAGTTGAAGAAGAAGGTATCCTTATAAAAGATGAAGCTTTAGAAGCAATTGCTGAGAGATCGCAAGGAGATATGAGAAGTGCCTTAACAGATTTAGAAGCATTAACTTCAGAAAGTGAAGTTGTAAGCAATGGAACAATTCAAAGCTTACTTGGAAACAGACTCAGAGAAGAAAGCATATTCGAAGCAATAAGACATGCAATTTATGCAAAGAATATAAACGAAGCAAGAATACATCTTATGAGTACAAACATGAATCCTGATGAACTTTTAGATTGGATTTATGGAAACTTTCCAAATATTGCAAATGATAATGAAAAAGCTTATGAATTCTTAAAAGTGATAGCAGATGCAGACTTCATACTTGCAATCGTTCAAAAGAAAAGAATGTGGTTATTAATTCCATATATTTATGATCTATTAGCAATTGCCCTTATGGAATCAAAAAAAAGAGAGTACATTAAGCTTTTTAGACCGAACAGAGTATCAGAAAAATGGATGAGAATATCTAAACAACAAGAAAGAATCCAAAAAATAAAGGAGTTAAAACAAAAGTATCATGAAACCACAAGAACAATTGTATTTGAAACGCTACCTTTGTTGAACTTCATATCAGAGAAAAAGAAAGATAGATTAAGGCCAAGAAGAAAGTAGTTTGATTAAGATCTGTACTTTTTCATTATCTTTGTTTAATTTATACATCTTTACCCGACCTAACGATGTTTCATGCACTATTCTGGCCTCCTTTAACAGAATAAGGTTAGATACTGCTGTTTTATGATTTACTCTTGCCTTTAGTTCAATTTGAGTAATAGTTAACTCTTCTTCTGAAAGAACTTTCAGTATTCGGTAAAAAGGAGTTAAAGCCTTTCTTCTAATTTTAAGCTCTACTTGGTTCATTGGGAACAAATATTAAAGTTGACCTTCCAAATCTTCCAAAACTTTTTACACTTCTTTTTATTATGCCCTTTCTTTCCATTTGAACTAGTATATTCCAGAACTTTGTATAAGAAATCAACTTTTTTCTTTTTTTCTCACAAACTTCTCGGTAAGCCTTCCATAAAAGGCTGGATTTTATCTGGCTAAAAGAACGATCTTTTTTTAATTCTGAGATTATGTTAAAAATTAGTTTTTCCTCATCAGAGAGGAGGGAAGATTCTTGGTTATATGAAATAATCATTTTTGAGAAAACTTCATCCACGGAACTCTTGATTATTTTTTCTTTCCTTATTCTATTTGCTTCTAAAATTATACTAGAAAGAAGAGAAAAAGCAAGATTTATATCTTCATAGTTAGTTGAAAGTTCAGCGATATGCTCTAAGCTCCTTTTAGTAAATTTAGGATGAAGAGTTAGTAAACTTATTCTATACTTTAATATATTGTAAACTTGTTCTTTTGTATATTTGTTTAGTTTAAGTACTGGAACTCTCTGGAATTCTTTTATCGATTGCCTCAAGTTTTCAAATATTTTTTCATTAGCTGTGAAAAGTAGTGCAACATTTTTAGTAGCTTCTTTAAAGCTTTCATCTAATTTCAATAATGCACTGAGTAAGAATTTGTTATCAACTATCAAGTATTCAATGTTATCGAGAGCTATCAAAGTTTTAAGTTTGTCGTAATTGAAATATTTTACTAGAAAAAAGAGAAGTTCCTCTGTTGATGAACCCTTTATTTTTCTTGAAGTTATTCCGAGAATGTTAATTATTTTTGAAACTACTTTGTATTCGCTATTTTCAATGCTACAATCAACTACCACACTTCTGAGGCCTAACTTTATCCTTAAATCCTCAATCAGCTTTAGTACAAGCGTGGTTTTTCCTGAACTTTTTGGTCCGATTAAAAGAAGAGTAGGAAAAGACTCTAATTTAATCCCAGTAAGGTAGAAAAATTCTAGTTCACTTAATTCCTTTTCTCTGAAAGGAAGACGAGGAGGAATATAACTCCTACTTAAGGGAATGAGATAATCTTGTGTTTTTAGTTCAGGTATCATTATTTCTTTTTGCTTTTTTCTTCAGTTATATGTTTTACGAACTTGTAGGCTTTCCTTCTCAGAGAGTACAATGAAAGTGGAAGAGTATTTCTTAGCAAAGAAATGACTACTTTAGCATCTATAGTTTCAAGGTATAGGACAACTTCAGGAGAAGTGGCATCTAATGTAAACCCCTTCATTTTTACTGCTTCAATAATTTTATCCTTTATTGGATCAAAGGTATTTCTTGAAGATTTTTTATACCTAAAGATTACCTTAATTTTTTCAATTGAATTTAAATTATCAAGTAAGCTTAAAGTAGATACAATCACTTCATCTTTGTTTAAGTCACAGGTTTTATGAATGGGAACTACTCTTACAATATACCTTGGTAAAGAACTAAGAACTAAGTGCAAGAAATCATTTTCATTAAGCTTTGTTACTATTTTAAATACATTTTTTCGTTCAGTTTCTATTATTTCAACGTCTTTATCTGTTAAAAGAAGGGCATCTAGTAGTTCTATCCTTGCTTTAACCTCTTTATTTGGAATTGAAACCATTAGGAACTCTGTCATCAAATTCACCTAGACTCAACCAAAAATGGCATGCTCTTGTAAGGATACCAAATTTCTAAGCTTGTCATAAGAATTTGCAAAATTTTTAAACATGAAAAACTAGACTTTACTAAGATTTCTGTGTCTAAATAATATTTTTTTCCACAAAATGAGTTTTTCATTAACGTATGATAGTTTCAAAAGGTCTAGAAGGATTTAAATATAACGGGCAGTTATAACTTCACTCAGGTTTACGTTACCACCATATTTAAAAAGGTTTAAAGTAGTATTAATTGAGTAAGTTGGAAGATTTTGAACTTCTTTTTCTAAAGCAGAACAACTTTCAGATTTACTACAGGATTCATTGACTATGGTATTATGCTTCCAAAACCATAATTTTTGACTTGCAATTAAGCTCAAAATACTCTGAGCGAAAGAACCGAAGGAAAACCATGGAGATAAGTTATGAAACATTACTCTAATGCCGCCATTGCCACAGATTAGTTTTAACAACTAATTTCTTAATAACTTCTTCAGAAATTCATGAAGTAGTAATAAGATTGCGGCAAAAATTGAGACAAGAAAAGAAAAAATAAAGGAAGCAGCAATGCCAGAGTATGAGCTAAAGAAAAAAATATGATACTGAGAGATTAACCCTGCTAAATAAGGACCTAAAGCTAGGCCTACAGTATTAGATACATTGTAAATTCCTGCTGAAATGCCTCTTTTCTTTTCACCTCCTACAACGGAACTAAAGTGCATACCAGAGACTGTAAAAATAGCATAAAAGAGACCTCTAAAAGATTGAACTATAAAAAAACTCCCAAGGTTTTTTACTGATGCATAACCTAAGTACACCAACCCTAATAAGAACTCGCTTATTGAAAGAAGTTTTAGTGGACCTATTACATCAGAAAGTTTTCCCGAAAGTAACATAGAAGGAACTTCAACTAAAGCACCAATTGCCAAAATTAGAGAAAGAGAAAGAGCAGTATTTCCGTTTTCTAAAATGAATATATTTAAAAAATTGCTAGCAGCACCCATCCCAATGCTTGCAAAAAATATGCTTAAGTAAAAAAGTATTATAGCTAAATTACTTTGTTTCATGCTATTGCTAGAAACTTTATTTGAATTTAAGTTACTAACGTTTTGACTAATGTTTGTATTAGTTTTAAGTAACAATATAGGAGGAAGCGATAGGATGGAAAAAAGAGATGCAAGAACAAAAGATAACTTCAACGATTGCATAGCAATAAATCCAGAAACTATACAAGAAAAAACCCATCCAGCAGAACCAGAGAGCCTGAATTGACCTAAGTTTGTGCCTAATTTTTCACCTCTTGATGTTTCAGCAATTATAGATTGCGAAAGAGGAGAAAACATTCCTAAAGAAAAAGAGGATAAAACATACCAAATATAAGTATCGCGCGGATTTGACAAGTAGACAATAAATGAAGTAGATAGAGATCTGATAAGAAAAGTAATAAGAAGTAAATACTTATAGTTATGGAAACGATCAAAAAGAGATCCTGAAAGTAACTGAGCAAAGAATGTAAAAATAACACTCGAACCTAAAACCATTCCAATCTCAACGTAGTCTATACCTTCAGACCTTAAGTACCAACCGTAGTACAAGTAAAGAGGAGCAAGTGAGCTCCATGTTAGAAAACCGAGTAAAAACATTATTTGAAAGTTTGTAAGCTTCATTTTTTAATTGTACCTGAAAGCGTAGTAAAGAATATTATAGATATAAATCTTCGCTGGATCTACGATGAATAGACTCACTTTAATGAATCTAAAAGTTTCAATCCTTCTTCAGCAATTAATTCCCCAGAGCCTTTCTTTAACCTATTCCAGTATGTAGGCATTACTTCATATCCTCCTTCTTCGTAAGAGGCTAAAGGAGCGATATACCCAATATAGCCATTTGCATAAGAAAAAACAGAAGTTAACTTGAAAGGTGAGTTTGACTTTATCTTAAGACCAAGTTCTACGAATGGCTCACCGGGTAAAGCCAATATAGCGTAATCATCGATTCTAATTGCTTGTAAGTTTATAACAGTTTTGTCTGAAAAGTTTTGCGTTTTTATTTTATCCAAGTTTTTCTTTAAGTACCTTAGCACTGCTGTAGCTTCTTCAATCTTACTAGAGGGAATCGCCTCTGTAGGAGAAGAGCTTGAAGAAAAACTCTTTATATAGTTTTCTTGATCCTTGTACATTTTCTCAGCAACTTCAAGAGAAGGTTTTTCCAGGTCCACACTTATTTTTTTAAAGGTATGGCCTATTTTGACATTGTCTAACAACGTAATCTTCTGAATAGCATCTATCGCTTTATCAGACAATGCAAGACCTAAACGTTCTACATCATCAAACGTTCCATTACAAGTATAGCCTTTGCATGTTATTGGATTAAGATCACCATCGGCACCATTGAAAAATAAAGATACTACTTTATCTTTTATTAAAGATTCAATAGTCCTAGTAGCACAACCCATAAAATCCGAAGAAATTTGGTAATTACTTGGGCCTAGAACTACTCCATGGCATGCGTAGTTAACTAACACTGCGATAGGATTATTGTCATAGTCTGTTGCAAACAAAACTATTAACTCAGGATCAATTGGTCCATCCTTTTTTCTTCTATTAAAAGAAATGTTTAATTCAGTTGAACCAAAACCAATATAACCTTTTTTTGACTTTTCTACTGCTCTTATGCCTGCTTCTGCTATTAGACCTGATAATGATCTATAGTAGGCATTGTTTGATTTATTCTCGTGATTATTAGATGAAGAAATATTTGGAGAAAGCGAAGGACCAGAATGAGTGTGAGTAGCAGCTATTAAAATAGCACTTTTGTCAACACCAGTCTCACTGGAAATTTTTTCTGAAGTTGCAGAATAAATTTCTTCTGGAATATTTAAAAGATCACATGAAACTAGGAGAACTTCAGACTCGCTCGAACTTAAAAAGAGAGCTTTAGCAAATAGTGGATCGTGTACGCCTTCACTTGGTTTATACCTTGCAGCGAAACCACCTAGCCAAACACTACTACCGGGAGTTATGTCTACCTTTGCAGCGCCTATTTCCAATTTTTATCATTTCATACTTTATCGAAGGTATTAAAAATGTTTCTTTTCATATCGTTGGTTTTGTGAACTTCATTTGTCTTACTAAAGCAGCTCCCGTTAGCACTGGAACTTCTACTTCCCACCACTTTATCCAATACCTTTCTTTTCCAAGTTCTTCGATATTCTTCAAGAAATTCAACATATTATCAGAAAGCCTGAGTCCCTTTATTGGTCCTTCAATAGATCCATTTCTTATCTTAAATAAGCCATCTCTAAGTATAGTTGAGAAATCTCCAGTCAAACTGTTCGTATACCTAAGGTACCAGTTGTTTGTTACATACAAGCCATTGTCTATAGATGAAATAAGCTCATCTAGGGACTTACTTCCTTCAGAAACTACTATATTAAACGGAAAAGGATGAATAAGCCCAGCATTTGCAGTATTCTTTTGATTCATCTTTTTTGAAGTAGCTGAATTGTGAAGATATGTACTCAAGATGCCGTCATCTATGATTTTCTTACGAAATGTTGGCAGACCTTCTTGATCAAAAGGCGAAGAACCTGGAGCATCTTGATTTAGAGGATCGTCCTCTATAGTGACACCCTTACTTGAAACTTTTTCATTTAGCTTATCAACTAAAAATGAAGTCTTTGCATCTACAGAAAATGCAGAAGAAGCATCAACTACTTCTTCTATTAGATCAGCGAACGTCATCGGCCCAAACACAACATCATAAATTCCAGATTCTGCAGACTTTGGATCCTTTGACATCTTTGCTATTTCTCCGGCCATCCTACCTATCTTTTCAGCATCTATTTTTGAAATAAAAGTTGAAGTTGTTGCAAATTGTCCAGTAGAATCTGAATCTGTAAAGGCTCTAATTGACAAATTGTACATAGTACTTTCAAATTCGCTTCTTGCATTGCCTGATGTTTCTTGAAAGACTTTTACCCTTTGAGCTATTAAAGAACCAGCAACTCTGTTTGCACCCGAATTTAAGGCAGATTCGATCGAAGTTTTAACTATATTGGGTAATTTTTCAACTTCTATACTTTCATCTCCTACTTTTTTAAACTTCTTGTCGTATTTGAAAGGACCTTTTGGCAATGGTGCATAAAGATCACTTTCTCTACTGCTTTTTGCGAGTTTCACTGTTTTTACTGTTGCTTCTTTTATGGCATCTTCATTTAAGTTCATAATAGAGCAACTTGCCTTCTTTCCATTTATGCAAACAAAGATATGAAGTCCTTTTTCCAGCAAGCTTTTTGTTACAGTAAGACTGTTGTTAGAAAATCTTAGCATATGCCACTCGATTTCTTCCACTCGTGCTACAGCATCTGTTGCTCCTTCTTTTTTAGCTAGCTTAAGTACCTTTGACGTTATTTCTCTCGTACTCATCTTCTTTTACCCCCCAAGGTTTACATTTCTTAGTCTTACTGATGGACCCCCGGTCCAAACCGGAACACCTTGCATTGGATCACCTTTTCCACAGGTAGCAGCCCAGAAGTCCAAATCAGAACCAACGGCATCAATAGAAGAGAATAGGCCAACCGTCGTCATTTCTATAATAGGGTTTCTTACCATTTCTTTTAACTCACCATTTTCGATTATATAAGATTCTAAACCAACGTATCTCTGATTAAATCGCCGATCGTCTATGTTCCATTCTGTAAAATTCTTTATGTATATTCCAAACTTTATGTTTTCTAAAAGTTCATCAAACTTATGGTCTCCAGGCTCCATGTAAGTATTAGCCATTCTAACTATTGGTTCTCTATTATATTGTGAAGCTCTAGCAGCACCATTGCTCTTTGTTCCAGTTACAAAGGCAGTTTCTCTATTTTGCAAAAATTCATTTATTTTTCCCTCTTTAATTAGGTATCTTTTCCTAGCTCTAACGCCTTCATCATCATAAAGATAGAAACCAAAAGAGTGAGGAATTGTTGGATCATCAATAACGTTAACTACGTTTGACCCAACAACTTTTCCTACTGAGTCCTTAGTTAAGTAGCTTTCGCCAGCTTGAGCAGCCTCTCTTCCGAGTACTCTGTCCATTTCTCCAGGATGGCCACTTGATTCGTGACAAATAATTCCAACGACTTCACTTCCTAAAATCACATCTAGCTTATCTTTTGGAGGGGATCTAGCTTGAGTTACTAGTTTTCCTAGAACCTCTCCCTCGTTCTTCATCAAGCGAACTATGTCTAATTTTTCTATAGCTTCCCAACCACCACTTTCTCCTTTCTCAGCAAACCTTTGAGAAGCCAATTTATTTGGACCTAGAGCAGTTAAGCGAAACGAAAAAACTACTCTTGGTATGAAACTGTAAACGTTCATTCCATCAGTTGTCATTATTCTTTTTTCTGTAATCCATGACCTTACGAAAAGAAATCTTCCAACTAGCTTTGCATCATACTTACTTGCAGATTCCATAGCAGCAGTATCAGCATCTTTAAGAAGCTCAATCATGCTTTCTTGCTCTACATTCTCAAATTTTATTCTTGGTTTTATAACGACCTTATCTTCTTTTGGCTCTTCTTCACTTAGCCCAACTTTGTCCTTAAATAAGATTGAAGAAGCTTTTGCACTTTTTGTAGCCATGTCTATAACCTTGCTTACATCTTTTTTAGAAATCTTATTTGTTGCAGCAAAGCCTAAAGCACCATCAACTAAAACTCTGAACGAAAGACCCACGTTGTTGAAGTGACTTGCTAGTTCAGGTACTCCATTTTTTAACATCAAGCCTTCACCTAAATCTGCTTGGTAACGACCTTCTGCATAGCTTGCACCGTTTTTTTGGGCTATTGAAAGACCGTACTTTATAAGATTGTCTATATCCATAAAGTAAAATATCTCAAACAAGAGGTTAAAAACTTTTCCTTGAAACTTGTTTTAACTTTAATGGCGGGAAGTCCCCCAGCTTTCGCAGGGGGATGAAAGCCGAAAAGCTTATATTTTTCTCATTGTTTCTCATTGTATTTATCATCATCTGCTTGGCTGGCAGACCTAGTAGGCATGGGACAGGCCGAAAGAGACGCCTGCTGAGGGCAAGACCTCCGTAACCCACCTTCCACACGGGTTCCTCGAAATGGTCTCACTTGCCGCCGCCTGTGGGTGAGTGGAGAGCGAGTCTGTCCGTGGAAGCAGGAAGCTCCTTGCAATAGCGAGGGGTAGTTCACTCATTACTACTGAGATAACATACTTATATTCCTTCTTTAAGTAAGAGCACTAGAATGAAAGAGGAATTAAGAGAAGAAATAATTAGGCTAAAAAAGGAAAAGAATGCAGCAATATTAGCACACAACTACCAACTTCCTGAAGTCCAAGATGTTTCTGACTTTGTTGGGGACTCATTAGAACTTTCAATAAAAGCAACAAAACTTAGCAACAAAGTAATAGTTTTAGCTGGAGTTGATTTCATGGCAGAACAGGCAGCGGTACTTAATCCAGAGAAAATTGTACTCCATCCTGAAAAAGGGGCAACATGCTCCTTAGCAAACTACCTAACTTTAAAAGTAGCCAAGGCATACAAAGAAAAATACCCAGATATACCTTTAGTTGTTTATGTTAACTCTTATCTTGAAGTAAAAGCTATTTCGGATTACATAGTTACAAGTGCAAATGCCGTAGAAGTCGTAAAAAGGATAGATTCTCCTAGGATCTTATTCGGGCCTGATAGGAATCTAGCAGAGTATGTGGCTGAAAAATCAGGTAAAGAGGTTATAGTAGTACCACAGGAAAGTCACTGTTATGTTCACTCACATATAATAAGTAAAGAGGATATGATTTTAGCAAGAGAGAAATACCCTAACGCTAAGATAGCTGTTCATCCTGAAACTCCAAAGGAAGTAAGAGAACTTGCAGACTTTATAGGTTCAACTAGTCAAATGATGAAATACGCATGTAGCTGTGAAAGCAACCAAGTTATAATAGGAACAGAAATTGGACTTGTACATAGACTTAGGAAAGAATGCCCAGGAAAGGAGTATATACCCCTCAATGATGCGGCAATCTGTAGATTCATGAAACAGATAACGCTAAAAAGCATTCGTGACTCACTAAGAGACATGAAAAATATAGTTGTAGTCGATGAAAACTTAGCTAAGATAGCAAAAGAAAAAACTACTAAAACGTACGAATTAGTGGGGATAAAGCTATGAGAAGCAAAATAGAAGCAGAAAAATTCTTTGACTATGTTGGTGAAGACCTTCCATTCTTTGATGTTACTTCAGAACTAATTGAAGAGGAAGTAAAATGTAGAGCAGCCATAATAGCTAAACAGAATTTCGTTTTAGCTGGGCTTGAAGAGTGTATACAGTTCTTGAAGTTAGTTGGGATAAATGTAAAGCAGTTAAAAAAGGATGGAGACGACGTAAAAGAAGGAGAAAAAATAGCAATACTAGAAGGTAATGCAAGGGACATTTTAGGAATCGAGAGATTAATACTTAATATAATTGCTCATGCTTCAGGAGTCGCTACGGCAACTAACAATCTTGTGAAGTTGTGTAGAAAAATTAATCCAAAGATTAGAATAGCAGCTACGAGAAAAACGCTACCTGGACTTAGATACTTAGAAAAAAAAGCAGTTAAGCTTGGAGGAGGCGATACACACAGAATGAGTTTGAGTGACATGATACTAATAAAAGACAACCACATAAGAATAATTGGAGGAGTAAGAGAGGCAATTAAAAGAGCTAAAGAAAAAGCCTCTTCGTTTGTAAAAGTAGAAATTGAGGTAAGTAGCTTAGATGAAGCTATAGAAGCAGTAAAAGAGGGGGCAGATATCATAATGTTAGATAATTTCACTATTGAAGAAATAAAAGAAACAATAAACAAACTTAAAGAACTTAAGTTAAGAGAAAAAGTTCTAATAGAAGTTTCAGGAAGAATTAACGAGGAAAACATTTTAGATTATGCTAATTGCGATGTAGATGTCATAAGCAGCGGAGCTATAACTCACTCAGCGAAAGCTGTTGATGTAAGCTTAGAAGTTTTTGAGGTATTAAGACTATAGGTTTTTACTATGGAAATAAACTTAAGTAGCACTTCTAAGAAGCTAAGAAACCAAAATTATGGATATAGAAAATAAAAAATTTGATGTAATAGTTGTTGGAAGTGGAATTGCAGGTCTTTATTCAGCTTTAAGTTTAAAGAAGTTTGGGCTAAATGTAGTTGTAGTAACGAAAGACAAAGTAGATGAAACAAACACAAGCTTAGCTCAAGGAGGAATGGCTGTAGCTCTTAGTAAAGAGGACAGTATAGAGTTACACCTAAAAGATACGATTGAATCTGGGGCTGGAATAAGCGATGAAAATGTTGTAAGGATACTTGTTTCTGAAGCAAAAAAGCGGGTTGAAGAATTCATAAAAGTTGTCGGGATACAGTTTGAAAGAAAGGATGGGGAGTTTGACTTTGCCCTTGAGGGAGGACATTCTCTTCCAAGAATTCTGCACATAAAAGACAAAACTGGCGAGTACATACAAAGATGTCTTGTGGAAAAAGCATTACATGAAAACTTAAGGATAGTTGAGAATGCATTTTTACTTAAAATTATAACAGAAGGAAATTGTGTTACTGGAATAGAGATTATATTGAATGGAAAACGTGTAAAAATGTTTTCAGATAACATAGTATTAGCTACTGGAGGTTCAGGACAACTTTACAAAATTACAACAAATGCTGGAACAGCAACAGGAGATGGAATAGTTATAGCATACAGAGCTGGAGCAATGGTAAGCAACCTTGAATTTGTACAATTTCATCCAACAGCTATAATCTTACCTGATGGAAGAGTTAGATTGATAACAGAAGCAATTAGAGGAGCTGGAGCGAAGATAATAAACGATAGAGGAGAACGATTTATATGTAAATATGATAAAAGATGCGAGCTAGCAACTAGAGACATTGTATCAAGGGCAATTTACTTAGAGATGCAAAACAAAAAAACTCATGTTTATCTTGATCTAAGAAGTGTTTCGATAGAGAAAATAAAGAAGGAATTTGAAGGATTTTATGAAACTATGATATTATACAAAAAAGATATAACAAAAAATCCAATAGAGATTGCTCCAGCAGCACATTATATGAATGGGGGAATTAAGGTTAATGAATTTAGCCAGAGCAACCTAGAAGGATTGTACGCAGTAGGAGAAGCATCATGTACAGGCGTCCATGGTGCAAATAGACTAGCAAGTAATTCCTTACTTGAAGCAGTAGTTTTCTCTTCTAGAGCTGTTGAAGCAATAGTAAATGGAGTTAAATGGAAAGGATTAAGGTTAGGGAAAAGAGATTTAGTAAATCCACATATAGACTTAAAGAAGCTTCAAGAAAGCATAAAAACGATAAAAGATATGGGTGAACTAAAAGAAATGATGTGGAACAATGTTGGAATTATAAGAGAGAGAAAAACTCTCGAGGAGGCAATATTAATGGTCAAAAAAACGAAGGAAAAAATAAACCAACAAGAAAAAATTTTGGATAAGAAATACTTAGAATTCATAAACATGTTAGACTTATCTGAACTAATAGCAAGCGCAGCTCTAATTAGAGAAGAGAGTAGAGGATGTCATTACAGAAAAGATTTCCCAAACGAAGATGAGAAATGGAAAGTTACTATAAATTTTGTTTTGCAATAGTACAGAAGGTTAAAAATTAGAACTTCTTATCCAGTTTAAAGTTACTTCAAAAAGTTCATTTTTCTTCGTCGAAAAAACATGGTCTGCTTCTGGAATTACTACAAGCTTTGAGTTCTTTAAAAGCCTAAAAAGTGTTTCTGCTTGACTAATTGGAATTGCAGTATCTTTTTCTCCAGCAACTATTAGCACAGGAACATTGTTTAACTTAGTATAAAGTTTAATTGGGTTATTCTCTATGAAGTCTGCTATAAATTTCTCGTAATTTTTTGGCATCAAAGTTTTTATCCAGTTTGTTGAAGAGTCGTTGAACAATGATTCAGAGTCTATGACTGCAGACCATAAAATCAATGAGTTAACTTTTTCATTTGCTGCAACATGGATGCTAACTAACCCACCCATACTTAATCCTACCAAATGAATCTTCTTTTGCGGAAAAAGTTGCTTAATTTTTCTTGTTACAAAAAAACCGTCAGAAATCCAAGCAGAAGGAAGCATTTCGCTTATAGTACCATCACTCTCGCTATTATTTGAATTTGTTTTCGAAAATCTAAAGTCAAAACGAAAAGTCGAAAGACCTTCTTTGTTAAAACGACTTTCAGCTTCAACAAAGAGGTTATTAGCTTCGTTTTTATCTCCAGTAAAGCCATGAAAGAAGACTACAACATCCTTAGAACCTTCAACTTCTGAGAGAATTCCGTAGAGCTTCATACCTTCATTAAAAAAGAGTAAAGGCTTTCCCATAAATGCTGACTTATAAAAAGCAAGTATATAACTCTTTTTGGATACGTACTCTGAAGTTAAATGCTTCAAAGCTTACAGTATCTGTTACGCTTACATTTTTTTCTTGAATGCTTAACTGCTTTATTTTAAGTTTCAAATCTCCTTAATGCAAGCGAACAGAAAAGCTAAAAAATGGCAGTTTACCGCTAAGCATGATGAAAGACCTAAGTAAGCTTGCTTTTTTTGGTGGTAAGCCAGCTAGTGAACAACCTATAAGACCAAGACCAATAATAGATGAAGAAGAAATAAAGGCTGTAGAAGAAGTTTTAAGATCGAGAAATCTTTCAAGTTTAGCAGGAGACAAAACAAAGAAATTTGAAGAAGAATTCGCAAAATATATTGGAACAAAGTTTGCTATCGCTACCTCGAATGGAACTACCGCACTTCATACAGCATTGGCATCAGCAGGAGTAAAAGCAGGAGATGAAGTAATCGTTCCACCTTTTACTTTTGTTGCTACAGCAACTAGCGTGCTTCATCAAGACGCAATACCAGTTTTTGCAGACATAGATAAGGAAACTTTTACGATTACTCCAGAAGACATAAAAAGAAAAATTACTCAAAAAACAAAAGCAATAATTGTTGTTCACTTATTTGGGCATCCTGCTGAAATGGATGAAATAATGGAAATCGCAAAAGAAAAAAACTTAATAGTAATTGAAGATTGCGCGCAAGCAATAGGTGCAGAATATAAGGGTAAAAAAGTTGGAAGTATAGGACATATATCTGCTTTTAGTTTTTATGCAACAAAAAATATGATGACTGGAGAGGGAGGTATGGTTTTAACTAACGATGAAAAGATAGCAAACAAAGCCAGGTTGATTAGGCATCATGGTCAAGCCTCAACATATCACTACGAAATACTTGGATACAACTACAGAATAACAGAAATGCAAGCGGCAATAGGGTTGGTTCAGCTTAGAAAGCTAGAAACCTTCAACAACATAAGAAGGAAGCATGCCAAAATATACTATGATGAACTGAAAGGGATAAAAGGTCTAGAGCTTCCAGTCGAAAAGTTGTATGCTAAGCATGTTTTTCATTTATATACAATTAAATTAACTGAAGAAACAAAAGTATCAAGAGATGAATTTGTAAAATACTTAAGAGCAGAGAACGTACCAGCAGGAGTATTTTATCCCACCTCACTTCACCTAGAACCGCTTTTTCAGAACCTTTACGAGAGAGGTAAAGGGCTAGATTTCTACAAGAACATAAGCTACAAAGTAGGAGACTTTCCAGTAAGCGAAGATATTTCAAGAAGAGTATTTAGTCTATATACTGACCCCATACTTACGGATAACGAAATAATTACGATAAGCTCAGCTGTTAAGAAAGTAATTTCTATAGTAACTTAAATTTCTTAAGAGACTCTTATGCTAAGCCATAGGACTTAAGAATAATAGTTATTCCTTCCTCTATCTTTACTTTTGCTTCAAACCCAAGCAACTTTTTTGCTTTATCAGTTGAACCATAATTTTGTTTTATATCACCCTTCCTTGGTTTTTCATAAAAAATACAAAGATCTTCTTTTCCTGCAATTCTTAGCATCAACTTAGCTAAGTCCTTTATTCGCGTTGGTCTACCTGTTGCTACATTCATAACTTCGCCCCCAAGACCATTTGAGTAAATAGCTCTCGTTGTAGCATCAACCACATCGTCAATATAAATGAAGTCTCTTGTTTGTTCACCATCACCATATATTGTTAAGGGAAGGTTGTTCTTGATATTTTCAGCGAACTTGTTTATTACGCCAGAATAAGTTGAAGCTTGCTTCCCAAAACCATATACGTTAAAATATCTTAACACTACTGTTTCGAGATTATATACCTTATTGTAAACTTTGCAATATAATTCAGATGCAGCTTTTGAAGCAGCATAAGGTGAAATTGGATTTAAAGGAAGATCTTCTGTTAATGGAAGTACGTTCGAATCTCCGTATACGGCTGTAGATGAGGCAAATACAAACTTTTTAACATCTTTTCTTATACTTTGCTCCAATAAGTTTAAAGTCCCTTGAACATTTACATAATTCGTAGTTAGGGGGTCTTCTATAGATTTTTGCACATCTATTATTGCTGCTAAATGAACTACAACGTCAATCCCCGAAAGGGCAGATTCTAATAAGCTGACGTCAATTATGTCACCTTTGATTAGCATAATTTTTTTATTCTCAAGTAAAAACTTTATATCTTCAATACGACTATTGTAGAAGTTATCTAAGATAACAACTTCTTGGCCTTCTTTAAGTAACCTAGTAGCAAGATGCCGACCTATGAATCCGGCCCCACCTGTTATAAGTATTTTCATTTATTCTTTCAATACAAAGTTAAACGAAAGCTTTCTCCAGAATCCAGTAGTGACGAATCTTATTTATTCCAGGTACTTGCGCATAGAAGAATAAGTGACTAGTCCAAGGTATTACGGCAATTCTTTGACCTTCTTCTCTCATACTTTTAAGACAGTTAAAGAGAAGTAAAGAGCCTATTCCCTTTAGTCTGGTTTTCGGAGAAACACCAATTGGACCAAACCAATGAGGTTCAAGCGCACTATAAACAGAGAATCCAATTATTTCATCGTTGTCCTCAGCAATCCATAACTTCGGCTTATCGTACATAAAGCCTACACTTGCTTCATACTCCCAGAAAACAGAAAATTCTGTCTTTACCCAACTTAGAACTTTGTTTTTATCAGATTTTTCAGCTTTACGTATTATAGCTGGACTAACATTTGTCTGGAGAATTCTTCTTGGAATGTAAAAGTTTAGTAGATCTATTTCATAGTCAACAGCTTCTCCTACTTTCTTAAAGCCTCTACCAAGCAAAAAAGCAAGGGCATCCTGATATTTCAAATCTACACCACAAAAGAGAGTCCATCCCGGAAAGTCAGTAATTCGAACTTTCTTGGTACCACTATCTCTAAATCTATTTTCTAGCTCTTCAAATAACTTCGTTGCTATTCCTTTTCTTCTATAGTTTTCTCTTACAGCAAAAACCTTTATCCATGCTAGCTCTTTTTGAGTTTCAACCAGTTCTTCAGGAGCCTTCTCTCTTTTGGCCCCTAGGATAAATCCAACTACTTCTTCATTCTCTAGCGCAACAAGAGCATAACGCTTATTGTAGTTTGGGTCATCGAACGTTATCCTTCTGAGGCTCCTATCAGAAACAACGTCTTCGAAAAGGCTTAGATTCAGTAATTTTTGGACTTCCTCGAA
Source organism: Candidatus Brockarchaeota archaeon (assembly GCA_017601145.1). Taxonomy (GTDB): domain Archaea; phylum Thermoproteota; class EX4484-205; order EX4484-205; family JAAOZO01; genus JAAOZO01. The sequence goes on from JAFNIV010000001.1 coordinate 30,461, forward strand.
GTAGCTTTCCTCAAACTCAACTAACCTCATTTCCTTAAGTTTAATATGTAAAATTCTGTATTAAAAAATCTTTTTATTTTATCGTCTTTTTACGAATTTCCAGGTACTAGAGTTCCAAGTAAAACCCTTTTGCTAGCTCCTGTTACGTTTGGTAGATTTGCCTTATTTCCATGAATAAATTCGTTAGCAAGAACTGCAAAGTAAATAGATTCTCTGGCTTCTGATGGAAAACCTAGGATATCGAAGGGTAAAATAGGAACTTGAGGTAATCTTTTCCTTATCATGTTAATTAGCGTATTGTTCTTTAATCCACCTCCAGCTACATAGACTTCATCTATAGTTCCCTTACTTAGAATAAAGTTTTCATACGACCTTACTATTGATTCAGCAGTAAGAGCAGTAGCTGTTGCAATTATGTCTTCTTTTTTTAATCCAAGCTTTTCTCCTTCAATAGCAAAGCTTTCAGCAAAAATAGAACCAAAAACTTCCCTACCTGTTGATTTAGGTGGGGGTAGACTAAAGTACTCATTGTTCATAAAATAGTTAAGAAGCTTTTTATTAACTTCTCCTCTGGATGCAATTTGCCCATTAACATCATAGTTAAATTTTCCAGCGGTATACTTTTTAACAAGGTAATCGATAACCATATTTCCAGGTCCAGTATCGAATGCAACAACGTCCTCCTCATTACATCCAGAAGGCAAATATGTTAAGTTTGAAATACCTCCAATATTCTGAATCACTATACTTTTTTTATCGCTTCTGAAGAGTATAAAGTCTACATAAGGAACAAGTGGAGCTCCTTCGCCCCCAACAGCCATGTCTCTTTTTCTAAAGTCACCTATTGTTGTTATTCCTGTCCTTTCTGCTATTACAGCTAATTCACCTACCTGCAAAGTTGACTTCTTTACTAATTTTCCTTTAGGCATATGGTAAATAGTTTGACCATGAGATCCAATAAGATCAATTTCACTTAAGTTTAACTTTGAATCTTTAACTATCTTAATAGCAGCTTTAGCAAAAATTTCCCCTAGAAGAAAGTTGGCTTCGCATATTTTTTCAACGTTGCTTTTCTTTAGGTCAAATAGTTCAAAAATTAAAGTTCTTATTGGCTCGTCATATGAATAGGTGCAATAATTTATTAGGCTCACTTTTGTGTTTATGTAATTCCCTTCTACTTCAACTAAGGAGGCAGTGACGCCATCAGCAGAAGTTCCGGACATAAGACCAATTATCCTTTTTTTAGGTTTTGCTTTAATTTTTTCTAAACTTTCAATAAAATTCATGCTTCAAAGAAAAGGAGATAAAAATAAAAGCTTTCAGCTTCCATTCGATATAAGTTCACGTTGACCATAACAAACAGAGCCTATAGTTTTAAACTATAGACAAATCGGAAGAATATAAAGTAAAAGGACATCTTTAGAAGCAAGAATTTTCCATTTGGTCATAGAGAGTATTAACTGAATTTTCTAGGTTCTAATGTAAAAAGGTTAAGATTTAAAACTATAAGAAATCTTAGTATACGCTATGGAAAAAGTTAAGGTTGCAGTTGCAGGGGTAGGAAATAGTATTGCTTATCTTCTTAAGACATTGAGCCTAAAGGAGGAGCCAAAGGGAATATGGCATCAGAAAGTAGGAGGTATGGAAGTAAAAGATATAGAAATTGTAGCTGCTTTTGATATAGACGAAAGAAAAATTGGAAAACCACTTAATGAAGCCGCATTAACAGAACCAAATGTCGTAAATTTAAACGACATAATAGTAGGAAAAGACGTAATGGTACAAAGAGGAATCTTGTTGGATGAAATTTCTTACTTTGCAAGAGATAAACTTAGAGTTACGAAAAAGGAAACGCCTAAAAATATAAGTAAAGTTCTTGAGGACTCTGGTGCAGAAGTACTTCTTCTTACAATATCAAGTGGTTTACAGAAAACTTCTGAAGCCTATGCAGAGCAAGCACTCAACGCAGGAGTTTCTTTAATAAATGCTACACCTTCTACAATAGCAAGCAACTTAGCAATTGTAAAAAAATTCGAGGAAGCAAAGCTCATTGTAGTTGGAGATGATCTAATGAGTCAATTCGGGGGAACAGCACTACATAGAGGAATACTGAACTTCATGAAACTTAGAGGAATTTCAGCAGTAAAAAGCTATCAAGTTGATGTTGGTGGGGGTTTAGAAAGCCTGAATACTATGGACGAGGGTCTAAAAGAACTAAAAAAGAACATAAAAACTAGAGCAATTGTTTCAGAAGTTGGAGATTCATATGAAGTTGTTACTGGAACTACAGATTACGTAGAATTCATGAAAAATAGAAGAGTGAGCCATTTTTGGTTTGAAGCTGAAGGACTTCTTGGAAAGAAATACACCATCGACTTATTACTAACTACAGAAGATGCCCCGAACGCTACTAACATACTACTCGACGTGATTCGTGCAGTAAAACATTCTATGAAAAAAGGAGAATACGGAGCCGTCGACGAAATATGCAACTTTGGCTTTAAGAAAACATTAAACCAAGAAAGCATAGAGTTAGCTGTAAAAGAATTTGAGAAGAAATATTGTTTCTAAGATTTAAGGGTTCAATTTAGAGTCTTTTTTAGATTATTTTTAGCATTAGGATTTCTTCGAAAAGGAAAAATATTTATTCTTCATCCCCTACTCTAACATGGTGGTATTGAGAATATGATACCTTCGTTTATGTTGAGCCAGCTTTATGTAAAAAACAGCCTTCAAAACTTAAAGGAAGGAGAAAGAATAAAAGGCTATTCATTTAAACTAAGAAACAACCTAGGATCTGGAACAATAAAGGGAACGCTAAGCATATTAGTGGACGGGGTACCGATTAAGTCAGAACTAGTTTCAATAAGAAAGGGTGAAAACGAATTTAGTGCTAAGGAATTAGAAACAAAAAGCATGCCTTTTGATGTAGGAGATGAAGTAACGTTCATTGTGAAAGAAGAAGGAGGGTTAAAACCTGGATTACACAAGATTACAATTACCTCAAGAACTTTAGAGTATGGAAAAATTGAGATAAACTTTTCAGACGAAATTAGTTAAATAATTTTTTGCTTTTTGTAAATAGATTTATTTTTTAGTCCTTCCTGAGTTTAGTTTCAAGCAAAACTACAATAAGACAAAGTAATTGAAAAATCATTGCAGAACTTGGGATAATTTCAACGTATTCCCCGAGTAAGCTGCTTACAGTTAAGTAAAACGTTAAACTAAATATAGAAGTTATAAGTAGTGAGAGTATTAAGTTCAAATCTGAAGTTGAAGAAAAGAACAACAACACAAAAAATGATAAAACAAACAAAAAGGTAACGAATTGCGGAATATGAAGTTCATACGTTCTAAAGAAAGTCCAAATTGTAATAGGTATTGTTTTTGATACAATTATGATAGGAAGAAAATAAGATAGCCAGAAAAAGAATAATATTAATCCTCTCTGGAGTGATACAAACCAGTCTAGACCAAGACTTATTACTATTAGAAATAAGGAAGCCATAAAAGAAAAAATAAAAAGCATAAATACAAAGGAATCTAAAATAGTGCTACCTACAGACCTAACTTCTGAGGAAACCACTTGTTCTCCGTTTACTATACCTCCAACATAAAAATATAATGAACCAAAGATAGGTTTTTCAATATAACCTGAAAAGGAGTTACCTTTTGCTTCAAGTTTTTTTGTTTTCCATCTATCCCAAGGCATATCGTATCTGTAGTTAACTATAACAGAATCTACATTTTTACCTGTAGCATTTATCTCTATCTTATCTCCTTCGACTTTGTAATACGAGATGTTTACACTTGGTAAATGACCTTCACCCTTTAGCCAGTAGTCAAACCATATGAGAGCTGAATATATCCAAGCAGATTGTACTTCAAAGTGACCAACATTGGGTAGCATATCTATTGACTTTATACTACTTACAGAGGAGTATGTTTCATTGAAACTAAAAAAAGGAAAGAATTCGTCAGAAGTGCCAACTAAGAAAAGTATTGGAATTCTTATTTCTTTAGCATAAGCTATTGGATCAAAGAATTCAGCTAATTTTAATGCCCTTTGAGAAGAAGCATTTTCATTTTTTGGAATATGCCCTATAGCAAGAGAGCCAGTTGATATTAAATAAGAAAAGTTACCTCCAGCGACAACAGGAACACTTGTTCTTATTCTCTTATCAAGAGCAGCAATCCAGATTGATTCAAGACCTCCTTGAGATGCTCCGCATACTGCAATAGCTGATTTGTTAACAAATGGTAACTCAAATAGTAAACTTACTCCACGTAATGCGGAGTAAGTTAAACGGTAATAGTATGAAAAATAGGGAGAAATAGATAAATTAAGTCTGTTTTCGTTAGATTCTGGAGGACCAGTTGACTTCCCTTGGCCAGGACCAGAAATAGACAATGCAACATAACCTCTTTTTGCAAGTTCAATTGCAAAGGGTAGCATTGAATTTGCTGTTCCATAAGAACCATGCATTAGAAGGATAGCAGGATAAGTACCTTCTTGGATTGGCCTTGTTATGTAGCCGTTTATAATTACTTTAGTATTCCCATAGATTTCACTGGTATAGTTTACCTCTGCAATTTCTACATTAGTATCTATAACTCTCCAAGTTCCAAGTGAAAAGTTCGTTGGACTATTAACAGAAGAAAGATCCCAAAAAGAAGTGTTGTAGTAGTTTAATTTAACTTGATAGCTTGGCGAAACAAGGAAGAAAAATAGAAAAAGAAACGGAATAAAGACAAAACTAAACCTTAGCTTCTTACTACAGTTAAGCAAAAAACTAAAGGCGTAGAACTTTTTTAATTCATAGAAAGTTTTCATAAGCAGCCTACTCCAAAAATCTTTATAGCTTCAGCAAATTTTTAGGTCTATTGCTCTTTATACTAGAATGAATTTTCTAATTTATTTTTTAGGTGGAGCGAGCACATATATCATTTGTTTATCAGGAAGTTCTGCCTTGGTTATCTCTATCCAATTAGTTTCTAACCTTTTTACATTTGTCTTATTCTTTAGGAATTTCTCGATGCTATCTATTGGAAAGTCAAGATATTCAGTTTTATAATGCATAGGAATAACTACTTTTGGATTAAGTAATTTTATAACTTCATCGGCTTCATCTGAATTTATAGTGTAAAAACCACCAACAGGCACTAGCAATACATCTACGTAACCTATTTTATTTTTGAATTCAGTGCTTGGAACTTCTCCAAGATCTCCTAAGTGAACAATATCTAGGTTATCTAAAGATATCTTAAACACAGTAATGTTCCCTCTTTCTTTTCCCATTGATTTATCATGAAATTCAGGAATGCCTTTTATTTTTAGTCCATCTTCCGATAACTCTATAGGAGACCTTATAATCTTTGGGTTACCTTTAACAACTTTAACGTTGTTATGGTCAAAGTGTTCATGTGAAACTAGCACATAGTTAGCAACTTTATCAATCTTTGGATAATGAATTCCAGAAGAAGTTTCAAAGGGGTCTATTACAATTTTAGCTTGCTCATGTTGAATAAAGAAGCAAGCATGCCCTAACCACTCAATTCTCACCATCTTCACTTCTACAATAGCTCTATTTGGCTAAATTTAACTTTTTTGCCAACTTTTATTTTTTCTAAATAAAATAACTGGAGACCTTAAGTTTAAAGTTGGTATAAATCTAAAATATCCTCAAGTTTTGAAAAATAAAGCTCTTCAAGTTTTAAAAAATTTTTTCGAGAATGAGCTAAGACACCGCCTCCAAAATTACTTGGAATATGCAGAAGCTCGTGGATTAGAACTCTAATCTTCTGTTTTTTGTTTAAAGGACTAAATTTTTCATCTATTACTTCAATTACATAACTTGGTTCGAGGCCTAAACCAACTTGAACACATTTTGGTAGCCCGTGAATTCGTGCCACAGTACCTACTGAATGACTACCTTTACTTCTAACAACTCGAATGTTTTCTGGATTAATATAGTTTAACTCAAGATCCCTTATGAGTCTTACCAATACAGCTTCTAACTCATGATCACGTACATACTTCAGATGAAGATCACCTTCATTAGCACTATTTTTAAGTAAAAAAATATTTCTTAGTTAACCAAAAACTAACATTAAAAAAGAAAACTTAACTCTTTCTCTATGGTGTAGTTAGGAAGTTTCTCGTATTTCTCTGTAGTTCCAACATCATACCAAAAAGAAGAAGTTACGTAGCCAAAAACACTTTCATTCCTAGAAATAAGGAAGGGAATTAAGTCACGCATAATGTCTAAGTCACAATAACCTCCGTTCCACATCTGCTTTAAGTATGCGAAAACCCTACCACTTAAAACTAAGACTCCTATGCTAACTGGAACCTTTAGGTCTGGTTTTTCAACAAACTTAACTATGCGAAAATCATTAGAAAGTTCAGCAATTCCTACTTGTATAGGGTAGTTCATAGAAAGCACGACCGTCGCTGTTGCCCCTTTTTCTTTATGATAATTTAAAACATCTTTAATGTTTAAGTTCGTTAGGATATCTCCATAATAAATCAGTAATAGATTATTTTCGTTTAAAACTCCAGCCAAGTATGCGTTTAACAAGGCGCACGCAGTACCTTTCATGTTGAAAGCATCAAGAACATAACTTATTTTTACGCCAAATCGGCGTCCATCGTCAAAGTAGTTTTCTATTTGGTCTGCTTTATATCCAGCAAGGATACATACTTCTGTTATACTATGGTACCTTAGCAACCGAATAACGTATTCTAAAAGAGGTTTTTGCTTAGAACCTATTGGGATCATACACTTTTGAAAATAATAAGTTAGTGGTCGAAGTCGTAAACCTTCGCCTCCGGCAAGTACTACTGCTTTGACTTTTTCTTCGCTTTTTTCTTGATTATTGAAGGAGTTTAGAGACAAGTTAGCTACGGGGAAACTTTGATAGTTCAAAAATAAAAATTACTCATTGGCTTTGTTGCTAAAGATTTTAGAAGTCCTGTGGTTGTATTGTAGCTCTCTTATTCATTTCTGCTCTTTCTGCAGCTTTAGCAAGTAATGCTTCTACTTGTTTATTTAGAGCTTCAAGAGCATCCTCAGCAACTCTTTTATTCTTCTGTTTAAAGAATTCTCTTACAGCTGATTTAGTTATGTAGCTGGTTTCTTTTTCCTCTTTCTTTTCTTCTTGGGACATTGCTACCATCTAAGGGAATAGCAGACTTTATTAACTTTTTGCCCTATAAAAGAATAGCAAAACCTTATTTTAATTAATATGATAAAGAACAGACAAAAAGCTTAAAAGTAAGCTTATTTTTATTAAAGTTAGAAAAAGTGAGTAACGAAGAGCTAGTAGTAGTTGGACCACACTTTGACATGGTTTTAACCCAAGACAAGGACGAGTTAAAGAAGAAAGTTCTTAACATAATTAAAGTCAAAAAAACTGTTAGGAGCGGAGAAATTTGGAAAGAAGTTAACTGTCACCTTTGGGAACTATATCTTGTGTTAAAAGAATTAAAAGAAGAGAACAAAATAAATGAAGTTTAAAACTAACTTGATAATATAGAAATAATTCTATCTTTTAGCTTATTCACTTCCTCGAATAATTTATCGTAACTCAATCCAACTATTACCCCATTTTGGATAAGTTGCTTTCCACCCACGAAAACATGGACTACGTCGTTGCTCTTGGCTGAAAAAATTAAATGAGCATAAGGATCATAAAGAGGATTTGCATTTATTCTTTTTAAACTTAAGACAACTATATCTGCTTTATATCCTTTTTCTAGTTTCCCAATTTCATCTTCCCAGCATAACGCCTTAGCGCCTTCAATAGTCATTAACCTAAAAACCTCATAAGACTTAACTGCATCGGCTCTTCGTGCAAGACCCCTATAAAGTAATGCAAGAAGCTTAGCGGACTCTAGAACATCTAGAGAATTGTTTGAAGCTGCACTATCTGTTCCTAAGCTACTTATAACTCCAAGTTCTCTAAACTTTAAGTATGGGGCAATACCCATACCAAGCTTTAGGTTAGAAACTAAATTCAGAGAAATTTTTACGTTATTTTTTGCCAGTAAACTAACTTCTTCCTCTGAAACATGAACGACGTGAGCTGCTATGAAGTTTGGAGAAAGAACACCTATACTATTAAGATAATTTACAACACCACCATCGAAATTAATATTGAAGTTTTTCTTTATAGATTCAGCTTCTTGAGGAGATTCTGCAACATGTGAATGAATAATGATCTTACCTTTCTCATAATATTTTTCATTAAGTTCGTTAGCTAGATTAACTGACTCTTTAAACGTATTTGGACCAACTGTGTAAGGCGCATGAGGGTCAACACTCACTCTTATTCTTCCTTTGTCATAACCATGCCACGTTTTGGTAAGGTCTTCTGTTAACTTAAATCCATTGTCTTTAGTGGTCTCAAAGATACCATGACCAACAACAGCACGAATACCAACCTTAGCAAAAGCATGAGCTTCGCTTGCTTCCTCTGAATAAAAGTACATTGAATTTAAAGTTGTTACACCAAACAAAAGTGATTCATATGCTCCCAAAGTTGCGCCCAGTTCAATATCTTTTGGAGTCAACTTAGCTTCTATGGGCCAAATTTTATTTTGCAACCATTCATGAAGAGGCAAATCTTCAGCATATCCTCTAAGAATGGACATTGCTGCATGTGTGTGCGTATTTATCATTCCGGGCATTACTATGCAGCCCTTTGCATCTATCTTATCATAAGAAGAATACTTAGAAACAACGCTCGCATCACCAACATCAACGATAGTATCATCTTCTATAACGACCGCGCCTTCACTAATTATTTTTTCTCCTGTTAGCACTATACCATTTTTTATTACTAAGCCCATGAATATGTTTTATCTTTTGTCTTAAATAAGTTTTATGGTTTCTTCTAAAAGCAACTTTAATTTTGGAGCAAGAGTTTTCATTCTCTGTAAAACTTCTTCACTAGAAACTTTTTTTGCAATACCAGCAGCCCAGTTTGTTACAATACAAATCGATGCATACTCTAGATTTAGTTCTTTTGCAAGAAAAACTTCTGGAACCATAGTCATTCCAACTAAGTCACCCCCAATTCTCTTAAACATTTTTATTTCTGCAGCTGTTTCGAATCTTGGACCTTCCGTACAAACATAAGTTCCCTTTGGATGTATTCTTAGACCTAGTTTCTTAGAAGCCATTAGTATTTTTGAAATAAGCATATTGGAAATTGGAAAAGTCATGTCAGTATGAACAACTTTTCCATTTAGACCATCAAAAAAGGTATAAGTTCTCCCTTTTGTGAAATCTATAACTTGATCTGCAAGAACTAGTTCTCCAGGATGCATCCTCTCG
>JAFNIV010000001.1:39898-117455 GCA_017601145.1 Candidatus Brockarchaeota archaeon
CGTTCAATGAACCTACAGCGTTTGTTGCTATAACATAACAATTACTACTTAACTGTTTAGCAGTGTATATGTTTGATCTATAGTTTACTTTATGAGGGGGGAGATTATGCGTTAGGCCATGTCTGCTAATGAAAGCTACGTCTTTGTTTGCAACACGTATCCAATAAACAAGGCTTTTTCCATAAGGAGTACTTATTTCTTCGCTTTCCTCTAACGGAAACAAATCTGAAGTTCCACTTCCTCCAATTATAACTAAAGAGGCTTTTCTCATAGAGAATAAAAAAAAGAAAAAGTATAAAAAGTTTCTAGCTTCTAGATTTGAACAAAAGAATGAAGAAAGCTGAAAGAAAGATTGGTAGATTTCAGGTTATGGCACTATTACAAGCAGCACGTTACTACATTTTGATGAAGGATTTTGAAAAAGCTTTATCGTTTGGTCTTAACAGAGCAATATTTTACGCGTGGGCAAAAAGAACATTAAGAACAGCACCAAGTAAAGTGAGAAGACAAAAAACAAGAGAAGAAGTTCTAGAGGGAAAAAAGGAAACAAGAGAAGAAAAAACATTCTTTCTTGGAAACGAGGAAGCGTATTTGTCAGAGAATGGATGGTTTAAAATAGGAAATCAAGAACAAAAACCTACTGATTTTGAGAAAGAAATAATAGACAAAATTGCAGACACTATGCAATTCGAAGAAGCATGGAAAGCAGCTATAGATTATTTAAATAAGTTTGACAAAGAAACATTACTAGACCAAAGGAAATTTTTTGAAGAAGTTTATAAGCCAGTAAGAGATAAATTCCCGAACATATAAATTCTACTTTAAATTAGCTGAATTAGTAAGAAGAAGAATAGCTCTTCTCGTAAGAACTCTAGTGTTCTTATCTATAAGAAATAAAACTACGAAATATACAACAGCCCCAACTGCAACTACTGGAAACACACCATACAATACTAAAGATAATTTTTCACTTACCGCACTTTTTGGATACATAAGAATGAGAACGATAGACATTACTAAGCTTGAAATTATATATTTCATGAATTGACTTTTAGGAAGATTTAACTTTATTAAAGATTTAACTTTTATGAAGTAATAAGTGGTGAAGATAAAATTCCAAATCAAGTTACTAAATGCTAAGGCAGTAGCAAAAAGCTCGTACTTAGCTTTAAGGTCAACAAGCACTATAGTAATTAAAGCTAGAGTTAATACATAAAGAAAAGAATTAATAGAATCGATCACTGGAAGCTTAAATAGAATAGAATTGATTAAGTCTTTTGAAAAGGAATTTACACTTTCATCAGCTTTTTCTGAGCCCAATAAAACAGAAGTAAAGATGCTTTTATTAGCTCCAATTAAGTTACTTATTGAAAACAAGATAAGAGCATCTCTTGCAACACTATACTCTTCTCTTAGAATGCATAAAAGTGGCTCTGATAATATTATTGCCCCAAACATCATCGGTATTCCAAACATGTTTGTTAATGAAATTATATCTTCGATGTAAGACTTTGAGCTTTCAATACCCTCTTTAAGTACTTTCGGATAAACTGCAAACGATATTGCACCAGCATAACCAACAAGGCTTCCAAAGGTTAAAGCAGCTTTATAGTATGCTATTGGAATTACTGAGTTACTACCTAATAGATATCCTAAAAATATAACATCCAAAGAAGCAATAAAACCAGGCAATACATTAACTAATGGTAACCATGCATTACTTGTCCATTTTTTGATTAAAACGCGATCAAAGTTACCAGACAACATTTTAGGATTCATAACTACAAAGAACATAAACTCAAGAAGTAAAGCTAACACAATCGCAAGAACAGCACCAAATAAACTCAAATTAAAAATAACTACTAACAATACTCCAAAGAAAAGTTTTATGATCTCAAATATGATAGAAGAAATTACATTAAGAGTTGGATTAAGGCCATAATTTACAGCTTCAGCAGATGTCGTAATAAAATATGCAAAGATCCAAAGAGCGAAAATGTAGAGGATAAAGTTTGGAATTTCTGTTCTTACGAAGATATTAAGATTAGCTAAAAGTAAAAAGAGAGAAAGAGAAACTAAAGAAACAAAAAAACTTAATTGTATAGTAGTTCGACCGACTATTTTCTCCCTTCCTGCTTCTCTAGTCGCCCAAAAATTAATTACAGAAGCAGGAATTATGAAATATACAAGTACTGAAGAAAAGTACTGCCAAGCTCCAAAAATTTCAACAGGAAGTTTTCTAGAAACAAGAGTAATAAAGGCAAAGCCAGTAAAAAGAGCAAAAATTCTAGAAAGAAAGCTTAAGAGACCTACATACCTTGGTCTAATCTTTTCTTGAACCAATTACTTTGTCACTGTGGAAAATTTTTATCCATAAAAATGCTAAGTCGCCTTAGAGCAACTATTTTGTTTTTGTCCCCTATTTTAGCGTGTTCAATCGCAAACTTTAAGAGGTCTATTGCTTCGTCCATTTTCTTTCTGTCAACAGGATATGGAACGCCATCTTTTCCTCCAAAAGCAAAAGAATACCTTATTGGGTCTCTTTTACTCACTTCTGCATCAAAAATTATTTCAGAGACTAAAGCAAGAGCCTTTACTGTAGCAGGACCAATTCCTTGAATTGCTAATAGCTGCTCGAAATTTGAAGGCTTTGTTTCATATGCTACCTTAAGAGCATCCCAGTTTATGTTTTTCTCTAAGACAATTTTGCAATGCTTTATACTCTTAAATGAATGATCTATAAATGAAGTTAAAGTTGTTTGTTTTGAATCTTCTATCAGCGAGAGATATTTTCTTAAATTACTAATAGGTTCACTTGCTATTTCAACAGAAACTTTTCTAGCTTCTTCGCTTTCATACGCAACCATGTTCATAACATTACTAACAACTCTATCGCCAATTACTCCAGAATGAGGCTCTACTACAAAGCTTTTTACATTACCGCTAAACCAATGATAACGCCTTGCGGATTTTAAATCTATATTCATTCCTTGCTGAATTACTGCCCATTTGCCGCTTCTCGTGAAGAAGAACATATGATGATAAATATTGTAGCCAGCTTGAATTGCAGAGGTATCAACTTTTGCAACAAGTCTTGACGCATACTTAAGTTCTTTCGGATCAGCGTCGTAATTTTTTTCACATAGCTGATCTATTTCATTCAAAGTTGATCTTGATCTTTTACCTTTCCCACCTGCAGCCCTTATACCGAGATCATTTTTATTGAAAACATGTTTTAAAACAGCTGATGTAACGGTCGTTGAACCGCTACTATCCCAATCATAACCAAGGACATTAGAAACTGCTTGAAACCAAATCGGATCAGAGAGTCTCCTTAAGATTTCAATTTCACCAAACTCTAAGTAAATTACTTGAAATATACCTTCGGCTAACTTAAGCATCCTACTTACCAACCAAGGGGGGGCTTTCCCTCCATGAAGCCTTAAGTCAAAGGTTCCAGATACCGACAAGAGCAATAACTATAGCAAAAGCCAAAATAAAAAGATTTCTGAATAAGAGATTTACATTACAAACTAAAACCTTAAATAAGAAACTTTTTCCCAAAAACGTACCACTCGAAGTGATGGATTCTAATAAAAGCTTAGAAATACTTATGGAAAAGCTTGAAGAAAAAGAAAAAAGTCTAGTAAAGAAAATAGTAGAACCTGAAGAAGCTATATTATCAGTTGCAAAAGGAAACTTAGATGAAGAGGGCAATTACTCTGAATATTTACTTGTAGTAACAGGAAAGAGAATAGTAAAACTTGGCATGGATGGTAAAATCCAAAAAGAAATGAGCATTCAAAAAATAATGCAGGTTAACTTTAACGATTATCTTGGAAATAGTGAACTCATATTAGTTGTTGATGGAAAAGAAATACCAATAGCAAGGTTTTCAAGAGAAAAAATAGAAGAATTTAGGCATGCTGCTGGAGTTATATCTGCTTTACTTCAATATAAAGAGCAAAAAGAAATAGAATTCAAATTTCCTTTGGAAATAAACAACAAAAGGAAGACGAGCGCTATGCTTTGGCTTATGTCATATTTAAAACCCTATTGGTACTTAGCAGCGATAGGATTAATTTTATCTATAGCGATTACCGGCCTTAATTTAGCACCTCCATCGTTGCTAAAAACCCTTATTGATCAGGTTGTAATAAAAAAGGATGAAAATGAATTACAAAAATTAACATTTATTTTAATATCAATATATGCAATAAGTACATTACTTGGAATAGTTCAGAATTACTCACTTTCATTATTAAGCCAGAAATTAGTTTATAGCATGAGAAAGGACCTTTACGCACATGTACAAGAACTTTCAATGTCTTTTTATGATAAAATGAGTACAGGAAGAGTGATATCTAGGATAACGGATGATATTAGCAGGGTTCAATGGTTTTTAGTTTGGGGAATACCAAGCTTGGTTATAAATGTTCTATCTATAATTGGAATAGGAATGATAATATTTACTATGGACTATAGATTATCACTTTTTGCACTTTTGCCCTTCCCACTTATAATCATTGGATTACCAAGATTTAGATCAAGAGCAAGAATTGTTTATCACAAGGCTTGGAGAAAATGGGCAGACTTAAGTTCTTTACTTGTAGATACAATACCAGGAATATCTATTGTAAAGTCCTTCGTAAAGGAAAGAGAGGAAGTCAATAGATTAGTTGAAAAAATGAACGAAGTTGTAGGAGCAAACATGGATACGACTAAGCTTCACTTAGGATTTTTCCCATTGCTTGGATTCGTTAGTTCTGCAGGTGCAGCCATAGTATGGTACGTTGGAGGATTGCATGTAATAAAGGGGGACATATCTCCAGGAACATTGGTTGCATTCGTTAGCTATATGTGGATGTTCTATGGCCCAATTCAAACTATGACAAACTTAGCGGAGCCACTTCAACAAGCAATAACCTCTGGAGAAAGAGTTCTAGAAATTTTGAGAGTAGATCCTGTAATAAAGGATGCACCAGATGCTGTAGACTTCGAAATAAAAGGAAACATAAAATTTGAACATGTTACTTTTGGTTATGAACCGTTTATTCCAGTTCTAAAAGATATAAACTTTGAGGTAAAAGCGGGAAAGACGTTAGGAATAGTAGGACAAAGCGGATCCGGAAAAACTACGGTAACTAAATTGCTGTTAAGGTTCTATGATGTAAATGAGGGAAGGATCTTAATAGACGGAGTAGACATTAGAAAAATTAAAATAGAAAGATTAAGAAAAAGCATAGGGATAGTTTCTCAAGATCCATTTCTCTTCGATAATTCTATACTATTTAACATAACTTATGGTCTAGAAAAAGTAGACCCGAAAAAAGTAATAGCGGCTGCAAAAGCAGCAAACATACACGAGGAGATTATGAATTTTCAGCTAGCTTACGATTCACCTACTGGGGAGAGAGGCTCAAGACTCTCTGGAGGAGAAAGACAAAGAGTAGCAATAGCAAGAGCGATAATTCTGGAACCGAAAATTCTTATAATGGATGAAGCAACATCCTCTGTAGATACCTTAGCTGAAAGAAAAATACAAGAAGCTTTAGATAACATTTCAAGGGAAAGAACTATAATAGCAATCGCGCATCGACTTTCTACACTTCAAAGATCTGATAAAATAATAGTAATTGAAAAAGGCAGGATTGTAGAAGAAGGAACACATGAAGAATTACTAAAGAAAAACGGATTATATGCAAAAATATACAAAGCCCAATTTACAGAAGGTGAAAAGCAAGTTGCCACCGCTTGAAGACTTCTTAAAGAAAACGTGGGTTATTAAAAAAGAAGACGTAAAAATTCTTAGAGGTGAAAAGGCAAATACTGTTAAACTAGTAAGTAAAAATGGAGATATTTTTGAAGTAATACCCAAAAAACCATTTCCAATAAGCTATCCTTATTTTCTAATATTTGTTGATACGCAAGGTAACGAAATACT
Source organism: Candidatus Brockarchaeota archaeon (assembly GCA_017601145.1). Classification (GTDB taxonomy): domain Archaea; phylum Thermoproteota; class EX4484-205; order EX4484-205; family JAAOZO01; genus JAAOZO01. Next base: position 45,843 of record JAFNIV010000001.1, read on the forward strand.
TATGATAGAAGACTATAGAAAAATAGATAAAGAATCCAAGAAAATTTTGGAGGAGATTCTGGACAAGCTTTACTTTATGCCAAGAATAAAAAAAGTAAAAAAATTAGAGACAAGCGGAGATGAGTTTGTATGGGTTGTAGAAACAGACAGAGGTCAACGAGAGTTTAGGACGAGAGGAAGGCGAAGTATAAGTAGGGTGGGAGAAGACAAAATTGTGATAATCGATACAAACGATAATGTTTATGTAGCAGAAGAGTTGTACAAGATGGATAAAAAAAGTGTAGAACTTCTTGAGTCCGTGACATAGTCTATACCACATCCATTTTTGTCCATAATCATTTACATCCTTATTTTTGGATATTTTGTCTGGTGAAGTGGATTTTTGAGGTTGTTTAAGCTTCTTGAGGATAAACCAGTGTAGGAGCCTTTATTTTATTCATAACTTCGAAAGGATACTTAACACTTCCAACGAGTAAAGTCTAGAGATTTTCGATTCTTCAAGGTTAAGCCTTTCATCACATCGAGTTCGAAGTTATCAAGGGCTTCATAGACTAGACATATAGCGCACAAGTCATGCTTCATGAGCAGCTCGTTCAAGAAAACAAAAAGCATGTATATGAAAAAACTATTTAAGCTTTTCAGCAATTTATCTCATGGTTAAAACAGCAGGCTTTACTTGCGAACTTCTTGTAAAGATCGCTTAAAAGAAGCTAATCATAAAACAAGTTTTTTATCCACCATTCTCTTCCAAAAAGAAGCCTAACAAAAACTTTTTTCCTATCTTCTGAAGATATAGCATAGTTTACTAAGGCAGTATTCTTTAATATCTTAAACGATTTAAATGAACTTATTACTTCTTGAGGCAAGCTACTTAGAAATTCATCACTTGAAACTATGGAGTTGAGCATGTCTGAAAATGTAGTTAGAGACCTCTTCTTCAGTACATACCACCTTTCATCTTTTATAAAAGGGCCAAAAAGCGTATCTTTATCATTGAGGTGTTTTTTGATAAATTTCTCTGCATTTTCGTAGTCATACGTTTTTGGGCCTAGTTGTTCTTTAGCTTCTATTTTATCGCTTTCCAGAACAAAAAGAAATAAAAGCTCTTCAGATTCATCGCTCCAAGCATCGCTTTTTATGATGTTAAAGTTGTTTTGTCTTGCTTTATTCTCAATACGCTTTAATATACGCTTAATTTGCCCCCAAAAAACGTCTGGAGGAGCTTTCCAAGGTTTCACTAAAATACCGTACACCTTTAAAGCTCCAGAGGAGACTACGTCGGTAATCGCTTCTAAAGAGGGTTCTTGAGGAACTTCTAGTTGAAAGTAACTTAAAGAAGGTCTCCTTAAAAAAGATCTGCAGGCCCAAGAAAACTTCCAGAAATTTTCTTTTGTCACTGCAGCAGCCACGTTTCTCTCAGGATCGATGGGGTCAATAACTACAAACTCAGAATTAAAGACATCTGTAGGTGTCTTATTTAGTTGAACAACTTTTTTTGTAGGATCAATGATTAATGGAAGTTTTATTTCAGAAAAAGCCTTAACAGTTTCTAGGAACCCACCATAATTGTAAACTAGAAGTTCACATAAAAAACCACTAAAACCACCAACTTTTATCTCAGCGCCATAAGCGCCTATGCTCTTAAGAAAAACCTTTAGGAGTCTAGCGCTATCTTTTAACTTATCATTAAACTTACTTTTTACAAATTTTGTGTGATAAACAGATCTATCCGTAGCAGAAAGCCAATTTGGAGGTTCAACCTTGTAACAAGGAACAACATCAACATCCATAAAGTCAAAATTTATTGTCACGTATGGATGTTCAGCATACCTTAACAAGCATCTTTCTTTTCCATACTTTGAGATTACCGAACTAATCGTTATTTTTCCGATTTCGTTTTTGCTGTAATCTTTCGGAAACAAAATAAAAATATCAGCATCTATATCCTTTGAAGTCCATGTATCCTTTGCTATCGAGCCTTCAAGTTCTACTTCAATTCTTTGATCTATCTTCCAAAAAACTTCCTTTAAATTCTTAATCACTTTTTCTACAGTTTGGTTTACTTTTTCTCTTAAGTCTTCATCAGGTTTTATTAATTTTAAGGCTTGCTCCATTACAGAAGAAAGAACCTCGCTCATTTTTTACCTACCTCACATAAAGTTTCATAAATTGGGCCATTGTAAGTTAAGGTACTTTTCTTTAGCCTTATAGGAGAAATAAGCACTTCTCCAAAGTCAACATTAGCTAGTTCAGCTAACTTAACTACTAATTTACCTTTATTTCTTGGAGACCTTACTCTTGCTATTGTTAGATGAGGCTCAAACCTTTTATCTATTTTAATTCCAATTTTTTCTAAAAAAGGCCATATCTTTTTTGCATTTTCTCTAAGTAACTCAGCACCATCAGAAACTCCAATCCATATTACTCTTGGATTATTGCTTGAAGGAAAAGAACCTATTCCACTTAGCCTAATTTTTGTGCTTGTCTTGTCAAACGTACCTAAAAACTTACATATTTCATTTTTCTGAATCTCGTTAATTTCTCCTAAGAAAGCCAAACTAAAATGAAAGTTATATTCTTCAACTAATTTAACATCGCATCCTATTGAAACTATTTCTTCCTGTACTTCTTTTATTTTTCTAATAACAGATTCATTTTCGAGGTCCATGGATACAAAGGCTCGCAACTTTAATCTCTTAAACTGAAAAAGCCAACATTTAAATTGTTTTCTTTGAGTTAATAGCTTTAGAAAGCAAAAATGATGGATAAAACACTTATAGTAGTAACAGGACTTCCTGGTGCAGGAAAGTCTACAGTATCAAATCTTATAATGGAGGAGTATAATCTTCCAGTAATTTCTATGGGAGATTGCGTTAGAGAAGAGGCAAGGAAAAGAGGAATAAAGGAGGATGCAAAATCAATGCAAGAGTTCATCGTAGAACTTAGAAGGAAGTATGGTCCTGGAATTGTAGCAGAATTAACAACAAAGAAAATTGAAAAACTAAATCAAAAATTCATTGTTGTAGACGGGCTTAGAAGCAAAGAAGAACTTGAAATCTTTAAAAGAAATTTCAAAAGAATTCTTCTATTAGTTATAGTTGCTAGTATAGAAAAGAGATTAAAAAGACTTTTGATGAGGCATAGAGTAGACGACCCTAAAACTTTAGAAGAACTGAAAGCAAGAGATGAAGTTGAACTAAACATTGGCTTAAGAGAAGTAACAAACGATAACAACAGTATAAGAATAGAAAACGAGGGAGATTTGCAGGAACTAAAACAAAATGTGAGAGAAATAATGGAAAAACTTGAGATACAAAAAATGCAAACTGAAGTATAGATTGATAACAAACAAGGATATTTAAAAGTATGTAAAGAATTCAACATAATTATTTCAAACTAGTCTATTATTACCTCCATAAGGTCTTCTGCTGCAACGACATTTTTAAAAACTCTCTTTGCATCTTCTACAAGTATGGCAGTATCTTTATATCTGGCGCTGAAGTGAGTTAAAAAAAGTTTTTTAACCTTACCTAATGCAGCAACAACAGCTGCATCGGAAGCTAAAGAATGAAAAACTTTTCTTGCTGCATCCTCTTTACTTGAATCAAAAGTAGATTCATGCACAAGTATATCAGCACCTCTCGAAAACTCGATTAAATTTTCAGAATAAGCAGTGTCACCAGTATATACAAGTTTAAAACCAGGTCGAGGAGGACCAACAACCATTTCTGGAGTTATAACTTTCCCGCTTAAAGTTATGCTTTTACCTTCAATTAGTTCTTTCCTCAATGGACCTTCAGGAATACCAAGCTTACTTGCTACTTCTTCGTTAAACTTTCCAGGCCTATCCTTCTCTACAAACTTATACGCCCTGCTTTCTATGCTATGTTTAACTTTAATTGAATACACTTCATAGTCCTTCTCTGAAACCACAAGACCATCTTGAACAATTTCATTAATGATTATACTAAAATTTGTACTTTCCTCATCCTCATGAATTGTCGGAAGTAAACAGTTTAAAAAGTCCTTGAGTCCTGGTGGCCCAAACACTTCTAAGGATTGTGTTCTCTTCATTAAAGACATTGTCATTATTAAGCCAGGTAAGCCAAGAACGTGATCACCATGCATATGTGTAATGAAGATTTTATTAACTTTTACCGGGCTCAATTGCGCCTTTATCATCCTATGTTGAGTACCTTCACCTACATCAAAAAGGATAATTTCACCGTTCCATACTAGCGCTAAAGAAGGTAAACTTCTAGATTCTGTTGGAACTCCTGCAGACGTCCCAAGAAAGACAAGTTTACCTCTCAAAGTTAGCTCACCTTACGAGAAGCTAAAAAAACTCTAGTTAGCTTATCATGAACTATAACTTCATCTTCAGAAACTATATGAAAACCATTCTCATTTAATAACGTTTTTACTTCTAAACCTTTTGGATAAACCATAGCAAAGTATCCACCTTTTTTAATGATACCAGAAAGGTTAGCTATAAATCTTGTGTAGAGATTAACTAGGGACTCTTTTTTAAGTTTTGGAGACAGTCTTCCATACGGAGGATCAGTTGCTACTTTGGTTGCTTTCACTACAGGAAGGAACCTAGAGTCGCCTCTTATTAGATCATAGTTAAGAGCACCATAAAAAACAAGATTCTCTTTAGCCCCACGCAGCATTTTTTCTTTAAAGTCTAGCCCCACTACTCTTGCTCCTATTAATTCAGCTTCAAGAAGGATTCCGCCCATACCACAGAAAGGATCCAAGAAAATATCGTCTTTTTTTACTCTCGCTAGGTTTACTAAAGCTCGTGACAAATCCGGAGGAAGCATCGAAGCATGAAATTTTGGCTTAATCTTATTTTGTCGCTCTTTTAAATTTTTTCTTTCTGAATACTTCAAAAATTTCCCTAAGGCATAGGCATCATTTTCAATATGGAGAATAAAAATTTCCTCTGGATTTTCGAAATTTGTTTTCTTCATAAACTTTTCGGAAAGGATAGAACCAACCTTTCTTTCTAGAAGACTTACTTCCTCGGGGGGTATAGCTCTTTCGACCCTATTAACTCTGACATAGAAACTTCCTCCTTCATTAAGATTTAGCTTATGGAGAAAACTAAAAAGATTTGAAACTGACCCTCTTTGAAAAATAAGTTCTTCGCATAAAAAATGAGAAATGGCAACTCTTTGAATAGATTCTTTCGCCTTATTAAGCTCACAGGTAAATCTGCTCAAATACTTAGTTCCAGGTTTCAAAGAGAAATTAGATTCAGTAGCTTCAAGGCTTCCAACTAGTTCACTCTTAGGCAAGGAACCATATTTTCCTGCATGAACCACGAAAAAGTCTTTTGCACTCATTAAACCATTTGCCTTAGCTTTTCCACAATTTCTCTTGATACAGAAAAACTTGTAAATTTTCCTTCTACAGTATCTGAACAAAAAATATTTCTTACACCTGCTTCTTTTATTCTCTCTTCTGCATTACCAACGAACAACCCATGAATGCATACAAGGTCAATATCTTTTACACCCTCAGTCTTGAGAATTTTCGCAGCTTCGGAAATAGTACCCCCAGTACTTACAATATCATCAAAGAGCAAAACCTCTGAGTTACTGTTAATAGCCTTACCTATCTTAGATTTGACTTCTCCTGAGTATTTATTCCTACTTTTAGTAAGCCAACCATAATCACTTCCTAAAAGTTTTGAGATCTCAGCTACTTTGTTTAATCGGCCTTCATCAGGCGCAACCACAACATAATTCTTTTTAAGGACTTCTTTAATAAAGTATAAGACAGAGTTTGTTGCACTAATTGATTCTGCCTTTTCCCCGAAAAAAGAAATTGATTCGGTGCTATGAGGTTCAACTACAAATATCTTTTTGAAATAAAATGAGCTTAGTACCTTTGAAACAATTCTTGAAGAAATTGCTTCTCCAGGTAAGAACATCTTATCTTGTCTAGCATAAGCAAGGTATGGAATCACAAGAATGATTTCCTTAACTCCTATATCATTTAACACAGATAACATTTGAAGTAAAACGAATAAGTTTCTATCTTGAGGAGGAGAAAGAGAATTAACTAATACTACTAGATCTTCTTTTTTAATGCCATCTATTTTAACGTAGCTTTCACCATCGGGAAATATTTTGTATGTTAGATTAACTTTTTCAATACCCATTAATTCAGAAACTCTGTTACCTAAAATATTTGAAGATGGACCAATAAGAAGTTTTAAGGTATTCATTAGTAGTTGACACGAGAAAGGAAAGCTAATATTTAAAGATTAAATAAACTAAAACTAGAAATCTTTGCTTCTCCTAATATTGGAATCTTTTCACCACATTTGGGGCATTTGTTATCTTTTGTTAGGTTCACTTTAGTAACAAAAAAGCCATTTCTTTCTATTAAAAGTGTACCACACTTTGGGCAGTAAGTATTCTCAGACTCATGTCCAGGCAGATTACCAGCGTATACGTAGCGAAGACCAAAATCTTTCGCTAACTTTATCGACTTTTCTATGGTTTCAACCGGAGTTGGAGGGACATCGTTCATTAAATAATTCGGAAAAAAACGTAGCACATGAAATGGAACATCTGGACCAAGGTTATCTACTATCCACTTTGCAAGAGCCCTTAGGTCTTCCATGAAATCGCCTTCCTTTGGAACTACAAGGTTTGTAATTTCAATGTGAACTTTTTTCTCTTTTAAAGCAAGTAATCCTTCAAAAATGTGATCAACGCCTGGCACAGTCATCCGCTTTAAATAAAAATTCTTGTTTGCATTGCCTTTAAAATCAACGGTAGCAGCATCCAAGTACTTAGAAATTAAGTCAATAGCTTCAACACTCATTGAACCATTAGTCACAAATGTGTTCTTAATTCCATATTGACTTGCGATTTTTGAGGTATCGTATGCGAACTCTATGTTTATTGTTGGTTCAGTGTAAGTGTAACTTATTGCTGTAGCTCTATATTTTCTAGCTTGGTCAACGACATCTTCGGGGGTTCTGTTACTTCCAATAATTTCTCGTTCTTGGGAAATGTCCCAATTACAACAGAACTGGCAACGATAGTTACAGCCTACTGTTGCTATTGAATAAGCAGTACTTCCGGGCCAAAAATGAAATAGAGGCTTCTTTTCTATTGGATCTAAGTTCTCTGCTACTAACTTCCCGTAAACTAAGCTATAGAGTTTTCCATCAATATTTTTCTTTACCATACAAAAACCAAGCTTACCTTCAGGAATTATACACTTTCTAAAGCAGGCATTACATCTAACTACTTTATTTTCTAATTTATTGTAAATATACGCTTCTTTCATTGTTTAGGCCTTTTTAGTAATAAGAAAAAGGCCATTTATTTAAGAATTTCTAAGTTAAAAAGGAAGATAAAGTTAAGATTTGTATCATCTCCGAACTAAAACTTAGAAGAGAGTGCACAATAAGTTTTCTAGCCCATCTTATAAAAAAGGGATCTTTTCATGAAGTTGAAGAAAAGCAAAAAATTTAACTAGAGGAAGATATAAACAAACAAAAGTTGTGGAAAATAATTAGGCCTGATGCGATAGAAGTTCTTTATGACGTTAAAGCAAGAGCTTCTCTTAGCCATTATTTTAGTGTAATGGAGAACAAGAGACCTGCTAAGTTTATAGTTTCTAAAGCAATTGAAGTTGAAAAGATTGAGGAGCTAGGCTTAGAAGATCTCTGGAGAGTTCATGAAGAAAAAATGAAAGAATTTAAAGAAGTAGAAGGAACATTATCTTTAACGAAACTGAAAGAAAGATCGCCAAATTTACTTAACTTAAAAGTGGAAATAGCAAAAAAGCTTATGGAATCCTGTGTACTTTGCGAACATAGATGTAAGGTAAATAGAATGGCAGGGCAACGAGGTGTTTGTAAAGCTGGAAAAGAACTTGTTGTTTCATCTATGTTCGATCATTATGGAGAAGAAGCTGAATTAGTACCAAGCTTTACAGTTTTTACTTTAGGCTGTTCATTTAAATGTTTACATTGCCAAAACTACTCAATTTCACAGTGGCTTGAAAAAGGAGAAGAAATGAGTTCTGAAGAAGTAGCAAAAAACGTTGACCAAGCAAGAAGAAATGGTTCCAGAAATTTAAACTGCGTAGGAGGAAATCCAGACCAATATTTATATTCTTGGTTAAGAGTTTTTTTAAAGCTAAGAGAGAATATACCAATAGTTTGGAACTCAAATGCTTATTATTCATATGAACAAATGTTACTATTGGACGGAGTTATAGACCTATACTTATTAGATTTTAAGTACGGGAATGATAAATGCGCTTACGAAATTTCTGGAATAAAAAATTATACAAACACAGTAAAGAGAAATCATGTAATGGCAAAAAAATCAGGAGACTTGCTAATAAGAATCTTAGTTTTACCTGGCCATCTCTATTGTTGTTTAAAAACAATAGTAGAGTGGATATCAAAAAACTTAGGAGAGAACACAAGAGTTAATTTGATGTGGCAATACTATCCAGCGTGGAAAGCTTTTGAAAGGGAAGAACTGAGGAGAAGGCTAACTCAAGAAGAAATGAGAGAATCATTAAGAATTGCAAAAGAAGCAGGACTAAAAAACATAATTACTTAGTAAGTAATTCCGATCTTACTATAGATTTCTTTAGGGTACTTAACTTCAGTTATTACATTAACGACATCAGCTCTGTTTATAAGTTCAGGTGGAGCATACCTACCAGTTAGCACTACGTCTGTTTCTTCAGGCACTTCATCTAAAAACTTTAAAACTTCATTTACATCGAGTAAGCCAATTGCTACTGCAAGATTTATTTCATCCAAAACTAGAAGATGTGGTTTTTCTTTTAATTTTTCACGAGCAAAGTTTAGTCCATTCTTAGCTAACTCCTTATCCTTTTGTCGTGGATTTTTTAAATCAATGAATTCAGGAGTTCCAAATAAATATGCTTCGTAAAATGGTTTTAATTTCTCCTGAATAGCATATTCTCCAATTTCTTTCCTTCCTTTCATGAAGAAAATTATTACTGCTTTTAAGCCATGACCAGCAGTTCTTATTGCTAAACCAATAGCATTAGTAGTCTTTCCAGGGCCAGTACCAGTATAGAGAAATATTTTTCCCATTTTTATGCCACCGGGCAGTAACTCCAACCACAATCAAGACAAGTTTTACAGCCACCTTCAACTATGATTCTACTGCTTCCACAAACGGGGCATTTTTCTGTGTTGTTCTTCTGCTCTCTACTTTGTTGAAGATCTACTAACTCTTTTACAGGATCACTTTGTTTCTTTAAACTTACACTAACAAACTGAGAACTGGTTGTTAAAACTTCTATTCCTAATTCCCGCAAAAGATCTAAAGTTTTATTGCTAACTAAGTTTGAATAGCTTCCTTTTCTAGAGCTTGGAGCTACTAAAACTTGAGAGGGAAGGGAACCATCTCTGTATATCGTAATACCCTTAATACCTAAAGCATGCGCAAAGATGTAAGCAGATTTTACATCTTCAGGCTTCACCCAAGAAGGCATATTTATTGTTTTGCTTGTAGCAGCAGTTATCCATTTGGAAAAACAAGCTTGAGCCCTTACATGATCCCACCAAGGAATATCCAATGCAGTTTGAAAAACTTTTCTTAATTCTATTGGTATTTCTTCAATATCCTGGATTGAACCACCCTGATCGTTGATTTCTTTTAAAAGACGCTCGTTGTACATTCCGATAGATTTGAGTTTGTTTTTGAATACTTCATCTACATAGTAAAAAGTTCCAACAGAGACTCTTTTTTCATACACCAAAGCATAAAGGGGTTCTATCCCAGAAGAAGTATCAGCCAACATAGAAATTGAACCTGTAGGTGCAATTGTAGTAACTTCTGCATTACGCATCCCATATATTTTTATTCTTTCTTTTAGGGCTTCCCAATCTAGCCTTTTTTTAGAAGAATAGTAACCTTCTATTGGCATTTCACCCCTAGCGTAACCAGAAACATCGTAAAGTGGGAACTTGCCTCGTTCTCTAGCAAGTTCAGTTGATTCCCACATTGCAAAGTAAGTTAAATGTTCACCTAAAGCTTCCATAAGTTCAAAGCCTTCTTCAGAATTGTACGGAACCTCTAGTAGAAATAACATATCTGCTAACCCCATAATACCTAGCCCAACTTTTCTTGTTGCTTTTGTTTGTTTTTCTATTTCCTTCAAAGGGAACTTGTTAACGTCTAGAACATTATCTAAGAAACGTAAAGCAACTTTAATTACTTTTTCATATTCGCTCCAATTAAAGAAAGTTTTTCCATCTTCTGATTCTTCAACAAAGGCTAAAAGATTGATAGAGCCAAGATTGCAGGATTCATTTGGATAGAGAGGCTCTTCACCGCAAGGATTCGTAGAATATATTGGTCCAAGAGCAGACTTTAATATGTTGTGTTTGTTAATGTTGTCAAACATTACAACACCAGGGTCTCCTGTACGCCATGCCGTTGTAGCTACTAAGTCAAGGAGTTTGCTTGCTTCGACTTCGTTCCATATTTTTCTATCTCTTGGATTGATAAGTTTAATTTTTCCATTTTTGTTTAGTGCATCCCAAAAGTCGTCTGTCAAGAGTACTGAAATGTTAAAATTCTCCAGTTTTCCTCTTTCAAGCTTGCAAGTTACGAATTTCTCAATGTCAGGATGATTGATGTTTAGAATGCCCATATTTGCACCTCTTCTCCTCCCTCCTTGCTTTACTACGTCAGTTATAACGTCAATTATTCTCATGAACGAAACTGGCCCACTTGCTATTCCAGAAGTTGAAGACACAACATCTCCTGCTGGTCTTAGTTTAGAATAATTTATACCAACACCACCACCAGACTTAAATATGATAGCGGCTTCAGTAGCTGTTTTCATAATGGACTCCATGTCATCGTCAATATCTAAAACAAAACAAGCACTCAGTTGACCGAGTCTTGTTCCTGCATTAAACAGAGTAGGAGAATTAGGTAGAAATTTCTTTTGAAACATAAGATTATAGTATTCATCAAAATTTGCAACAAAAGAATCAAAATCCCCTTTAAGCAAGGAAGAGAAGAACTCATCCCAACTCATTTTAGCTTTTCCTTGCTGATTTATTTCGTCATAAAGTGCTTTCATACGTTCAAGATGGTATTCGTTCCAAAGAAAAGCATAAGTTCCATCTTTCCTTTTTAATCCTACTTTTCCACTCCATTCTTTAGGCGACCATGAAAAACTTTCAGGTTTTATGCTTTCGCCGCCTTTTGGATTAAAAACTTTTTCACTGAAGAGTATATCAGGTACTACAACAAGTGCAGAAACTCTTTGAAGCATTTGCTTTGGAGTTTCAATAAGTTCGCCCTTTTCATTTTTAAGTAAGTAACGACTTGCCATTAATCTAAGTGAATTTGTAGAAAAAACTTTATCTACTTCATCTAATGCATCTTTTTTTAAAATACCTTTTTTTTCCTCCCTAATCTGCTCGCGCTCTTTCCTATAAAGTATGTAAGATTTGGCAACATCAAAAAGGCCTTCTTTCATCAACGAAAGTTCAACGATATCCTGAATCTGCTCTACAGTTGGAGTTTTTTCAGCTTGATAAATTACCTCTATAGAATTTAACACGTGGGTAAGTGTGCGTTCAAGAGCTTCTTTATCATATTTATTTATACTTTTCATTGCCTTAGTTATTGCTCTTTCAATCCTAGTTTTATCAAAATCTACAATTCGTCCATCTCTTTTAATTACTTTTCTACTCATCAAATTGCACACTATTGCCAAAAGGACTTTATTAACTTATTTTTTACATCTCATTACAAGAATGTGTAAAATCCTTAAAAAAATTAAAGCTAAAAATCTAATGAAGCATCAAGAACAAATAAATTCACTTCTGACAAATTCCCAAATTAGCATAAAAAAGAAATTAATTTACTAAAAACAGGAAAAATATAAAGAAACAAAAAGAAGTAAAAGACTAAATTTTTCTAGAGAAAATAAAATGGAAGTTTTAAACAAAAATTCTGAACAAAGTTTAACGAAAATTAAAAATGCACTTTATTTGCTTAGAACAGCAATAAACGTTGAAAATCTTTCATTTTAAGTAGAACTAGCTTTCTAAAGAAGCTATTTTTCCCATGCATCCAATGGAGGCTTTTTATTTAGTGGTAGAGGAGATTTATATTTTTTGTTGCCTAATCTCCTTTGATGCTCATCCCTTGCCTTTACTACAAGCTCAGGATTAACTATTAAATCAATCAGAGTACCGGCTATTACCTTCGCAGCAAATATAAGAGACTCATGTCCTAGCTCAGAAGCGGATTGCGCAGTACTTTGCCACGAATGACCAGGAGTACCTAAAACCCAAGCTGCAGTACTAAACTCTACAGTAGGAGCTTTCCAACTTACATCTGCAACGTCTGTAGAAACATGATCTAACATTCCTTCGCCCCAGGGGTCTGGAACCTCATCATCTATCAATTTGTTAGCAAGAGTCTCCCAATTTGGACGGCCTGATTTCTTTAACGCATGAACTTTTGCTTCAGGAGAGATTGTCTTTGCTATTTCTTGTGCGAACTTTAAACTATCTTCAGAATACTTCGGTGGACCGACTTCACGCATATTCTTTACAATCAACTCAGATATTGTTCTATTTGGAATAACATTGTGCATACCTTCTAGAAATTCTACTTCTAGAACGGTTCTTGTCATCAAAGTAGCACCTTTGGCAATATCTAAAATCCAGTTATAAATAAATTCGACTTCTTCTCTTTCTGGGGCTCGTATATAATACCAACTTCTAGCATAATCTGGAACAATATTTGGTTGCGCACCACCTTTTTCTATAGTATAGTGGATTCTTGCATCTTGACTTATATGCTCCACTTAGATTGTATTGAGCGAGAACTTCTTTCACAGCGATTGCTGCAGCCATGCCTGAAGCTCCATGTATGTTATGACCACAACCATGACCTGGTGCACCTTCAATTAAAGGCTCTTTCCATGAGACTTTTTTCTGAGAAAGGCCAGGTAGTGCATCGTATTCTCCCATTATACCTACCACAGGCTTTCCTTGTCCCCAACTTGCTATGAAAGCAGTAGGTAGACCTGCAATTCCTCTTTTAACAAAAAAACCATTTTTCTCGAGCTCTTCGAAAAGAAGTTTTGAGGACTTTAACTCCTTTAAACCAAGTTCTGCAAACTCCCAAATTTTATCGCTTATTTCCACAAGACTATCTTTATTTTTGTCAATCCAACTAAAAGCTGTTTCCTTCATTACACAACTCGTCCAAGTTTTACTAAAGAGAAAAATAAACTTTTATCGCTAAAGTTAGAAAAATAAAAAACAGGAATCTTTAACTTGGAGTTTCGGGAGTCTTCGTTTCTTCTTGTAACTTAGCAGTTTCTTTTGAAGCTTTGTATTCTTTCCAAGCTTTTATAGCTTCTGCAAAAGTCTTACCAGCTTTTATTTGATCTCTTACGAATATATTCATTTCAGAAAGTTTTCTTGGCTTCTTAGTAGTTTTTTCTTTTGACTTAAGTTCGCTTAGTAATTGTTTGCTACTTTCAGAAATTTCTCGCCTTACCTCAGAAATACCATCCGCAACTTTTGGGAGAGTATCTACTTCTTTTTTCAAAGACTTAATTAGAACAGCTAAGTTGTCTAGTTTTTTATTTATTTTTTCTACTTCTTTTTTGAATGCTTTTTCTGAAACAAATTTCGTCTTTGACTTTTCAGCCAACTTATTTTCACAAAGTGTTATTGTATCTCTTTAATATATAAGTCTTTTTTATGTATAGTATATCTTCTCATTCGGAAAGAAACTTACTACTCCTTTTTTAACGTGTTTCGACAATTGTCTAACTTTAAAACTTAAGGTATTATAGTATCCTTTTGCTGTTTAGCTAAAGGTACCCTTTACTTGTTTTCTCTTGAATTTTAGGCAAGATACAAAATCTTTCAAAATGTTTATCAATAAACAAATAGCAAACATTCTTAAACTGTCGATCTCAAGGATCACTATTTGAAGAAAAGCACCCATAATTGTTGGAAAGCGCCTCTTCAGCAGTTTCAAAATAGAAATGTTTAAGTAGTGGTCTAACTCTCTTAACTCTTTGATAGAAGAAGAACTCTACGCCCTCTCTGTTCTGGAAGCATGGCTTCCTATGAGGGCAGGTTGATGAAATGCAAAGAATGTAACATAATCTTAGATAGAGACGTTGTAGCAGTATTGAACCTTCAGATGCGGGGAGAAGGGTTCCCCCAAAGAGCCCTCGATGAAATAATCGAGAGGGAAGGGTTAAGTAGGAATGAAACATCATCTATCTCTACTTAACTCAGAACCCAAACTATTGGGCTAACTTTGAATATTTAGTTTTAATTTTTTATTATAGTATTTAAATCAAAAATTTTTTTTACAAGCTTATGCTAAAAGTAAAGAAGCGAAACTTGAGTTCATTAAAAAGGCTAATCCTGGCAACTTCTCATTATGATCTTACGAGAATACCATCAATAATGGCAGCTAAATTAGTTTCAATGCGGTTTGGAATTCAGCTAGAGATAGTAGATGAAAACTGGCTTTTAGAGAGAAATTTAAAACCATATCTTCCTTCATTTATGCTTGAGTTATTAGACAATAGGATATTAGTTTTAAGAGTAGGAGGTTTACTGAATTACTTTGAACTATCACAAAGAATAATAGAAGAGATTCAGAGGTTAAATTTAAGTAGTTAAACTGTAAGACTATTACAGCTAAAACAAATGTCTAATGAGGAGATAAGTGAAGTAATAGAGCTTTGTCAAGAAATTATTACTTCACTTTCTACTCTTCCTTTTAAATATGAAAGTAAACCACTTACTTACCAGGGTTTTAACCTTAATAATCTTAATCAAAAAGCAGAGCTTAGTATTGAAGCATTCTTGGGAGAGTTAGATTTAGAACTTATTGAACTTAAGAAAATGGTTGAAGAGTACGACAAGATAGAATCAGAAGAACTTTCAGTAGAAGATATAGAGAAAAAGATCAAGAACTTAAAACAAAAAGTAGAGCAAGAATCTAAGAAAAGCACTTAAATTAGGATGCCAGTACTTCAGAGTTCTTGCCTGACTTTTTCACCAAAAAACATTTTTTCGACTTCTTCCCTTGTTAATTCATTTGAATTTCCTTGATACACAAACTCTCCACCAACTAGAATGGCAACGCGGTTTGATGTTTCTAAGGCTTTAGTCACGTTTTGTTCTACGAGAATTACAGAGACGTTAAGTTCTATGACGATTTCTTTGACCTTTTTTAGTAAGACGCTTGTTGCCTTAGGAGATAATCCCGCTGTTGGTTCATCCAAAAGTAAGACCAAAGGTTTAGATATAAGTGCTCTAGCCATAGCTAGCATTTGTCGCTCTCCCCCACTTAAAGTCTTCGCAAAATTCTTTCTCCTCCTTTCTATTTCTGGAAACAGCTTAAAGATAGATTCCATTTCTTTTTTCACGTCAATACCATTTCTTTTAAAAGCACTAAGTTCTAGATTTTCTTCCACAGTAAGATTTGGAAAGACGTTTTGTATCTGAGGGGCATAACCAATCCCAAGTCTTGCTACTTCATAAGGTTTTTTCCCAGTTATTTCTTTACCATTTAAAAATACTTTTCCTTCAAAAATCCGTGCTACTCCAAATATTGCGTTCAGGAGAGTAGATTTTCCAGCACCATTTGGACCTAAAACAGAAAGAATTTCTCCTTCGTTCAGCGCTAGATTTATACCTCTAACAATCTTAAGTTTTTCATACCCTGCTGTTAAGTTTCTAGCCTCAAGTAAAGGCATTATTAGTCACCGATATACGCCTCTATAACTTTCTTATCATTAAGAACTTCTTCTGGAGTCCCTTCAGACAAGAGCTTTCCAAGATGCAATACGTAAATGTAGTCAACATAATTCATAAGTATATCAATTCTATGCTCTATTATAAATAAAGTAAGACCATACCTATTTTTAAGTTCAAGTAAATAATTGAATAAGCTTTTTGCGGCAGAATATGAAATTCCTGCTGCAGGTTCATCTACAAGAAGTAATTTCGGATTATTCATCAAGCTTCTTGCAGTTTCAATTAGTTTCATATGAGCACCAGATACATCAGAAGCGATACTTCTTTTAACTTCCTCTAAACCTATACTTTTCGTTATTTCTTGAGCTTTTTTAATTAGCTCTATCTCATTGCTAACCCAATTTCTTTTTATGATAGAACGAGTCATATTTTCTCCTTTTGACTCAGCAGCAACTAGAAGATTTTCAAGAACAGTCAACTTAGGAAATAGTCTTGGATTTTGAAATGTTCTTACTAAGCCTAAGTTGTAAATTTCATTCGGATTTAGTCCAGTTATTCTGTTGCCCATAAAGTACACTTCTCCGGAATCAGGAGGATAGAAACCAGAAACTACATTGAACAAAGTCGTTTTTCCACTTCCATTGGGACCAATAAGGCCAGTAACCGAACCTTCGCGTATAGACAAAGTAACATTGTCTAACGCAACTACGCCACCAAACCTCTTCGATATATTTTCTACTCTAAGAATGTCTCTCACTTTAGCCACCGCCCATTGCAAACCAATCAAACACTTTCTTTATGTAAAACTTAACTTTCTTACTGGTTTCTTCCATTCTTTTCTTTAAACTAATGGGCTCTTTTTCTTCAACAAAATTCCATATAAAAGAAGATTTCGGATCTTCAGGAATAAGCCCCTCTGGCTTAAACAACAGGGATGCGACTATTAATAAACCTACAATCATCCATCTAATATAGTTCACATCAATTGGCAAATTTTGAAACGTGAAGTTAAGTATTACTGAAGCTCTATTTAGAAACGTTATTATACCAGCACCTAGTAATGCTCCTTTATTGTTTGCTAATCCTCCTAGTATAACCATAGCCCAAACTTCAAAAGTTAGGCTTGGAACAAAGATGTCAGGATTTATGGAGCCCATATAGTATGCTAATAATGCACCAGCTACACCAGCCATCCCTGAGCCAATGAAAAGAACTTGGGCTTTAATCTTTGGAACATCTTTTCCTAGGCATAGAGAAGCAATTTCATCTTCTCTTATAGATTTCATGATTCGACCATATGGAGAATTAACGAATTTTTCTGAAAAAATATACATAATAGCCAATATAACAAGTGTAACCAGCATGAACATAAAATCTTTAACGGCTGGATCCTGAATAAAAGCAAAGGGATGGGGTATTCCAGCTAATCCATAAGTACCACCAGTAGGCTGGAAGTTTCTAAGAAATATTCTCAAAAGCTCGCCAAAACTTAAAACAGTTATACCTAAGAAAGCAGGCCCAACTCTTAGTGTAGGATAAGAAACCATATAACCAGCGATGCCGGAAACAAAGAAAGCAAGTACTACAGTAAACAAAAAGATTAGTATGCTTAGGATAGGGTTTTGTTTTGAAAGTGTTCCCATAGAAATAATAGTTTCAAGTGAATAAAGAGGATAGCTAAGTCCGTTTAACATTAAAAATGCTGAAAGAGAAATCACCGCAGCAAAAAACGCACCAATACCGTAAAAAGCAGCCTTCCCAAAGTTTGATATTCCAGTGTATCCTGCTTCTAAGTTTAAGCTTATAGAAAGTATGGAATATATACTAAATAAAGTAATCCAAGAAACTAGAAATCCTACTACGTCCATTTTCTCTCCCTCTTAAATTTTAGCCTATAGGGCAAGCCACCTGCAGCTCCTGCAGGAGGACGTACTAAGATTACTATAAGTAAAGTTAAGAACGATAAGAATGGTCTAAAACTTAAGTCAAGACCTATTAAGTTGTAAAGAATACTCATGAGTATATTCTCAGCGCCTGCTATTACAAAACCACCTAAAATTGTTAGAGCAATACTACTAATTCCACCTATTACGCATGCTGCAAAAACTTGTAGTATAAGAGAATCAGCAAACTCAGGAGAAGCATAAGAAAACATAGCCCAAAAAACACCACTAATGGCAGCTAAGCCTCCACAAAGAAACCATGTTAATGTCATTACGCTCTCATCAGATATTCCAGAAATTTGAGCTAGCTGTGGATTATCAGAAACAGCTCTCATTGCTTTTCCAAAACTAGTTCTATAAAAGACAACAAATGTAAGAACGATTAACGAGATACCTAAAATCAAAGAATAAGTAAGCGAAGGATTACTTATGCCAAGAAAGTTTAGATTTAGAGTATACCTAAACGCCGGTACTGCAAAGTATAGATCTTTCTTAATCACTTTTGAAACAATGCTTATAACAGAATATATCAGGTATTTTAAAAAGATCCAAGAACCTAAAGAGGCTATCATTAGAATTACAGGAGAGGCTTCTTTGTCCATTAGTTTTCTGTAAACAAACTTGTGATTTAAGATAGCTACAATTGCTCCAGCAAAAAAAGCAGCAATAAGTGCTACAAAAACATTGCTAAAAAAATCAGGATAAACTAAGCTTAATATAACTGCCACATATGCTCCAACTGTAACTAAAGAAGTATGAGCGAAGTTTAATACACGAGTAACCTTGTAACTTATTGTTAGAGGGATTGCCATTAAGCTGTATATTAGACCAATCCAAAGTGTATTAATAACAACACCCAAATCAATTAAGTTCATCACTCTACACCTAGTAAGTTTAATACATAACTTTCCAAAAGAGAAATAAGAAAAAAAAGAAAAAATTTTTCTTTATCCCCAAGTTATTGTACCCCCAGAATAGCTACCTATATCCTGGTATTCATAAGTACCATTAACGCTAGATACTGTCCAAATCGCATAGTCTTGATACATTCTGTCTCCAGCACTATTCAGTATACACCACCCAGAAGCACCATAGTAATTACTTGCAACTTTAAACATTGCTGCTCTTATAGCTGCTCCATCATACTTTCCAGCCAATAAGATTGCTTTACCAACAAGTATTATTGAGTCATACACGTTTGCTGCAAACACAGGAGGATCTCTTCCAGTTAAGCTTTTATAGCGTGCGGCAAAATCTATGTATACTGGGTTTTCTTTAAACACTGGTCTTGTACCAAGTAAGTTGACTTTTCTTATAAAGGTTGCGATTTCAGGACTTAAGAGCTGAGTAGTTCCATGTACACCTTCGCTTGAGAACCACCTTACTGAAGATAAAGTAGGATCATCTTTCGCATGACCAAGTATATTGGCACCATCAGTATCAAATGATATCATAACTACAGCATCCGCACCAATTGCTTTTACTTGGGAACTAAGTTGCGCGACTTCACTAGCATAGTCTGGCAATCCTGTAGCATATTTTGTTAAGGTAGCTTTTCCTCCTAAGCTAGAAAATACATTGTTAAAGAATTGAGCAAAAGCTTGCCCATATTCATCATCTCTATAGAACACTACTACATTTCTTGCACCTTGTTCGAACGCGAGCTTTGCAAGGGCTTCCGCTTGTACAGCATCAGAACCAACAGTTCTAATTATAAAGTCATTTGGAATAGCAAGAGTAGGAGAGGTTGAAGATGGTGAAACAATAAGTATTTGATTAGCATCTGCGTACGCTTTCACCGCTTTCACTTGAGAACTTGCTGCTGGACCTACGACAACTTTTATACCTTGTTGAGCTAGTGACTGCACAGCGGTTAATGCATCTTGGGCTTGAGTCTTGTCGTCAACTATTACCAATTTAAATTGAACTTTAACATTCTCATTAGCAAGTTCACTATTTAAGTCATTTAATGCCATTTGAGCAACAGTCTTCCACTGATTTCCAACGTCTGAAAGTTCTCCAGTGAGTGGAAAAGAAACTCCTATTGTGTAAATTTTTGTAGTGTTCAATGCATTTACTGCTGCCTGAAGCGTATTAACTCTGTTTTGAAGATCACTGAGTTGAGCGCTATACTGCGAAGATTGAACTAAAAAGGTACCAAGGCCTCCAAGGATTAAACCTATTACGAACGCTGCTAAAAGTCTAGGAAGCACTCCACTAGATGGTTTAGTTACTTTCGTTTCTTCGGACATTTAAGTCTTTTGCTCCGTTAAGCAGGAATATTTAAGTTTTTCGCTAATAGCTACCTAAAAAATATTAAAAAGTATTTAAATTTTTAATTATTTACTAGATTATTAATTCTACTTAAACTTTTTTAATCTCCGGCTACATAAACTCATCCAGTATCTAGCTTCTAAGTTACAACTATAACAGTATTATAAATTGGTAATGAACTAGCCATTCGTTAAGAGTTTATCATGCATTACGCGGGAGAAATGTACGAAATAGAACAAACTTTTATTAAAAGAAAGAGAAAATTCTGAAGAACAAGCGATTAATAAAGTATATTCGTTTGTAAACATTAGGAACTTAATACCTCATTATTACAAAAGAAGTGATTTTTGTATCTTAGGATATTTACTACTCATTGATATCTATATGTACTTTCTAGAATATAGTATAGAATGTCCTAACTGTAGAGGCAAAAATAGATATATTAAAGAATAAAGTTGAAGGCAACAAATATAAGTATCCTTACTGCCAAACTACAATAATCCTTCCAGAAAAGTTGTTCAACTTACTTTGATCTTATTGCTTATATTTAACTAAGCTGCGTTTTTATTTATTTTACTTATATTATAGTAAAAAAATCTCACAAACGCGCATTTTTCTAGCGAGTTTGGAGGTTCTACACGATTCTTCTACTAAAGAAGCAAAATCTTTCTAGAAGCTTCCACTTCTAGAGTAGCTAAACCTCTAGCCTATACTTCTTTAGAGTTATTACTACTCTAAAATTAGTTTTATAAATAGACTCTGTTACGTTATATTTAATCATTGTAGGAAAGCAGGACCTTCCTATTCAACGCCTTTTCACTGGACTATCCTTCCATAAACCTAGTAATCTTTTCTGTTTATTTGTGAATCTTCAAGATATTTTTAGTTCAGAAATTAGTTCATATAACTTTAGTTATTTAATTAAGCTAGGTATTATTTCGTGTTCTTTATCTTTAACCAATTCATTAGTTTCAAAGTCTATTAAACTCCATTTTCTATACTTAAGCTAACATAACTTTTTATATGGTTCTTTGCCTCTATATGATATTTCAAAACAAAGGAAGAAACATAGAACTTTAGTTCATTGCTCAAAATGGAGATTTTCTTGAACAAACCAGAATTTTAAACCATAAGGACATAGATGAAAGCGCCTAAGATTCAGAAGAAACTTCTTCAACACTTTGTAGCTAAAGCAAGTTAATTTTAACTTTCTCTCCATACGTATCTGTAGTTTTTTGAACAAATCTAGTTAACGAAACTTCTGGAACGTGAACTCTAAATGTAACCAAATCCTTCTTTGTACTTTGACTTACTACATCTCCAAACTGGTTAAGAAGAGAATATACTTGCTTGAAGAGTTCGTTGTTGCACTGAACTTCTACTTCTTTTTCTTTTACTTTAAATGGAAGTATCTTCTTAAGCTCCTGTAAGATAGGTTTAACTTGTTCTTCAGGATCTTTAAACGGATCTATACTAACTCCTACTTTTTCAAAAGCTTGCTCAATCCTTAGAGTAGGAATTGGTATATTAGTTTGAGGGTCGTATGCAATTCTGGAAACTAAATTAATGATCCTTTTTCTGTTATCTTCTATCAGCTTTTTTCTTAAGTTTGCCGGAACTTGAATCTCACCTTCGTCCACTATCCTTTTGGCAATCTTGTAAACATCTTTTGTTCCAAAAAATTTTTGAAGAAGCTCTGATGAAACTCTCTCGCCTTTCTTATAGTCTTTAAATATTTGATCAAACTTTACTATCTTATCGCTCCAGGGACCTTTTTTCAACTTATAGTAAACAGCTTTTTCTGGGTCTATTATAACTTCAAATTTGTTTCCTTTTATCTCAAGCCTAGCTACGCTTTGCTCAGAACTCATAGTTTAATTTATAGTAAACTTAAGGAATTAAATTTTACCTTTTACTCTTTCAAATATTTCAGAGATTTCGCTTTCATCGGCCATTACAATTTTTCTAGTCTCTATGCCTCCATAAGCTAATCTTATCGTTTCTGGACTGGCTTCAGTTTTGTTGCTTGCAATCATACTAATGATTGCTATCTCCTTTAGTCTATCTAAATCAATACCCTTATTGTAGAACTTCTTAGCAGCCTCTATGGCCTCAGTTCTATTTATTCCTGCCGCCGTAATAAAATACTTATTGTAAACACCAGCAGGATCCAGTTGATAAACTGCAGGTCCAATTAAGTCAATGCCTCCAAGTATCAACGACACACCGAAGGGTCTTACCGCAGTTGTTTGTGTATAGCTTTGTACTAGGTCTCCTAAATTTTTTGCCAGATAGTCGATATCTATTGGTTCATCATAGAAGTATCTATTTGCTTGTGCAAGCTTTCTTGCTTGATCTACGAGAATCCTTGCATCAGAAGAAAAACCAGCAACAGTTGCAGCGACATGCTCATCTATTTGAAAAATTTTGTGACTAAATCTTCTGTCTTGCAAAGCATCTGACTTTTTTTCTATTCCAGCAAGCGCAACACCTTTATCTGAACTGACCCCGAATGCAGTTGGACTGTTGTTGACAAGAACTAAAGCATAGTCGACTTGATAAAGGCGCCCATCTGGTGAAAACACGGTTACAGCTCGATCGTAACCCATTCCTGGAGGTAACATTTTTCTCTTTCTTGCTTAACAAAATGGACTTGATAAATCTTTCGCTTATAACGTTTATGTGTTCAAAAAAGAAAAAAATTGTCAGGTAGTTGGATGAAATACCAAATTTGAAACTCCCTTAAGCCTAGCTATATGGATTTAGCCCTACACCGCGATTTACAGATGAGATTTTTTTACATGTTACTTAAAGTATGTTGCCTTGTTTCAAATTTTTTGCCTATTATCATCAATTTATTATAAGGATGTAAAAAGGATTTCTGCGATATTACTCAAAATACATCTTATTAGAGAGAAGAAAAGAAGATACAAAAAGTGTCCTAAGTAAGGTGGAGTTTTAGTAACTTATGTTAGTGAATGTAGTCTTCATCTTACTCTTATTTACATAAAACTGTAGATAAATAGCATCTAGGCTTAAACTATATTCAACATAACTATAGACAACAGAGTTGGAAAAGATCCTCTTTATTGTAATTTATACTAGTAACTTACATTTCAATTAAAACGGGCCCGGAGGGATTTGAACCCACGGTCTTCGGCTTAGAAAGCCGACGCCTTATCCATACTAGGCTACGGGCCCGTTTTTAACGCTTAAAAGGAGGTTAATTAATTTTTCGAAGTTATCAAATAAGATAAGATTTCTTAAATACCTCGATAAAAAGTATAGAGGAAAACCACACTCTTACTCTAAGATGAAAGAAGGTCTAAGAGGTTCACTAAGCTTAGCTTTCTCATAGGGAGCGGCTTCTTTTGAGTCCTCTTTAATTATTTTTACTTCTTCTAACTCGAGGTCTTTCTTTAAGAAATTGCTTGAAGAAATTAGGAATTCATCTTCCGTTATTTTGTCTAAAGCGTTCATAAAAGTATCAAAACCCATTGATCTAATTTTTTCAACGAGCCTAAGAACACTCTTTGGGAGATCCTTGTAACTTATGCTGCTTGTCCTATCTTTAAATGCGACCATAACTTCTTTTATTATCTCATTATCTCTCTTACCTTCTGCGAATTTAAGAGCCACAAACCTTGCTATTTCCCGTTTTTGTTCGGATGCTACAAAGATCTTTATTTTGCTTGGTTTCTCTTTCATAATCTTCTTAACGTTTTGGATATCGCTAAGCAAAGAATCAAGGTAGTCTTCTTTTAGGTTTGCTAGTTTATTTTCTATAAAGTCTTCTTCTCTTGGCCACCTTTCCTTAACTACAAGTGAGTTGTTTCCTAAAATTCGCCACAGCTCTTCAGCAAAGTGAGGTGTAAATGGAGCCATCATAACCACCCAAGCATTAAGAGCTTTCTTTAAAGTTGGAGTTAATGTAAGTTCTTGTCTTCTTCTTACGTATCGTTTTAACGTATTCCTAAAATTAAAGAAAATCTCAACAGCAGCTTTTCTAATCGCAACTTCATTAAGTGAAGTTATTGCAGTTTTTATGTGTTCTCTAACTTTTGATGAGAGCCAAAGGTCTAACTCAGTATCATTTTCGCTTACTTTCGCACCTGAAAGCATCAAAAAAGATTCATATATATTATTTAAATTTTGGAAAGCTGAATTTACAACTTCGTCGTTCCAATCTGGATCATCTAATCCATCAGCAGAAATTAAGCACGTAAGACGAACCACGTCAGCACCATACTTTTTAATTGCATCCTTTATAGAAACGAATATTCCTTTTGACTTGTGCATTGGCTGTCCTCCTAACTTCATGAAGCCATTAACAGCTATGCCTTTTGGCCATTTGTCCTCTGGAAATATTGCAACATGATGAAATATGTAGAAGGTTAAATGATTTGCAATGAGGTCTTTACCGGAATTTCTAAGATCCACAGGATACCAGTAATCAAATTCCTTTCTTATGCTTTCCAAAAGAGATTCTTCAATGTTTGAGCGTCTTGCAACATCCTTTGGATTCCCTTTTCCTAATATAACATAGTCAAAAAACTCTAAAGTAAGATTGCTGGACTTTAAGTATCCCTGATTTACGAATTTTGAAATTATGTAATAAGCCATGTAAATAGTTGAATCACTAAGGGTTTCTATCAAGTACTTATCATCCCAAGGAAGCTTTGTCCCAAGCCCGGAAGTTCTCACAAAAGCCCAATCATCATACCAATCTATGAACCACTCAAAGTTAATTCTTGCTTCTTCTGGAAAGATCCTCATCTTAGAGAGACAGCGCTTTGCCTTTTCTTTCCACTCTTTATTCGAGTAATCTAGCAAATACTGATCTGGAAGAATTTTTACATAGGTTCTTGTACCACACCTGCAAATAACGGGTGTTGGAAGTTCAAGCATTTCATCTGCAAGTCCTTTTTCCTTGAGGACTTCAGCAACTTTTACTTTTGCATCCTTAACTAGCAATCCTTTAAATTCTCCAGTATTTTCAAGAAGAACACCATGCAAGAATTCTTCTCTATAGACCTCTGAAGTTGCCCTTTCAAGGTTAGGATCATTTTGGTTTTGTATTCCTAGTTCTTTCACTATAACCTCTGAAGGATTAATTCCAAACCTTTCAGTTTTAATAAGTGATATTGGTTGAAGGCCATCAACTATACTAGAGTCAAGATTAAATTTCTTAAGCACTTCTTTATTCTTTTTTA
Source organism: Candidatus Brockarchaeota archaeon (assembly GCA_017601145.1). GTDB lineage: Archaea > Thermoproteota > EX4484-205 > EX4484-205 > JAAOZO01 > JAAOZO01. The sequence goes on from JAFNIV010000001.1 coordinate 71,066, forward strand.
AATCAACCAAAGCCATGTAGTCATAAGGCGCATGCGCAGGAACACTGTAAACAACACCTGTTGCTAAGTCTGGATCAACAAAAGAAGCAGGAAGAATTGGAACTTCTTTCCCAGTTAATGGAGTTAAAACATATTTCCCTAAGAGCAAAGAACCATTAAATGAACTTATAACTTCTACATCTCTTAATTGATCCTTAAGCTTCTCAACGCAACTCTTGCTAACTATCCACTTCTCTCCATTAACTCTAGCTTCAACGTAGTCAGCATTAGGATTCAGCCAAACATTTGTTATGCCAAAGATAGTCTCTGGCCTAAGAGTTGCAGCTACTAGAAAAGCATCACTATCTTTTAACTTATACTTGACCAAATTAAAAATTATTGGGAAGACACCTTCTCCTGAAAGACGATCATGATCTCCTGTGACACTTTTACACCTAGGACACCAAACAACAGGATGTTTTCCCCTCTTTATATATCCCCCTTCTTTTAACTTAAAGTATTGCCACTCTACATACTTACTATAGCATTGATCATCACTTGTTGTATGAAATTCCCTTCTCCAGTCTATTCCAATTCCAAGTTTTTTAATCGCTTCTCTATTATTTTCGGTAAAGTATCTAGCCATAAAGAATGGATCTTCAAATTTATATATTATCTCTTCTGGGACGCCATCTATATCTCTAAGTATTTTTATTGTTTGTTGATCCCTCCTTTTTATTCTATCAGAAACTCCCGCTATTGTAACTCCTGTCCAATGCCATGCAAATGGAAAAAGTACATTATAGCCCATATGCCTTTTAAACCTCGAAATAACATCGAGTCTTGTTAAGGTATATGCAGTTCCAATGTGTACTGAGCCGCTCATGTATGGAAATGGAAACGTGACGAAAAACTTCTCCTTAGTAAAATCTACTTCTGCATTGTAAACTTGGCTTTCTTCCCAAGTTTTTTGCCACTTTCTTTCGATTTCATGAAAGTTAAGCTTTTGCAATTTTTTCGCCTCCTTCTATACCAAAAATTAACAAACCTAACACCCTCTGTTTAAGTCTTTCTAAGTCGATGTTATTTACTAAACCACCTTTACCAAACTTGTCTTTTCCACCACCTCCTCCTCCGTATTCTTTTCCTATTATCTTAGCTAGATCTCCAGCCCTTAACTTTGAAGGTATTTTTGATTCTTTGCCGTAAACTATTACGAAGTCGTTTGGGATAGACATTGTAGATAGGATAAAACATACAGAAGCCTCGTCCAATTTAGAAACGTTTTCTCCTATCTTTATTATTTCATCTAGGTTGTACTGATTTGCCACATAAAATATGAAGTTGAAACCTTCTTTTCGCTCTGCCTTATTCACAAGTGAAACTGAAACTTCTTTTATTTCTTTTTCCTTATACTCTTCAACCTTAGACTTAAGCTCTTCGAGTTCCTTTAGAAAGTTCGTAGATTGTTCTAACAGTTTCAACTTACTTACCTTAAGTAATTTTTCTAATTTTCTTACAATATTTTCATCTTCTTGTAGTAACTTAAGTGAGCTTAATCCAGAAGTAAATATTAACCTAACTACACCATCTTGGATCTTCTCTGCATGAATTATCTTTATTAAACCAATTTGACCAGTGTTTTCTACATGCAAACCACCACAAGCTTCTACTTCGTAATTTCCAATCGATACGATTCTTATTTCCTTTGCTGGTACAACACCACCTTGATATATCCTAAAACCATACCTTCTTTCAGCCTCAGTTCTCATAAGATATTCTATCTTAACAGGAAGAGCTTTTAAAACAAGTTCATTGGCCAATTTTTCAATCTTTTCTATCTCCTCTTCAGTTAATCCTTCGTAATGAGTTATATCTAATCTAGACTCATTTACATCTTTTTGCGCTCCATGTTGCCAAACATGCGCACCAAGTATGTTTCGAGAAGCCCAGTTAATGATGTGTGTTGCAGTATGAGCTCTTCTTAGAGCCCATCTCCTTTCCATGTCAACTCTTAACTTTACTTTTTCACCTACCTTAGGAAGGTTTCCTTCTACAAAGTGTAGTATTCTGTTTTTATAATTTATGACATTAGTTACATTTAGTTTTTCTCCGCTTTCTCTTTCCATCGTTCCTTTATCACTTGGTTGTCCTCCGCCTTCTGGGTAGAATATTGTTTCCCCGAGCAACACTATGTTTGGCTCAAACACACCCAAAACTGTAGCAGAAAATTCTTCTAAATTTGGATCCTCATAGTATTTCTTTTTTGTTTCTTCGTAATTGAGAATCTCCTTTGGAAACTCTTGCTCCTTAACTTGAGTCACTAAATTTTTTGCATGCCGAGCAGCTATGTTTTTGTAAAAGTCAACTGGAATTTCAACTGAAATCCCTCTTGTAAACTGAAGAACATCGTTAACTTCTTCTGGAGTAAAGCCATGAGAATCATAAAGCTCTACGAGTTTTTCTGGAGTTAATAAATAGTTTTTTGAAGCATCAAGTTCTTTAAGGATTAAAGAAGAAGTACGTTCATAATTTCTTTTGTACTTTTGAAACTCAACAGAAGCAACCTTTATTATTTCATCTTTCTGTTCTCCTAAAGTTCTAAACCACCTCGACCAATAGTTAACCTGAAGATCAAGTAAAGGAATGAGATCATCAAGAATTCCTAAAGAGCGCATATTTCTTGCAATCCTTCTAAATAAAAGCCTTGCAAGATAACCAACTCCAACATTTGAAGGAACAACACCTTCAGAAAGTATAAAAACAAGACTTTTTGAATGATCTACGATCTTAAAAGCCTTCTCAAGAGGCGATATTTGTTTCTCTAAGAATTCGGGCTTAACGTTAAGTACTTTCGCTACCTGAGTTCTGATTTGAGATAAGGGTAAAGTGGGATCAACTCCTGAAAGAGCTACTACATATTTTTTAATTAAGTCTTCATCATAAGATATCTTCCCTTCCTCTAATATGTACTGTATTGCTTTTGGATGTACAACGAACATTGAACTTAATGCGCCTGAAGCAACCCAAAGGAATCTTTCTATCCCATATCCTGTATCTACGGTTCTTATTGGCAATTCGGATAATGAACCATCTCTTTCAACTTTAAACCTCATGAATACTAAAGTTGCAACTTCTAGGCCTCCAACTATTACTTCAAAACAAGGACCAGCATTTCCTCCGCCGGACCAGTATGACTCTTTGTATAGAATTTTTTCTCTAGGGATTTTCATAATTTTTGTGATAAACTCATAAGAGTAGCGCACTGTTTCATCTTTCCAGTAAACTTCATGAGAACTATCGTTAAATGCATGATGCCCACCCATTTCAAATATACTCATATGCCTTCCGAATGTAGTGCCAACGTTATCAAGGTCAAGCAATCTAATGCAGGGTTGAGAAACAACTAAAGGATTAGCAGGAGGAGGGATCATGCCTTCTGTAACATAAGGTTGAAAGTCCACTATGCTAGCATCCGTTAGATAGAGGTCACTTCTCCATCTAGCAACAACAGGATAAGGATCTATAACTTTATGACTTTTGGAACTGAAAAAACCAAGGAAGAGGTTTCTAACCTCTTCCAGAGAGCTTGTTCTGTAACCTATTGGATTATCGATGAATTCATATTTTACTGTTGGGGATTCTCCACACTCGCCTTTGAATTCTTGAGGGACCCAGTAGTACTCACCTTCCTTTTCACATAACCTTCTTTCGTAGCCTAGTTCTTTAAAAACGCTAAGCCTGTATTCTTCTTCACCAAACCTTCCTTTTGACATAACTTAGCTTCTTTTGACAGTAAATATGATTTAAAACCTTTTTGTTAATAGTATGCGGCAGCCGGGATTTGAACCCGGGCCAACAGCGTGGCAGGCTGCTTTTAGGTCTAAAGATGTCCTTCCAGTTGCAACAGCAATTACCAGGCTAGACTACTGCCGCATAAAAAATTTTTACGGAATAAGGTAAATAAAAATCTTACTCTTTAACTAAAACTAAACATTAAGAACTTATTTATTAAGTACTGACTAAGCGACTACTTTACAAGCAAGGGCTAGCAAAAAGCTCTTTCTTAGCTATTCGCTTGTACGATTTTTCAGAGAAGAAAAACTATAACGACATTACGAATATTTTAAAAAAAGCAATTAAACGAGTTACCTTTTTTCTTTTAGTTCAAACTCATACAAACGTCGTCTTTTGATACGCATTTCGTTTATAAGATGGTCTTCCAATTCAAGTGAATTTATTGATTGAGGCTTCTATGAACATTGAAACTTCGATTGCTTCTTTTTTGAGAAATAGATTTACTAAGTATTCTAATACATTGATCTCATGCTTTGCAAGCAGCTTAATACAGAAGTAAGTGTACCAGTTTGCTAACTTAAGTTTAGTCTAAGACTATTTGAAGAAAAACAAACCTCTAGCTTTACGCATTTAACTGAGACTTTGCTATCTTTGTAAAAGTTAAGATAGATTTCTCACTTTTCGGGAGAACTAAGAAGACTTAATCTAATGAACTTTTAGAAAGCTATTTTTATATTAACACCATAAACTTTCCCATTCAAAAACAAAAGGCGTTAAGGTGCGGGCCCGGTGGGATTTCCAATCGATGTTTCTAAATTTTTGAACCCACGACAAACGGGTTTCTTTGGCTTGCCTTAAAAGCCCGCTGCTCTACCATGCTGAGCTACGGGCCCGCTACGGCGAGTTCCTTCTTTGTACTACAAATTTAAATTTTTCTTCCTTAAAAAGGTCTAAGAATCAGTTAAAACTGAAAGAAACAAAAACTTTTAATATTTATAAGATTAGTGCTTAAGCAGATAGCAGATGGTTCTGTTTTCACTATGTTTCGAAGTGCATCAGCCAAGAAGAATAAGAAAGGATTTTAGAAGTTGGAAGGCTAACAAAGTAAGCCCGAGTGAAGTTTTTGAAGCTTTTTTTGATTCAAAGCTAGACAAGGAAATTTTTGAAAGAGTATACAGTAAGTGCTACTTTCCAGCTACAAAAATTATTCATGATGTAATCTCAGAATTCTCAAACAAAGAGAAACCATTTAAAGTTTGCTATAGTTTTTCAGGAGTTTTTCTTGAACAACTTCAAAAGTTGCATCCTGAACTCTTAGATATTATAACAGAAATGGTAAAGACAAATCATGTAGAACTTCTTTCTCAAACATATTACCACTCTTTAGCAAGCATTTATGTTAATGATCTCTCTGAGTTTAGGTATCAAGTTGAAGAACATAAAAAAACAATAAAAAAACTTTTTGGGTATGAAACAAAAATTTTTGAAAACACTGAACTTATATACAATAACTTAATTGCAAGAGAAGTTGCATCTTTAGGATTTGATGGAATAATAACTGAAGGAGCCGATAGGATATTAAACGGGAAGTCTCCACATTTTCTGTATGTTTCTTCAAAAGCAAATATAAAAGTACTACTAAGAGACTACAGATTGTCAGACGATATAGCTTTTAGGTTCTCAAATAAGCAGTGGTCAGAGTATCCTTTAACAGCCTCCAAGTATGTTCAATGGGTTTCTAATATACCAGATCCTTTTGTCTTAGTTTTTGTTGATTATGAAACTTTTGGTGAACACCACTGGCCAGACTCAGGAATTCATAAGTTTTTGCAGGAGCTTCCTTACTACATTGATCAAAAGAATAACATAATTCCTTCTTTACCTAGAGAAATAGTAAGTAAAGTTCCTCCTTCAGGAGAAATAGATGTTGACGAAAATAGAGATACAATTTCTTGGGCAGATGTAAGTAGAGACTTATCAGCTTGGCTTGGAAATGAAATGCAAAAAACTATATTTAATGAAGTTTACGCAGAACATGAACTTAAACATGTGATAGAAGGACCACTAACTAAACTTTGGAGATACCTTCAAATTAGTGATAATTACTATTACATGTATACAGGTTATGGCGGACCAGCTGAAGTTCATAGATACTTTTCTGGTCCACTAGGCTTACCAGAAGACGTTTATTTCGCTTTTTCAAATGTTGTTTTTAAGTTCAAGGAACTGGTAAAAAAAGAAACACTTAAAAAAGAGAAGATACGCAAAATTTTATTGCTTGGGTTAAACAATGAAAAGGAATTTCGCTTTTCATTAAATAGAGATGTAGAACTTGGAGTTGCTGCAAGAGGTTACTTAGACTTTCTAGATGCATTAAATAGAGTATCAGCCATAAGTTTAGAATACCATACGTATAACTCTGATCTTGAAAAGTGGTTTTCGAGTTGTCTGAATGACGAAGAAACAGCAAAGAAAATATCAAATCTAAGAAAGAAAAAGATTAGAGGTGAAAGACTGAGAAAAGAGTTGATTCGCATAATAGAAAGAAAAATAGAAAAAATAACAACTTTATAGAACCATGAACTAAAGTTGGATTATTTTATAAGACTCTTAGCAAAAAGAGGATTTTAGCTTAAACTAAAGCTTAAAAACTCTGGTGTTTCATACCTTTTAACGTAAAATTGAGTATGATAGACGAGAAAGATGAAGTCATAATTAGCGCTTTAAGACAAGACTCAAATAAACCAATTTCTAGGCTATCAAAAGAAATTGGAATACCAAGAGCAACACTGCAAGATAGAATAAACAAGCTAGTTAAGCAGGGAATAATAAAGAAATTTACAATCATTCCTGACTTTGGGAAACTTGGCCGACCTGTAACTGCGTTCGTAATGGTCTCATTCCATCCTTCACCCGAAGTTTCTCAAAGAGAATTAGCAAAGCAAATTGCAACACTTCCAGAGGTTGAAGAAGTTCACTTAATTTCGGGGGAGTGGGATATTTTGGTAAAGATTAGGGTAAAGGATGTAGAATCTGCTGGCTCTTTTGTTATAGATAAGATAAGGTCTATGAAAGGCGTAGAAAAAACAGAAACGTGTGTAAGTTTTGAGTGCGTAAAAGAAGGTCTGTAAAAGCTAAGTTAGGTCACCACATGTACAAAATGCCTCATGCAAGAGGCTATAAAGTTCATCAAGACCATCCTTACTTAAGGCAGAAGTGAAGATCAATCGTTGAACCCAAGGTACATTCGCTATCAGCTTAACTAGTTCTGAAGCAACATCTTTTAGCGTACCTATATCTTCCTTTTCGATTTCCTTAGCTAAAAAATCAGGTTCAGAAACTAACTTAGAGACAAAACTCTTGTTTACTAGATCGCTTTTGCTGACGACTAGAACTATAGGTACGCTCATTCTTAGTTTTGTAATTACTGAAAGCAATAAAGCAGCTGCAAGACCAGAAGGAGAATTTAGAAGCCATGGATCTATTAGAAATACACCAACTGTACTTCTAATTTTTCTTAGTTTATTTAAAATGAAAGGACCCGAAGGATGAAAAACGAAAACTTCCATTTGCCCAGGAGTATCGTAAATTATAACATCAGCACCCTCCTGCAACCTTGATAAAACTACTTCAACTTCACTAAACCTTCTTTGAATTATTTCCATGGCTTTTAAAGTAGCACCATTTGGACCTAGGTTTTCCTTTATCATAAGATCTCTAACAGAAACCATTCTTCGAATGTCATAATCAAAAGTATAAGTTACATTTTCTGCTCCAGGGTCAAGGTTTATAACTCTAACTGAAAAACCATATTTTTCCTTTAGCCATTGTTGGAGCGTAATTGTTAAACTTGTTTTTCCGCTGCCTGCAGTACCAAGTAAAACTACTTGCAATTTTTAGCTAAACTAAAGCAAGAGAGCACTATAAAAAGCTTCAGACAAAAAACTTAAGAAAGCTACGCTAAGGAGCTTGCCTATAAAGTTGCAGAAAGAAAGTATAATTGAAAAAGTACAAGAATTAGCAAAGAGAAGAGGATTTTTCTGGCAGTCTGCAGAAGTTTACTCTCCAGTGGGAGGTTTTTGGAACTATGGACCTTTAGGTTTAGTTTTAAAGAATAAAATCATAAGTAGTTGGAGGAAGTGGTTCGTAAAAGATGAAAATGCTTACGAAATAGAAACGTCTAACATATTACCAGAGATTGTTTGGATAGCCAGTGGACATGTTGAGAACTTTGTTGATAAAATAGTTGAATGTAAAAAATGCAAATCAAAATTTAGGGCAGACCATCTAATTGAAGATATCTTAGGGGAGAAAGAGAAGCTTGAAGGAAAAACTACTGAAGAACTAACAAGAATAATAAGAGAAAACAAAATAAAATGTCCAAAATGTGAAGGGGAATTATCAGAAGTAAGAACTTTTAACCTTATGTTTCCAATATATGTTGGAGCATACGAAGAGATAAAGTGCTACTTAAGACCAGAAACAACTCAAGCTTCTGTTTTAGACTTTATGCAAGTTTATAGGACGCAACGAGGTAAACTGCCTTTAAAAATAGCTCAAATTGGAAAAGCATTTAGAAATGAGATATCACCTAGACAAATATTTATGAGGATGCGAGAATTTACTATGGCAGAACTTCAAATTTTCTTTAATCCAGAAGAAACAAAATATGAAGATTTTGAGAAGCTAAGCAACTATGAAGTAAACCTTTTACCCGTGGAATTAAGGCAAAAGGGAGAAGAGAATTTTGTTGGCATAAGTGTTTCAAAAGCTCTAGAAAAAGGATGGATCCCAAACGAAATAATTGCATATTATATAGCTAAAGTTTTTGCTTTCTTTACAGAAGAACTTGGATTTAGAAAAGATTACATTAGATACAAAGAACTTCTACCAGAAGAGAGAGCACATTACGCCAAAGTACATTGGGATCTTGAAGTATACTCTAAAGACTTTGGATGGCAAGAGTGTGTAAACAATGCATGGAGGTCAGATTACGATCTTTCAAGGCATCAAAAATTTTCTAAACAGAACTTTTCAGTTTTTGAAAATGGTAAACGCATATTGCCTCATCTATACGAGCCAAGTTTTGGAATTGATAGAATATTTTTGCTTTTGTTAGTTAACTCATTTAGGGAGGATAAAGAAAGAACATGGCTTCAGATAAACAGAAAGTTTGCGCCATATGATGTAGGAGTGTTTCCACTTGTTTCAAAAGATGAATTAAAAACTAAAGCAAGGGAGATATACATATTGTTAAAAAATGATTTCAATATATTTTATGATGAATCAGATTCAATAGGTAGAAGATATAGAAGAGCTGATGAAGTTGGAATCCCAGCATGTATAACTATAGACTTCCAAACACTTAAAGACAATAGTGTCACGTTAAGAGATCGGGACACGATGCAACAAATAAGGACAAGAATACCAGATTTACCTGATGTTCTAAAAAAGTTTTTGAACGGCGCTAGCTTAGAAACTTTATCTTAAGAGTAAGAGTAAGTGCTAGTTAGCAAAACAACTTATTTTGAAGACAGGCTGATTACTGCATCAAAATCAAAAGCAATCAGAGCAGATAAGCCATTTATAGTATATCCATCTTGAAGGATTTTCTGCACTTATTGCTATCTACCTTTACTTAGGTAGAGATTATTCGAGCCTATTGTACATTTAAGTTTCAAATCTCATCTCTGCAGGAGGTATTATTTTTGGTATTAATTCCTTCGCATAGCGTTATTCATTTTCATGGCTAAACCTTAATGCCAGTTCGTTTGGATATTTCTCCAATGTAATTCTCCAAGGAACATAAAATATCGTGATTTATCAAATTCTAAAGTAAACCAAGACTTGGAATAAGGAAAAACAACACTAATTATAAAAACGAGAGAACTTAACCCTTCTTCCGAAATAAAACAGTACTAAAAACTGCAAGGGAATAATTTAGGATTATCTAGCAAAATCGCTAGAAAATAAGAAAATCCAACCAATTTTTGAATAGTGCGGGGGGTGGGATTTGAACCCACGAACCCCTATGGGATGAGGGCCTGAGCCTCACGCCTTTAACCTGGCTTGGCAACCCCCGCGATTTATTTTAACTTTTGTTTTACTAAAGAAGTATAAAAACGCTTAAAAAACTTTCCAGCCTATTAACTTAAGTTTTCAGCTAAAAACTACGACTTTAATTTCGTTTACTTTATTCAGTTCCGATAGAGAGATCTTTACTTTGAAAAATGACAAGCACGATTATGCTTTTGTTTAGTCTCTGAATACGAAATCTGCAAACTAGGAAAAGAAACGGAATATTTGGAAAACTAATCTAGTTTGTTTTCAATTATGCCTTCTTCGACAAAAAACTTGTACAAGTCTTTTTCGTTTGAAAATATTCTGGTAGAATAGTACTTAAAGAAAGGACTTTCTGGACCTTCGAACACTACGTAAATGTTCTTATTATTCGAAAAACCATAAGCCATTTCTGATAAAACACCCGGGGACATTACTGGTGAAAAATAGTAGACAATTATAAAGTCGCTTTGATCTATTAGCTGGTAGTCTCTTGAAACAATTTGTTCATCGATGTCTTTTTCAACCTCCTTTATTTCATCCAAGGATAAACTTACAGTAAGTTTATCTATTTCCAATTTTATAAAGTCATTTTTCGAATTACCCGAAAGGAAGCTAAGTATGTTTGAATCTTCTATGTCATAAGGATCAAAAACAATTAAGCCTGTTTGTCTAAGTTTATCTCTAAAGAGATTTTTTTGTTCTATTTTTGATGGATCTATTCCAATGTGTGTTATAGGATAACTAAGATAAGCCTTTTTAGTATTAGGATAAAAAATCAAGTTAAATAGCGACTCTGGTGGAGTTGAAAAAGGAACTACAAAGAAGGGCTTACCTTGAAAATCTGCAATAGATTTTGTTAATATAGTTTCTTCATCTCGCCAAACAAGTATATCTTTTAATGAAAGTCTTCCTTTCCAAGCCTTTGAAGATTCCAGTTTTAGTTTTATTGAAAGCAAAGAGTCGATTACTGTTATATACATGTCAGGGTTTAACTCTCTAAGATAGTTAAAATCGAAAGCTTGAATTAAAAATTTTCTCCACCTAAAGCAAGCATGTGTTGCAATAACAACATCCTCATACTGCGAGCACTCATGGATTATGTGTTCAAAAACAGTTGCTCTAAGAAAATTTAATGCAGAAGGAGAAAGGTCAAGTATTTTGTTTTCCTTTATTTCGATCCCCAACTTTTCTGCAACATCAAACATCATTTTGCCTACATCAAAGATCTTAATTGATTTTTTCTTTTCTTTTGCAAACTCTGAAAATTTATTAATTAGCTCAACTCTCCCGCTGCCACTTATTCCAGTAACGACGACCTTCAGTTGAAAACACCACTAAATAGTAAGGTTAAGCCTTTAAATAAACTTTTATGGAGCAAAAAGAACACAAAAATCCCGAAACATGATCTTTTCAACAACTTGTGGCTTTAGAATTAGCTTAAAAATTAGTTTCATGAGAAGCGTTAGAAACCAAAAAGAAGCGCCGAGGGCAGGATTTGAACTTACGCCCAGAGGACTGCGCTCCCTGAAGAAGGGAACCGGATCTCGAGTCCGGCGCTTTACCTGGCTCAGCCACCTCGGCACCAAAAGAGGAATGAAGAAAGGGTAATTAAACTTTTTATTTCGAAATAAATTGAGCCAACATAGCATCTGAAGATAGTGCTTTTCTGATGGGTTCCAAGGGCGTCGCAAGTTTCATTTTTCTTGTCCTACCATGCCGTCCCATATTTTGTACTTTACTTTGAATAAGACCAAGCATTTCAAGCTCATTTAGAAGCATAGAAACTCGCCGATATGTAAGTTCTTGAATCCTGAGACTTGATGCTAGTGATTTGTATTTATTAAAAAGCTCACCACTTGACGGAACTTGATTATTTTGATTAAAAATTAAAAGAGCTGTTAGCAAAAGTCTTGAGTGAAGTGGAAGGGTTCTTGAAATTTCAAAAACCTGATCTTCTTCAATCTTTAATGAGGCTTCTCTTACATCTTGTTCAGTGATTGTAGGCGAGTTTCTTCTTTCAGCTATTTCTCCAGCAACTCTTAAGAGGTTTAATGCTCTCCTTGCATCACCATGTTCAGAAGCAGACATGGCAGCAACTAAATTTAAGACTTCTTTTGAAATAACGTTTTCATAAAAAGCAAGTTCTACTCTTGCGTTAAGAATATCTTTTAGTTCTTCAGCAGTATATGGTTTAAACAGGACCTCTTCTTCACTTAAAGAACTTAAAACTCTAGGATCTAAGAATTCTTTAAATGAAAGATCATTAGATATAACAACTAAGGCTAATCTTGAGTTTGAAAAAGTCTCATTTATTCTACTAAGTTCATAAAGTATATCATCACCAAAAGATTTTACAAGCGTGTCAACTTCATCAAGTATTAAAAGAACATTAGCAGGAACCTTTTGCAAGTAGCTGGTTATTCTTTTTAGTACTTCTTCTGTAGCTAGCCCAGTAAAAGGTACTTGAAGATTAAGAGAGTTAGCAAAAGAAGAAAGTATCCTATACTCAGTACCTTCAAGTCTACAGTTAATATAAGAAGCTATAAAATTAATATTTTTTTCTCTTGATTTTTGAAGCATGATCTTTGAAACAAGTTTTATAGAAGCAGTTTTTCCAGTCCCAGTTTTTCCAAAGAGAAGGGCATTAGAAGGTTTACTATTGAGGAGGAGAGGAGCAAAGATTTCACTTAATCTCCGTAGTTCGTTTTCCCTGTGAGGTAAAAAATCAGGAGTAAAATCAGGTCTTAATGCATCCCTATTTTTAAAAATGGATCTTTTTGAAAGTAATGAATCTAAATATTTTTCAATTTCGCTTGAAGAGTCTAAACTATAAGAACCAGCGTACATAAACTCGAGTCTAGAGAAATAGGAATAAGAGAATAAGCATTAAGCTAAAAATAAATTGACCTTTTACTACTAAAAAATTAATTTAGAAAAAGGTAAAAATAAAACACACCCACCTGTATTTCCATTGAAAGTAAAAAATCTATGCTTCTTTTTGTGCTTTTCTTTTTGAGTAATAATAGGCTAAAGTATAATCTCCGCTGTGTTCAATACATAGGCTAAGTGAAATAATAAAAGGTTCTATGCAAATAAAGTAAAGTTAATACTCCACTTTATTTTTTTTACTTTTTCTTTTTATCTAGCACTATTCTTATCTTCAATAGAAAACCAGGGGTCTGACTCTTCTTTTTACATTTCTCCCCTTTCTATAACCTTTATACTGTTTTTCTTAGTAGTTAACTGTTAACTTTCTACAAGAACCCCTCTATTTCTACTGAATCTAATGAAAAAACATTTTTTTCCCTTTATCTTAGAAAAATTTTTAATATTTTTATCCCTTTTTTATTTTCAACTGTAATTTTTGTAGTTTTTGTTTCTTTTCTTAATTTTTTTGTTGTTTTTTGTTATACTGGAATAAAAGGTGTAAAAATATGTTAATTAACCCCTTATCCTCAGAATAAACCTGTGCCTATAAAAAAGGGTAAATTATCCATTAACATAATATATGATGATAACACTAAAGTAAAGATCCTTATCGATTCTACTGACCTCTCTCATTCAGTAGAAACACTTCTTGATCTTTTAAATAATAAAAATTTATCGAATAAAGTTCATTCAAAAATCTTTGAAAGTGATAATTCTCCTGGAAAAGAAGGACTAGATAAGGTAGAGTTTCTTCATGATGATTCTACTCCTAAAATTAGAAAAACAGAAGAAGACTCTTACTCTATTCCTTCCCAAGAAGATCCTTCCTATCCAAATAATGTGTTTTCTCAGGAAGATAAAAAAGAGAGAACAAGAGTCAATGACATTTTAGTACTCTTTCGTTCTTTACCTCCTGGATGGTTTTCGAGCAAAGAAATTCAAAAACTTTTTAACGAAAGGTTCGGTGAAAACCTAAAACTAAGCGAAGTTTCAATCTATTTATCTAGGCTAGCTTCAAGAGGATTTCTACAAAGAGTAAAGGCTGGAAGATACTTTAAGTATAAGTTGGGTGAAGTAATAGCTGCCAAGTAACTACGAATTGTCCTTTAAGCTATAAAGAAAAAGTTTTCCTTTTTTCTCTCTCTTCACAATTCCTTTATCTGTCATGCTCTTCAGTGTTCGACTTACATGCTCTCTTGTTCTTCCAGTAAGTTGTGAAATTTCTCGTGCTTGTATTGGCTGATTTCTTTCTTGTAAGATTTTTATTATTTCTTCTTCAAGCAAAACATGCTCTCCTTCCTTTCTAATGTTTCTTTTTTCTTGAGAGTCTACAGTTTCTTTCTTATATTCTATTGTTTTCGCTAACTTTATTAATGCTTCACCGAGCTTTATGTTGCTTTCTCTAAGTATAGATATGGTTTTCTCTTCTTCATCTACTCTTTCTTTTAACTTTTCATTTTCCTTTTTTATGTTTATAATCTGATCGTTTATGTTTTTTATTTTTTCCTCTAGTTCTTTTATCTTATGGTCGTCCTTTTTCCAAAAGAAAAGTTGCACTTTTTATCACCTTTTACCAAGGGCATTAAGTACATCAATTTTTGTTATTATTCCTACTATCCTTCCTTCCTTATTGCTAACTAGAACTCCTTTATGTCCTCTTGAAAGTAAATTTATTACCTCATCCAAACCTGTTTCTTCAGGCACTATTGGGAAATACGTACTTATCATCTTATCCACTTTTGTATCGTAGAACTTTTTTGGATTTCCTAAAAACTTCGGAAGCGCTTGTAATAATGACTCTTCGTCTATCGCTCCTATTGTCTTATCTCCTTTCATTACTGGAAGTTGTGAGATACTGTAAGCTGTCATTAATTCTAAAGCTCGTCTTACAGTTTCATCGTGATTTATTGATATCACTTTTTTTGTCATGATGTCACATGCTTTCATATCATGTCCTTGTTTGACTTTCATTTCATTTTCTAAAACATTTAAAATTTTTCTTAGTGTAGAAGCTTTAGGATCTACAGTATTGTTTTCTATTTTTGCTATCAGTCCTTGGCTAAGGCCTGTTTTTTCTGCCAATTCTTTCTGAGTCAAATTGGCCCTTTTTCTTAAGTTCTTTACTTCTTCTCCTGAAGGTATAGAAAACAAGGTGTTTTCTCTTATACATTAACTTGCCTTTTTAACTTTTATTTTTTATCATGAGTCAATAACAGTGATGTTGTCACAACTTTTTATGAGGTCATATAATATCACGATATTTCATGTTTTCTGTTTTTTGTTATTTGCTTGATTATTTTTTTTATAGCTTCTTCTACCCCTTCTTTTATTTGTTCCTCTTTTTCTTCATCTATTTTATTCGTTCTCAGCAAGTTAACAAAAGCAACAAGTGTAGCCACGTCCTCTTCTGTGATGATGTTTTGATAGATCATGAACAAGATAGTGTAGATCGCTTCTTCTATGTTTTCTCGCGCTTGTTTTACAATTCGGTAAAAAGCACCTTTACTAATTCTTCTGTTTTCTAAGACGTAATCCCCTTTTCTCAATCTCTCCTTTTCTCTAGTTTTTAGTATTGCTTCTATTTGCTTCTTGCTCATAGTTGATCGTTCAGCAAAAAACTTTCCTAGCTCATTTAATTGCTCTTTTTCTGTGTTTTCTTCATGTTTTTCTTCGTTTTTCATTCTTTCTCTCTTTGTCATACTCTTTTGTATTCCCTTTTCAAAAAATTAAGAGACTAAATCCTTTTATTTCTTTCGCTTTCTTAATTGTCACGATAAAACATGGGGAGACGAAAGCGCAGAGAATTAAAGATTGTGAGAAAGACGATTCCTGAAATATTTCAATGCCCAAAATGTGGGGTAAAAGCTGTCTCAGTTGAAATTACAAAAGAAAAACAAGAAGGGTCACCTCTTGCTGTTGTGAAATGTGGAAATTGTGGACTAACATATACCCTCGTTATGAAGCCCCTTATGAAAAAGGTTGATGCTTATAACAAATTTGTAGATGCTTTTTATAGTGGTGAGCTTTCTTAGAAATGAATAGTTATTGTGATAGAATATTCAAAATTGGAAAAATCGAAAAAAGAATCTACGAAAAACTGGAGTCTGATGGGTTTGTTTACTTTGTTTTAGTTGATCCCGAAAAACCAGGTGATTTAGTTTCGCTTTCAAAAATTGCTCAAGAATCAGGAGTTACTGCAATAATGGTTGGTGGTAGTACTGCTCAGCTTTCTCTTGATTATGAAGAAGTGATTTCTAAGATAAAGCATGAAAGTTCAATTCCAGTAATAATCTTCCCAAGTGGCACAGCTTCGATTGCAAGGGGTGCCGATGCTATTTGGTTTATGTCTCTCTTGAATTCTGACGATCTATTTTATGTTATTGGTGCGCAGTATTTAGGCATCAGTGCAATAAGGTCTTTAAAACTAGAACCGATTCCTTTGGCATATATCATTGTGGGCTATGGTGGGACAGTAGGTTTTGTTGGGAAGGCAAGACCAATTCCCTATGAAAGACCTGAATTGGCTGCAGGATATGCTATGGCTGCTGAAGCTTTGGGTTTTAGATTCGTTTATTTTGAGGGTGGTTCAGGAGCACCTCGTCATATTCCTCCTGAGTTTATTTCATATGTTAGAAAGTTCGTAAGTATACCTATAATAGTTGGTGGTGGAATAACTAATGGTACAATTGCAAAAGAGCTTATTGCCGCTGGTGCTGA
The DNA here is from genome assembly GCA_017601145.1 of Candidatus Brockarchaeota archaeon. Lineage (GTDB taxonomy): Archaea > Thermoproteota > EX4484-205 > EX4484-205 > JAAOZO01 > JAAOZO01. The sequence continues at coordinate 87,551 of JAFNIV010000001.1, forward strand.
TGGGGTCGTAACTGGAAACGTTCTTGAAGGTTATTCTCAAATTAAGGATAAAATCTTCGATATAATTCAAGGTTGTAAAGAAGGTGCTAAAGATAAGTTAAGCAAAATTAATAAATAGATTTTTATAAAAGTTCTAGAACTAACTGTTAAAGAATTGTCAAACAAAAATCATTCTGAAGAGCTTCAAACTTATAATGCACTTCTGATAAAGTCCATTGAGCGCCTTTATGAAGTTGCTCAAAGAGCAAAAAGTAAGTCAAGTGATCCAAGCGACTTTGTTGAGTCAAAAATTGTCTATTCTCATGGGCATGCTATTGAAGAATTGTTAGGTCTGAAAGGTCTTTCTCAGAGATTTGAAGAACTAAGAAAACAATTAGAACCTATGAAAGTGCCGTTTGTCATCGTTGAGGATGTTGTGAATGGAAAATTTGGTTCTTTTAGTGAAGAAAGAGCTGCTACGTTAGCTGTAAAAGCAGCACTTGCATGTATAACACCGCCTGGTACTACGGCTGCTCCTTTAGAAGGTATCACTGAAACAAAAATAAAAAGAAACAAAGACGAGTCGAAATATCTAGCGGTTTACTTTGCTGGGCCAATGCGTTCTTCTGGTGGTACTGAACAAGCGCTTTCAATTCTAATAGCAGACTATGTAAAATCTATTTTAGGTCTGTCTAACTATATCCCAACTAGAGATGAAATCAGTCGGTATGTTGAAGAATACAGAATTTATGAGCGAAAAATAGGAAGATTCCAATTTAAAGTTTCTGAAAATGAATTAATTTATGCTCTCGAAAGAATTCCAGTTGAAGTAACTGGAGTCGGTACTGACCCTATTGAAGTGTCTGCTTATAGAAATCTTGAAAGAGTAGAAACTAATTACATTCGTGGCGGAGCGTTAAGGGTTCTAATAGATGGTGTAATAGGCAGGTCTCATAAGGTCATGAAGTTTGTAAAAGAGTTAAATCTTAGTGGCTGGGATTGGCTAAAAAACCTGAAAGTCAGCAAACTAGATGTTTCATCTTACGTAGACGAGGTTCTTATAGGACGCCCTGTGATTTCTTCAAAGGATTTCTTCGGGGGCTTAAGGATAAGGTATGGCCGTGCTAGGAATACTGGTTTGATGGCAATAGGTCTACACCCAAGTACAATGTACGTGCTAAATTCTTTTGTTGCAATTGGTTCTCAGCTTAGGCTAGATAGACCTGGAAAATCTGCCATAGTTGCTTCTGTGGACTCAATACTTCCTCCAATAGTTAAGTTAAAAAATGGTTCTGTTGTGAAGTTATCAGAGATTCCTAATAAGAATATCTTTAATGATATAGAGAAAATATTATTTTTAGGAGATATACTAATTTCTATTGGAGATTATATAGAAAACAATAGAAAACCTGACGAACCTGGTTATTCTGAAGACGAATGGTGTGCAGAGCTAAAGGATAAGCTTCCAGAATTTTTAGACAAGATAAAGTCATTTATTACTGAAGAAAAACTAAACGAAGTACTTAAAGATCCTAATAAAATATCTTTTGATGAAGCTTTGTTCTTATCCAAAGTTATTGGCCTGCCTCTTCACCCAAAATTCCTTAACTTTTGGGAATTTTGCAACGGAGAAGACATCTTCACTCTGTTGTTAGAAATAAAAGAAAATGGCGTGCTGGATCGAGAAATAATTATTCCTTATGCCGATAAAATCAAAACAATCCTTGAGAAAGCCTTAGTTCCTCATTCTGTCTTCGAAGATAAGATTAAAATTAATGAAGATGCCTCAAAGTTTTTGCGTTACTTAATCGAAAGAACTCGTTTATTTGCACCAAATGAAAAGGAAAGTGGCCTTTCTTATCTTTCTAGACTTTCCGGTCTAACTCTTAAAAAATTATCAGGATCTGTCGTTTCTGCAAGAGTTGGAAGGCCCGAAGCAGCAAAACCAAGGTATATGGATCCACCAACGAATGTATTATTCCCTATAGGTAATTCTGGAGGTACCACAAGAAATATTTTAAATGCTAATGGGCAAGTTAAGGTTGAAATAGCAAATAGATACTGTCCAAGATGTAAAAAACAAACATTTTACTTTAGATGCCCTGAATGTGGTACAAAAACACTACCCATTTATACATGTCCTAGATGTGGAGAAGAATCGGAAGAAAAAATTTGTAGTAATTGCAACATTGAAAAATTACCCTATAGCCAGAGGTTTATAGATATAAGATCTGAAATAAATAAAGCTAAGAAAAAAACAAATATTCAATTTGTTCCTAGAAAAATTAAAGGGGTAAAATCGTTAATGAACAACTTTAGAGTTCCTGAGCTCATAGAAAAGGGTGTTCTGAGAGCAAAGTATAATTTATTCGTTTATAAAGATGGTACATGTAGATTCGATGCTACAAATGCTCCATTAACCGCATTTAAACCATCTGAAATAGGAGTCTCGTTTAGCAAACTTTATCAGCTAGGTTATGAAACTGACGTAAATGGAGTCCCTCTTTCTTCTGATGAGCAGCTTGTCTTTATTAAGCCGCAAGATGTAGTAATTCCAAAAAACTCTATTCGCTATCTTATAAATCTGAGCAAATTTATTGACGACCTTTTAGCATCTTATGGATTAGAGCCTTTTTATAAAATAGAAAATCCTGAAGATCTTATAGGCCAACTCATCATTTCAATATCTCCACACACAGTGGGTGGTATTGTAGGAAGAATAATAGGCTTTACTGAAGCAGAAGTACTTTTTGCTCACCCTTTTTACCATCAAGCAAAAAGAAGAGATTGTGATGGTGATGCTGATTCCTTTACTCTTGCTCTTGACGTTTTTTTGAATTTCAGTAACTTTTATACTCCTAACAAACCTGGAGGAAAAATGGACTCTCCTCTTGTAGTTTTTCCAGTTATAGATCCTTCAGAAATTGATGACCAGATATATAATACTGAGAATGAGAAAAATCTTCCATATGCATTTTACGATAGCATAAGAAAATTGGATGAATTCTCTTCTTTGTATTCTCTTATAAATCTAATTGGGAATAACTTAACTTACAAACTAAACTTTACTCATACTACAACTTCCATAAGTAATGGCCCAACAATATCAAGCTATAGATTAATTAACAAGGCCGAAGAAAAGTTTACAATTCAACTCTCTTTACTGAAGAAAACTGATTTCATAGATAAGAAAAGAGTTATAGAAGATTTGTTGAGCACACATTTAATCCGGGATTTTATAGGCAACGTAAAAGCTTTCTATACTGCTGGGTTTAGATGTATAAAATGTGGCCAGAAATACAGGCGACCTCCTTTAAGTGGAAAATGCATAAGGTGTGGATATCCTCTACAACCGAACGTTTTTTCTTCTAATATAGTTAAGTACTATAGCCTAATTGATGAGCTTATAACAAACTATGATGTCAGTCCATACTACAAGGCATCTATAAAGTTTTTTAAAAGGGAGCTAAGCTTACTTGACTTTAGCGAAGAAAAAGACAAAAAATTAGAAAAAACGAAATCCTCTTCATTAAGAAGTTTTATTGAGTCCTAAGCTTTTTCTAACTATTTTCGTTATTACTCTTCCTCCACATTTTGGACAGAAATCATGCTTAGTTTCATACTTACTGTGGCAATTTTTGCATTCGTAAATATACTCTCTAGGCTCTCTTATTTCTCTTTGGCCAATACTTTTGTACTTTATGTTCAAATGAGAGAGAATGTTTTGTATTGCAAAATCGTTTGTTATTACTAAGATGTCTTCTTCTTTATTTCTGAAGCTCATTGCTAGTGCTATTATTTCAAGGTCTGTACTCGATATTTTTCCGGCTTCGCCCAACTGTATAGCCTTCTCTTTCACTTTCTCTATAAGCTTTTTACTCGGTGAAAGCACTTCTAAAATGTTTGCTTCTATTAGTGCAACTACTTTCGTATAGTTGGCGCGACGCTTTTTTAATTCTCTAAGAACTGAGTATGTAGTGTAAGCGCAACCTATACTTTTAAAGTTTAATATGCTTCTTATAATGGCTGAAGTGTCATAGATTACTACAGTCATTCTATTAGCGCTCTCCTCAGTCTCTTAAGTAAATATTGTTTATCAAACCTTATTAGCTTTACTTTCTTTTCACTTCCAACTATAAAAAGGCAGTCTTCTTCGTTTATTCTTATTTCTTCAAGTCCATCTCTCACTATAATAGGTTTTTCCTTACCACCTCTTTTCGTTATCTTAATTTTTTTATTATTTGAAACTACAAGTGGTGCCCACTTTCTTTTTGCAAGAATAGGAGTTATCGTAAGTGCTTCTAATGAATTATCCACTACTGGGCCACCAGCACTCATTGAAAAAGCAGTTGAACCAAGAGGCGTTGCGACAAGTATTCCAGTAGCATCAATACAGAATGTCCCAAGGCTTTCTACTTCAACTTCTATCTCCATTATCCCCTTAAGGCTTTCTGATGCAAATACAATCTCGTTAATTGCTTCTCCAACTTTTTTGCTGTTGACGTATGCTTCTATCTTTCTAACTTCTTCAACACTATATTTTTTGTTTTTTAACGCTTCGATTTTTTCTTCAAACTCTGCTAGTTCTACTTCTGCAAGAACTCCCTTTCTTCCTAAGTTCACATGAAGGATTAAAGTTTCGCTGTTTTCGAGCTTGTCTGCTGAATAGAAGAGGCTTCCATCTCCTCCTGCAACTATAAGTAAATCACACTGTGAAATCTTTCCTTCAACTTTATTGACCTCATAGTACTCGATTTTTTCTGGTCTTATTTTTTCTTCTAGATTAACCTGTTTTATTTTCGCTAATGTAGTGTCATCTTTAGCTAATATGCATATCCTTCTATAGTGGCTCATGCCTTTAATACTAAACAAAACTAAGTGAAAAAGAAATTAATAAATGATTCTATGAAATTTTCAAATTAAAACAAGAGTAATGTCAAAAATTTTACTCTAAGCAATAACTATATAAACCGCGTTATTTCTAAAAAGAGTTAATCAGGAGAAAGGCTTCTTTAGGTGATAAAGATGAGTAAAGTTGTAGAACTGGGTTCTGTAAAGGAAGGCTCTTGGATACTAATAGATAACGAACCTTGTCAGGTTGTAGAAGTTTCGCATTCTAAGCCTGGGAAGCATGGAAGCGCAAAGGCAAGAGTTGTAGGCATTGGTTTATTTGATGATGCGAAACATACTCTCATGAGCCCTGTAGATGAAAAAGTAGAAGTGCCTATGATTGAAAAGAGGAATGCTCAAGTACTGGCTCTTTTAGGAGATCACATACAAGTCATGGATCTAGAAACCTACGATACTCTTGAACTTCCAATGCCTAAGGATTCCCAACTTGCTTCTTCTATTACCGTTGGAGTTACTGTAGAATATTGGAAAGTTCAAAGCAGAGCAAAAATAATGCGTATAAAAAGTTAAGAGCTCACAATTCAAGATGTCTCCAAACGAATCGGAACCTGTCAAAGATTATAAGTTAAAATCTTTACGGAATTTTTCTGACTTATTTGGCTTCTATCTTCACTCAGGAGGTTTTCAATCTGTAGAAGTGGGGAAGGCTTTAGGCATACTGCAACATATGTACAATGATAAAAATTGCACTAAATTCTTATCTTTTACAGCTAACTTAGTCGCAACCGGTCTAAGAGGAGTTATTGCTGAGATGATTCTAAATGGCTTAGTAGATGTTGTTATAACTACTGGAGGTACTATTGATCATGACCTTGCTAGGTCTTTAGGAGGTAAATACTATCATGGAGCTTTTTATTTAGATGATTCAAAGCTAAGGAAAAGTAACATTCACAGACTTGGAAACGTGTTAGTTCCTTTAGAGTCTTATGGCCCAATAGTGGAAAAATTCGTGCGTGATTTCTTATCAAGAAAGCAAGAAAGTTGGACTGCTTCTCCCTCAGAAGTTCTGAATGAAATTGGTAGCTTAATAAATGATGAAAACTCGATACTAAGAGCATGTTATCTTAAGAACGTTCCAATAATCTCGCCTGGAATCGTTGACTCGGCGTTTGGAACTACTCTTCTTTTCTCATATCAGAAAGGAAAATTTAAGTTAGATGTTATGAAGGATGAAAAGCTTATGTCTGATAAGATTTTTGAGAAGAAAAGATCTGGTGCAATAATCTTAGGTGGTGGTATAAGTAAACATCACACTCTTTGGTGGAATCAGTACAAGGAAGGTCTTGACTATGTCATTGCTATAACGACTGCTTATGAGTTTGATGGTTCTTTATCTGGTGCAAGAATAAGTGAAGCCATATCTTGGAATAAGGTAAAGCCGGAAGCAGAAGTTTCAAACATATACGGTGACGCTACAGTTATTCTTCCATTGTTACTAGCCGCTTTTTATGAAGCTCAAAATCCCACTTAGTCTTTGTTCTTAAAAGTGCGTTTTCGTATTTTTATTTTACTTACTCTAAAATAAAAGTTTCTTCCCAATTCGATTTTTTACTTATTGCATTTTATATACTAAAATTTTCTAAAGCTATACCTTAATCAAAATCATTTAAATTTACCTCCACTTAAACTTTATATTTGGCAACAATGATGAGTCAAAGTTACTGCAAGTTTGTGTGCTAAAGGCATTTGTCTGAGTTGCCTAATAATTTCAAAAAGATAGTTTTTATTTTTTAGATTAAACTACAATAAACTTTAGTTATGATTCAAAATTCGTAATAATTCCTTAAGAGAAATAAGAATATTTAAAAACTGCTCTTCTTTGCTATGGAAATTAAGCTTATGAGCGTGAAAGGTGCTCTAAACAACTTCAAGTCGATGGCAAGTAAAATAAATAAACTTAGACCCTTTGTTGATTCTGGAACTTATCTCATTGTTTCTGTATTGGTAGTGAGTGCTGCTCTTGCTATAACAATAAGACTTCTTAATTTCAGATATGGTTTTTATCTTTCTGAATTCGACCCATATTGGCATTATAGAGCAGCAGAGTATATTGCAGAACATGGAGTAAATTCATTTTTAACTTGGTTAGACAAATTAAGCTGGGTTCCAGAAGGAAGATGGGCTGCAGGTTCTACTCCTATTGGATTACCTTTAGCATTGGATGGATTTTATTACTTTGTAAGGTTCTTAGGCTTAGATGTTGACATGCTAACCTTAGCTATTCTCTTTCCTCCAATTTCAAGTATTTTTGCAGTGATTGCGGTATTCTTGTTAGGAAGGGAAATTGCCAATAATGAAGTTGGTGCTTTAAGCTCCATCCTTATAGCTTTTAGCGGGAGTTTGATCGATAGAACTCATCTTGGATTTTTTAAACATGAAACTATTGGAATTCCTTTAATTGCTTTTTCTTTATATTTCTTCATAAAAGGAGTAAAAGAAGAAAACAAAATGTGGAGCTTTTTGTTTTCTATCCTTGCTGGCCTTTCGTTAGGTTATCTTTCAATTAGTTGGACTGGTTATCTTTTTGCTACTGGCCTTATTGCTCTTTTAACAATAGTAATATCGATATTTTCTAATACTGACTTGGATAAACTCCTCTTAGTTTCTTCAACAACTTTTGGTCTCTATCTTTCAATAGCAGCAATGTTTCCTAGAGAAAGATCGGAGATTCTTTCTTTAAACTTAGCATTAATAGTTCTCTCTCTAGTTTTTGTTGTTTTAAAGAAAGAGATAGATCAATTGCAAACATTAAGGCTAAAGATTCTTGTTTCTTTAGGTTTCTTCTGTTCGGTAATTTTGCTAGCAGTAGTTGGTGTGCACTTAGGGCTTCTTTCCTCACTTTACGGTAAGATTGCGGCTATAATCAATCCTTTTATAAGATCTCAAGAGGCAATAGTTGAATCTGTAGCAGAGCACAAAGTTTCTAGTTGGTACACAATCTTTAATGACAATGGACTGGCATTACTTCTTTTTGCTTTTTCAATAGTAGTTGCTTTCAGTGATTTGTCAAACGTCAACAATATATTTATCTTAACTTCTGGGCTTGCTTCTTTGTACTTCTCAACATTAATGGTTAGGCTTGAGCTGATATTTTCACCATTTAGCTCTGTGTTCTCTGCATATGGTGCCTATTTGTTAATTAGTAAAGTGCGAAGTAGCGAAGTTCTTAAAGTTATGGAAAGAAAATTAAAGAGAACGTTTGAACGTCCGTGGTGGATTTCTTCTATAGTAATTGTGCTCTTTGTGACTTCATTGCTTACACCTTCTGTTGTTCTTGGTTATACCCATGCTGGTGTTCCAGTAACGATATCTAGTGCTTCTTTACCATATGCTTATGAATTTCCAGATTGGTTCCAGGCTTTAGAATGGTTAAGAGAGAATACTCCCCCAGGTTCGGTAATCATGGCATGGTGGGACTATGGATATTGGATAACTACACTAGGAGATAGACCTACAATAATAGATAATGCAACTATTAATACTACACAAGTTGCCTTAGTTGGGAAGGCTTTTATATCTAATGATACAATTGCTATACCTATAATGAAAAAGTTTAATGTTTCATATATACTTGTATTTTCAACTATGTTTCTTGCTTATTACTTCTGGTCGTACAATAAGCAAAAGTTTGGTTATTGGGGTGATGAAGTGAAGTGGATCTGGATGGCTGAAATTGGTTATAGCTTACCAACAGAACCAACTCACAATAAGACTTTAACTTTATTTGGAGATAGAAACTTATCTCAATCACTTGCAAAGCAAGGATTAATTTCTTCTGATAGTTATGGCAATCCTGATCTCATTCTCCCCAATAGAACATTTGTATTAACTAAGCTTTTGGTTTTATCTGCTTTTGATGGACAACAAAGCATAATTCCATCGGATCCTCATTTTTCGCTTGTTTTTATGTCTTCAGATGGATTAGTTTCTATTTTTAAAGTTAACTACAACTATACTCCTCCCGAAAGAATAATATCTTTGAGTGCTAGTAGTGAAGCAAATAAGACGAAGGACTCTAGCTGGAATGATAGCTACGAATTTGCACCTAATAGGACAATTACCTTTAATGTTCTGAGTTTGTCTGCTAACGTTGGCAAGTACATAGACTCAAATGGCATGGCAAAAAATCTAAATGCCTCTGTTGAGGTAAGGCTTGTAGACTCTTTTGGAAATATTAAGTTTGAGATTACTCCTAGTCTTGGGCCAAACGAACTTGTAATTCTTCCAAACAAAATAATCTACACGGCAAACAACGAAACTAAAGTATTCTCGCTAAGCTATAGATACCCCCTACACCTAGAATTTCATGCTATAGCTTCAAGCCTGCCAACTAACTATAAAAAAGTCTTAGAAAATGCAAACGCGTCGTTAGTTGTTTCTGACATAACAATTGGTTGGCTTTAGTGTTTTTATTCTTCAACCAAAGCTGCTAAAAAGTAGTTTAGCGGAATTCCTTCCCATACTTCTCCACTTATTCTTAGAGGGAGGTCTTTTCCAAAATTTATAGAAACATCTGATAAGGGTTTAAAAGAAGAAATGAATTGATAAATTCTTCCTATGTCATATTTCGCAGAACTTTCTTCCTCTATATTTGGCTCTTTTAAGGTTCCATCTTCAGTAGAAAGTTCAACTTCATAAGTCATATCTTCAGATTTTGTAGAAATTTTTACTTTTCCATTCTTTGCCTCGAACTCAACTCTATCTGATCTTCCTTTTCCAACTTCTACAACTTCCTTTATTACTTCTAACTCAGTTTTAAATGAAATTTTATATGAAACTTTTGGCAAAGGTAAGTCTTTCTTTTCACTTTGGAAAACTGATAAAGAAAACTTTCTAGGAGGTGAACTTCTAATTTCAGCTAAGAGCTTATTTTGGTAGAATGTTAAAGCTATTGGATTTTTGGTAGCATGTTTCAGCAGTTTTAAAGCGTCTTCTACTTTAACTACATAAGTATTTTCATTTTTTATCTCGTATTCCTCAAAAGATTGTGAAGGCACCACAATATCAACCATTGAAACTTCTGAAAGATCTAATGTTCTTAAAATTACAGAGTCTTTACTTACTTTTATTGGAGCTTCATCAGATATAGATGAGATCACTTTAAGGGCATCTCTAAGAATTTCGCTATCCTTTAATACAATTTTTGATTCAAATTCTTGATTCGACATCTCTTTCTCCCTTTATTATGCTAGTATACTTAAACGTTTAAAGATGAATAAAAGCTTTATATTGTTTATTTTTTTAGAAAGTAAGCAAAAAGCAGATGGAATTTAATGTTTTCTTACTTGCAAAGTATCCCTTCTTAGAAGAAGCAAAAAGTTTTCTTGAATCATATAGCACAGTAAGTTTTGAAAACCTTTCTTCGGATGAAGATTATACTCGTGCTGTAAAAAGAGGAGTGGAAAGGATAAAAGAAGCCATACTTTTTAAAAAAATATCATTTAAAAATGAAAATCTCATTGACTTTAAAGCAGAAATTCTTTCTTTTCCAATTGCAGTAGCCTTTATAGCTGCGCTAAACGATGATTTTTTAAGAAACATCTACGCTACAGCTGAAGGAAAGAGAATTCACGAACTTCTAAAAAGAGACTCTTATTCTGATTTGGAACTTTTGCTACGAGATCAAAAGATAAATTTTTATCCTTCTGAGGATTCTCCTAGTTCACTTTACAAAATAGCTTTTTCAGAATATCTTAAGGTTTCACCACAAAAATGGGGAAAAATATGGAAACTTGTTAACAGGCAAATAAAGCTAGGCTTTGTTTATGTGACAAGGGAAGAGCTCTCTAGGTTAGTTTCAGAACACATAAAAAACAGAATTCTCGAAAGAAGTAGACATCCTATTGACGCAGAAAGCTTTAGTGGTCCTCTGAAGAAAGGGTATATCGAGTTAAAAAATGTATGGGACTCTTACAAATCAAGGTTCGCTAAATTCGAAAAAGAAACCTCTGAGGTTTCCTTCCCTCCTTGCATGGTGAGACTACTTTCAAGGCAAGAAAATGGAGAAAACCTTTCGCACGTAGAAAGAAGAAGCTTAGTAACTTACCTTATTGCTAAAGGCCAAAGTATCGAAGAGATAATAAACTTACTAAAAAGTAGTCCAGATTTTAAAGAAAGTATTGCAAGGTATCAAGTGGAACATCTTGCTGGTCTAAAAGGTTCGAAGAAAAAATATTCGCCTCCAAGCTGTGAAACAATGAAATCTTATGGCTTATGCTTTTCTGATGAGTGGTGCAAAGGCATAAAACATCCGCTACAATATAAGGGCAAACCTTTTTCTCAAACTTCCAAGAACTAAAGGCCTTTTTTCATTGAAGTAAAAGCTATAAAAAGCCTAAAAACTGTTCTTAGTTTAGTTACGATGAATGAATCTGAACTTAGGTTCTTAAAATCTGTTTATTCAGAATATTATTTAAAACATTCTAATCTTGTTGAAGTACCTCCACCTGTGGGAAAAAGAGAAATTGGGTTTGTTATTGGAAATGAAAAAGTTATGAGAAGACATATGTCTTTTCAAGATAACGAAGCCATAAGAAAGTATATCTTAAATAATTTGCCTTGGGACGCTTTCCATTCATGTTCTGTTTACGAGTTTCCTGAAAATCCAATAGATAAGAAAAATATAATATGGAACGAAATTGCTTTTGATATAGATGCTAAAGACTTAGGTTGCGAAGGCGAAGTTTACTGGATTTGTGATAGATGTGGAGAAGTATTAAAAAAAGGACTACAAAAGTGCCCGCGCTGTGAAAACGAATTAAGAGAAGTTAACTTCATCACTTCAACTTGCATCGAGAAAACTTATGAAAAAGCAAAAGAGCTTGTGTTTTCGTTGATAGAAGATTTTGGCATAAGTGAAAAGGAAATAAAGATTTTTTACAGTGGCCATATGGGGTTTCATGTCTACGTGGACGCTCAGGTTTTTAGGGAAATTTCTCAAGACGAGCGAAGAGAAATCATAGACTTCTTACTTCTTAATGAGTTGCAGCCAAGTTTATTGGTGACTTTTTCTCAACTACAAGTAAAAAATATAGGCGTTGGTAGACGCGTTATTTCTAACATGATTAAAATTATTGAATCTCCAACTGATTACGTTTTTTTGGACGAGATTTCAGTTAAAAAGATTGAACAAAGGAAAAATGAGCTTATTAGCTCGATAAAAGAAGGGTCACTAAAACTTATTCTCTCTCTCTTAGGACAAAGAATCTTAAAACGTATCATTCAAGAGGCATTAAGTATGTCGAAGATTCCAATAGATCCTTCCGTTACATTAGATGAACACAGAATAATTCGTATGCCTGGTACACTCAATAGCAAAAGTAGCTTTCCTAAGTTTGAGGTAAGTTTGAATGAAAGAATTTACCCTTTAGACTTACTACCTTCTTATGGAGAAAAATCAATAAAGTTAAAAATAAAATTTGCCCCCTCTCTTAAAGTGAAAGGAGAAACATTTAAGAAATTGTACAACACTGAAGAAGAAATTCCAAGGTTTTATGCAGCTTACCTAGTTTCCAAAGGTGTAGCTCAAGTTGTATGATGAATCAAAATTGTTAGAAGTTTGGAAAAGAGAACTTGAAAACCAGAATCTCCAAGTAATCTCCCAAGAAGAGTTAGAAGAGATAGAAAACGAGTTTAAAAGACTCAGAGAACGAAAACATAAAATAGGAAAGTCCGAGATTGCAAAAGAGCTATTTAGTGCTGAGGAAAAAATAATGAGTCTAATCTTAGATGATCTTCTTTTCATAAGGACAATCAAATCCTTCTTCGAATCATTTTCACCTCCAGAAGCCCTTTATGGATCTGCAGATAGCTCAATAATTTCTTACTCAAATGAGCTAAGGAAGCGTTATGAAGAAGCGTTACTTAACTTTAAGTCTGGAAATTCAAAAAAGACATTGTTCCAGGCTTTTTCTGATAGTTACGAATTAATAATTTTAAAGAAGAAAGTAGAGAGGTTTGTAGACGAATGGGGACATGAACATGGCCCATATAATGAAGGCGATTTTGCATTCTTACCAAAAAAATACGCAGAAATACTTATAAAGAAAGAAGTTGCTGAAAGGGTTCTAGGTTAATATGAAAGTTCCGCATGAAATAACTACATATTGTCCAAAGTGCAATAAACATACCCCGCATACTGTTTCTCTCTATAAGACCGGGAAAAGACGCGCTCTCGCCAGGGGTGAACGACACCACGAAAGAATAGACAGACATGGATATGGGGGTTCAAAAGCTCCTATCGCAAATCCTGTAAAAACTACAAAGAAACAAACATTAAAACTAAAGTGCAAAGTTTGCGGTTATGTAATAGTGAAGGAAGGCCTTAGACTAAGAAAGTTAGAAATAAAAACGTGATTTTACTATGAGATACAGAAAGCTTTACCCAACTTCAAAATTCCTTAGAGTAAAATGTAACAAATGTGGTAACAAGCAGATAGTTTTCAGCCATTCCTCAAATGAAGTAAAATGCTTAGCCTGTGGTTCTGTTCTAGTTAAGCCAACAGGAGGAAAAGGAAAAATAGTAGGTGGTGAAATAGTAGAGACCTTAGAATGAGTTCAAAACTTGAAGACGAGCTTCTCGTGGGAGAAGTTGTAGAAGTTGGTGATTTTGGTGCGACTCTAAAATCTGATGAGTATGATGGGGAGCTCTTTCTACATATTTCAGGGATGCCTATAAAGAAAGAAGCAAAAGTTTCTGATTTAATAAAAGTTGGTCAAATTCTTGTTGTAAAGGTGCTTAAGGAAGATGAGCAAAACAGAAGGCTTTATGTTTCGACAAAAGGAATAGACAAGTCAAAAGCTAAGACAAAAATAAGAAAATGGAAGGAAAGGAGGAAAGCGCTTAATTTGCTGGAAAAGGCACTAAAAGAGAGCAATCAGCCTCTAGATTTAATCGAAAAAATAGAGGAAAAAGCTGCAGCAAAGTATGGTTCTTTAACCCAAGCGTTTAAAATGGTTTTAGAAGATAAGAATGTTTTTCTAAGAATAGGAGTCCCTATTCAAACTCTAGATGTTTTAAACAAACTAATTTATGAAGAATTCTTTACAAAAAGCTACTCACAATCAAAGACCATAGAAATGTTTTTTTTGGATAAAGATGGTGTCAATAAGCTAAGAGAGATAGGAGAAAAACTTTGTTTTCATCAAACTTCAGAAGAAACAAAAATTATCTTAAAAGTAGTATCGCCGCCAAAATACGAGCTGGTTGTTGAAAGTAATAAACCAAGAGAAATTAAAGTAACTTTTGAAAAAACTTTGAAACGATTAGAAGCTTTAGTCAAGGAGAAAGGTGGAATTTTTAGGGCTTAGCCTCTTTTTCTTTTCTACTTAGAATTATTGCTCTTAATTTTATTTCTAGAAAAGGGTCGTTCAAAGAAAACTTAGGTGGGTGTGGTTCTTTAAGGGTTCCTCCACATTTTTGGCATTTTTCTTCAGAAGAGATTGTATAATTTCCACATTTAATACATTTTTTTAACATTTTCTCTGGAAGCAATAGAGTTATATCCCCCTTAATTTGTGTTACTGTTGAAATTGAAATGTTGCCTTCCAGATCAGATTCAGCGGTTTACTATTTCACAAAACCTAAGATTTGGTTAAAAAAGGGATGGTCTGTTAAGGAACCAAAACTAATAATTGGCTATCCTGGAATTGGCTTAATAGGGGAGCTTGTAGTCAGGTTTTTAATAAGATTTACAAATGCAAAAAAAGTTGGATTTATAACTTCTCCCTTTTTCAGTAATCAGGTAGTTGTAGACAAATACGGAAATGCAAAACTTGTAGGTATTGCCCTTTTTATAAAAAACAGGAACGAGGGTGATCTTCTTTTTGCGCTTGGTCAGAAGCATCAAGAAGTAATGGGTGGTGAACTAGAAACGACTGAAATTTTACTGAAACTTTTTAAGAAACTAGGTGGCAAATTTGTTTACTCTGTGGGTGGGCATCTTACTCTAGAAAGAAATGAAGTACCTGTTTGGGGGATAGCTTCTGAGCCCGATGTTGCCAACATGCTTAAAGAGAAAGGAATAACGTTAGCCCCTACAGGTACACCCATAGTAGGAGGTGCAGGCATTGCTCTAGGCTTATGCAGCTTCTTTAATCTAAAGGGAATTGGATTGCTGGGCCTTACAAGGAGTGAAAAGCCTGATTTTGCAACTTCAAGAGTCATTATTGAGAAACTTTCTTCTTTACTTAATTTAAGCGTAGAGTATAGTCTATTAGAAACAGAAGAGGCTAAATGGAATAAAATGGAAGAAAAATACAGGGAGGAGCTAAATAAGGTAAAACTTGATAAGACTCTTTCTTTACTATTCAAGAAAGAGTATAAACGGCCAGAGTACCTTGGATAAAAATTGCTGTAAGGAACCATCAACTTAAGGCTTAAGACTTAACGATTTAATTATAAGTTATAAAGAGGCAGTTAGATAACTAAGAAAGAGTATGAATCTTTAAGTTTTTACATACAGAAGATATAGGACTACTATTTTAGCAGCCTTACTACAAAGAGAGAAATTCTTATTAATAGCCCGTTTCCCTAAAAAAGGAAACGCATGCCCCTGATAAAATTTTGTCCAAAATGTGGAAGTAGAATGGTTTTAAAGAAAGAGGGTAGGAAGAATCTTTACGTTTGCCCAAAATGTGGCTACTCAGAACAGGCTAAAGACCTAAAATCTGTAGTTGTAAAAAGTAAAGTAAAAACCAAGGTAAAAGTTTTAGGTAGTACAAACGGGTCTTTAAAACCATTACCCATAACAAACGCAACATGCCCAAAGTGTGGAAATGACAAAGCTTATTGGTGGATTGTTCAAACAAGAGGAGCAGACGAATCCCCAACTCAATTCTTCAGGTGTACAAAATGTGGCTATACCTGGAGAGAATACAGCTAGCTTGCACACTATTAAGAACTTGAAATACCAAAATTTAAGGGAAAATGATTCTTAAAAATAGAAATATAATTGTCTCTTTCTATAATAAAAATTTTTATGTTTTTTGAGTGCCTATTTCTACGAAAAGATTTCTAAAGATATAAATAAGAGCCTCTTCAAAACTTCCTTTTTCAACAATAAGCTCTACCATCTGTTCTTCTGTTAAAACTTCATTAAGTACAAGGTATGCTACTATAGCTTCTGCAATATTTCCTAAGGCTCTTGCTGTTTGTCTTTTTCTTATATTTTTTCTTAATCCTGATCTGTTTACAACTTCTCTAAGCATTTTATTTGTAACTTTGTTGCTTTTTGGAACATATCCTGCAGAAACTACTAATGTGTTTACATAGTTTAAAATAGCATCCCCTATCTTTGCTAAATCTCTATTATAAAGAACCCTTTCTGCTGATGTTTTATCTTTACTTACATCTAACTTTCTAACTAATTCTTTCAATATGTTCATTATTTTACTTGACTTCTTAATTCATTCCTTACCTTTTCTAGATCGCTCATTATTTTTTCTATTGCTGAAAATAAAACCTCTTTTGCTGGCTTTGTTTTGCTCCTTATTACTATTCTTGCCGGGCCTACTAGAACGTGGTCTACTGAGTATGTTGCTAAAACATCTTCATTGTATTTTAACATGTATGAGACTAAAGGGTCAAGAAAAGTAGTGCTTGGTTCCTTGAATATCAATTCTATTTCATTTTTATTTTTTTCAATTACTTTTACATCTTCTTCTATCATTTCTTACTCACTTTTACTACTCCATAATCTGAAGCAAGAAGTCGTATTTCAACATTTCCACAATTATCACATCTTAGCTGATTTCTTCTGCCGATTTTCTTTAATATTCTACCACAAATAGAGCAATTTGCCTCAATAACTCCAAAAAAGTTTCCACTTATACCAAGGTGTATAGTTCCCTCACTGCTTATCACTTTGCACCTCACTAAGTCCCCGGGTTTTATAATCCTTCTTAAGTTTTTTTCATATCTTCCTCTTATTCTGCTGCTATGCAGTAAGCCTGTAAAACTTTTGTTTATGAATTCTCCTTCTATAGCTATGATTTGAGCTACTGCTAGTGTGTTTTGCACACTTGTAATTTTTGCAATTACACTTTGTCCCTTATATGGGTAAATCGGCATTTTTGTTATTGGTAAAACACTGAACTTTTTTTGTTCTTTATCGATGGTGGCTCTTCCTATGTAGGCTGCACGTACATTTCCTTCATCTTCGTAGGTACCAAATTCTGAAATTCCTTCTTCTATGCTTCCTAGCCTTTCTCCAGGAACAACGAACAATTCTAAATTCTCTAAGATCTTTTCTTTATTGTTGTTCATTTACTTCTTCGCTTACGATTTTTGTTTCTACTGGAAGCTTATGCAAACCTATTTTGATAGCCTCTTTTATCGAAGGTAAATCTTTCTTAAGAGCTCTTATCTCAAATATTTCTTGGTCTTTAGATACTTTCGCACCTCTAGTAGTTGGCTTTCCAAACGCTCGTCTCATACCCTCGCTAAGTCTGTCAGCTCCCGCTCCGGTTAACATTTTATGTTCTCTTATTACTACGTGAGGGTATGGTTTTACAATTAAAGTGTAGTTCCCTTCTCCAACTGTTTTTTGCAGCCTATTATTTATTGATGCCCTTGCCGCTTCAATCGACTCTTGTCTTATTATAGCATCTTCCTCACTTATTACTTTCACTACTGTGTCGTATTTCGTTCCCCCTCCAACTTTAAACCTAACCTTAATTCCAGGAGCTCCTGGAATGTACTCTGTCCTTACGTAAGGCATGTTTCTTTTTTTGCCCATCTTCTTTTCTTCTTAAGGGCTGTGAGTAGGGCTATTTAGCTTTTTGCTAAGCTTAACACAGAAGTAAGTGTACAGTTTGTTAACTTAAGTTTGTAAAAGTAAAAGATATTAATAGGATTAAAGAACCGGTTTAGCGTAGTCCCTAGGAGATTCTAGAACAAACATTAAGATTAAGAGCCAAAGTGCACTCCACCTTAGGTTTAAACTGTAAATTAAAAATAAACAAACTTCTTGGTACCTTCATTAGTTTATATCTTTTCTTAAAAACGAAACGATAAGCATAAAGTATAACCTAATTTATTCTGAAAAATTACTAAACAATAACGTCAAAATGGAAGTTAATTTAGGCCAAGCTTAAAGCTTAGAATTAATTTTCGCTAAAAATAAATAAGCTCCTTGATAAATTATAGATAATATAGCCAAAACCCTATCTTTTTTATGATTCCGACGAATTTTATTTATCCAGCAAATTAGTTAGTTTCACTATAGTTCTAAACAACATATTTTCTTTGTCATTGGCTCAAACTCTCCTAAGTCATCTAGACTCCCCTGACTTCTTCTTAGAAGTAAGCTACCTCAAGGCAAATGGAATAATAAAGTTTCTCTTTACGATCTTGGAGTTTTTATGTTTGTCTTTCTTTATAAACTGATTCCTTTCGTCATGCTAATTTAGTCGTTATCTTTAAATTCAGTTTAAGCCTTAGCGTTCTTTCTTACTTTTCAAACATGAGATCTATAAAGCAACATATAATTTGCATAGTTGTATTCCTAGGTAATAATATATATGATTGAAAAGTATGTTTGCAATATATTCTTTAACTTTTTTAAAACATGAATTGTTACAATTTTTAAAAAGTTTAATGCAATGCTCCGGGCGGGATTTGAACCCGCGATCCTCGGCTCGAAAGGCCGATATGTTTAACCGGGTTGTGCCTTTGTAAGTCTACACCACCGGAGCATGCATCAAAGTCAAAAAATAGGTCCTTTATTAGTTTTTCTCTCTTAGAGAAGTTTGATGAGAAACTAAAAACGTAAAAGTCCTAGAGCAAATTAGTCTTTGTACTTCAAAGTACAAGTGGAATTGGGAAATTTTCTTTTTAAAAATATTTAAATAACTGTATTGCAATTTTTTTCAGGATCGTTAGATCTCTACTAAGATTCCCATGAACTTCCGTAAAAACTAGGCGCCGACGGGAGGATTTTCGTATTAGATCTCGAACCTCCGACCAACGGGTTTCTTTGGCTTATCTTAACAGCCCGCTGCTCTACCGACTGAGCTACGTCGGCGCTCTACTAAATTGCTAACTATAGGCTGTTTTTAACTTTTACTTTCGACTTCATCTTCTAAGCCATAGAATGTGATTAAAGCTTAAGTGTTAATGTTTCAGATAGGGGGCACAAATGAATTGCGCTATCAACAGCAAAAAGATTTATGAGAAGTGTGCCTCCTAAGTCAAGCTGTTCTTGAAAACGTTCTCTCCTATTTTAGTAAAAGTTTTAGCAATGTCTTCTGACTTAAAACAAGAGTTCGGCTTTCTTTTTAGTGAACCGAGATCACTCTTATTTATGGTTCAAAACATTAGACTAGCTCTTCTCGTCATACTTATTAATTATCGTCTTTACATTGTTTTTAAATCATCTTTCTGCAGTCTCATTCTTTCTTTTACGCTTTTTAGTGTTCCAGTTACAAAAATAATTTTAAGAAAAGGAAGTTCTGAGGCCACTGCTTTCTTAAATTGCATAAGGGAAGTATGAGGTACTCTTACTACAACTATATCCTCATCACTTTTACTTTTTAGAATCAGTGGATGAACCTCTTTTTGTGCTTCTATACTCGTTACTTTATTTAGAACTCTTATAATTTCTGCCTTTAGATTGTTACCAAAATCGTCACACTTAAAATTAAGTTTAAGTACAACATACCTTCTCTTGTACTTTTTTACCAAGGTTGCTCAAATAAAATCTAAAGACGTCGGCTTAAAAACTTACTTTTTTATATGAGCTTAAAAAAACAGTTAGAGTGAAAAAATTAAATACTTAAAACTCTTCTCTTTCTTTATAGGTTAAGGATGCAACTACAAGTAGCTACTAAAGAAAATCCTTCTCGAGAGGTTCAAATTGGGTTATTGCTCTCTGTTGATTACGATGGAAAGCAGAAAAAAGCCATTTTAAAGTTCTTATCTCATGATGGTAACTCTATATTAGTTATTTCTGATCCATACGGACATAAGCCATACTGTCTCTCATTTTTATCAAAAGATGAGTTGCTTAAAATAGATGATTTAGTAAATTTACCAAGTTTTGATCATATAGAAGAAATTGAAAAATTTGATCCTTTACTTCAAAGAATAGTAAAAATGTCAAAAATTGTTGTCCAGGATCCTCTTGGAATAAGCGGAAAACCCTCTGGGACAGTAAAATCTGTACTAAAAGAAGTTTGGGAAGCTGATATTCCTTATGTTTTGAACTACATATACGACCTAAACTTAAGACCAGGTCACTATTACGAATTAGATCTAGTTAATAACTCTCTTAAACCAATTCCTTTAAGTATTCCTCAAGAATCTGAAGAGCGTCTAAAACAAATATCACTAAGCTCTCATCTTATAGATAGTGCGTTAGTAAGAGGATGGGCCTATTACCTCGAGCAACCTATACCTGAAATTAAAAGAGTTGCATTGGACATAGAAGTCTATAGTAAAGACCCTAATGTACTTCCAAACGCTGAAAACCCAGAAGATAAAATAATTTCTGTTGCTTTCGTTGATTCAAATGGAAAAAAACTTATTTTATTACTTAAGAGAAACAATTTTTCAGAAGTTTCGTTTGATAAGTTTAACGCAACAGTAGAGTTTTTTAATGATGAAAAACAACTTTTAATCAGAACTTTTCAAATACTCAATAATTATCCAATGGTAATCACATATAATGGTGATTCATTTGATTTACCCTATCTAAAAAACAGAGCTAAGCTTCTTGGAATTCCTGATGAAGAAATACCTATAAAAATAGGAAAAATGCAAGATACAGCAGACTTAAGATATGGTGTTCATATAGACCTTTATAGGTTTTTCTTAAATAAATCAATCCAGATATATGCATTTAGTGGTGCATACAAAGAAGCAACTCTAGATGCAGTTAGTAATTCTCTTCTTGGCAAAGGTAAGGTTACAATAAAAAAACCGATTGGAGAGCTTTCTTATAATGATTTAGCAGAATATTGCATAAATGACGCTGAATTAACAATGGAACTAACAACGTTTAACGACTCTCTGGTAATTAAATTAATGATCCTCTTAATGAGAATAAGTAGAGCACCGATTGAAGAAGTAGCTCGTCATGCAGTATCTTCTTGGATTCGTAGTTTATTTTTAGCGCTACATAGAGAAAAGAACATGTTGATTCCAAACAACGATGACATTCTTAAAGTTAAAGGTGAGACAGTAACCAGAGCTACGATAAAAGGTAAGAAGTATCAGGGTGCAATTGTCCTTAGTCCAAAACCCGGAGCTCACTTTAATGTGGTTGTTATGGATTTTGCTTCTCTATACCCTAGCGTTATTGCAAGGTTTAATCTTTCTTATGAAACAGTTAGATGCCCGCACGAAGAGTGCAAAAGCAACAAAGTTGCTGACCTTCCTCATTGGGTTTGTACAAAAGTAAAAGGAATAACAAGCTCTGCTATAGGCGCTCTTAGAGATCTAAGAGTTGCGTTATATGTACCTCTTTCTAAGGATAAGTCTATATCTCAAAAGGAAAGGAAACAATACGAAGTTACACAGAAAGCTCTTAAGGTATTTCTTAACGCAAGTTATGGAGTGATGGGTGCTGAAAGCTTCCAATTTTATACTCCTGCTGTTGCTGAAAGTGTTACTGCCATTGGAAGAAAAATACTAACAAGTGTTATTGAAGAAGCTCAAAAAAGAAAGCTTGAAGTCATATATGGTGATACTGATTCTGTTTTCCTAAAGAATCCAAAAAAAGAAGATATTGACGCTTTAACAAATTTTGCCTTCAGTTCTTTTGGAATTCAACTTAACTTTGATAAAAAGTACAAGTATACCGTGTTTAGTAAAAGAAAGAAAAACTACTTTGGTGTTACGGAGGATGGAATAGTCGATATAAAAGGATTAATAGGTAAGAAAAGCTCAACGCCAGATTACGTAAAAGATTTATTCTTTGAAGTTTTAAAAATCCTCAGCCAGGTTAACAACGAAAGAGAGCTCAATGAAGCAACAAAAAGCATTGAGATCCTCTTAAAAAAACAAATTGATTTGTTAAAGAAAAGACAAGTTCCATTAGAAAAACTAGCTTTTAACATTATGATGAGTAAAGATATTGAAGATTATAAAAAGACCTTGCCACAACACATAAAAGCTGCAATCATGGCTTCTAAGAACGGTCATATGCCTAAAGCTGGCGAAGTAATTTCGTATGTAAAAATAAAAGGAAAAACAGGGGTTAAACCTACTTACTTTGCTAAACCTGATGAAATAGACGTTGAAAAATATCTAGAAATATTAAAAACCACATTCGAGCAAATTTTAGAACCACTTGGAATAGAATTGCTCGAGGAAAAGAAAAGTTCAAATTTACTGGATTTCATGTAAAGGTGGTGTAAACTTTGACCGCAAGAGTCGTTGTGATTGGTACAGGAGGTTTTGGGAAAAATCATGTTCGGGTTTTGAACGAGTTAGGTTCTTTGGCTGGAGTGATAGATATAAATCAAGAAGTTGCTAAGAAGTATGGTTCTTTCTACAAAGTTGATTGGAGTACAAACTTGGATTCGTTTAATTTTAACGATATTGATGGTGTAGTAATTTCTACGCCTACATCTACTCACAAAGAAATTGCAATTAAACTGATAGAAAAAGGCATCAAATATCTTCTGGTCGAAAAACCTTTTGTAGCAACTCTAAAAGAAGCTACTGAACTTCTAGAGTTTTCAAAAGATGAGAACGTAAAGTTCTTTGTTGGTTTTATAGAAAGGTTTAACCAAGCTGTAGAAATTAGCAAAAATTATCTTTCTGAAGGTAAAATAGGAAAACCTATAATACTTCATGCTTTGCGAGTGAGATCATGGCCTGATAGGCCAATAGATTTAGGTGTAATAAAAGATACTTCTATACATGATATCGATTTGTCTCTTTATCTGTTTAGTTCTCTACCTAAAACAGTTTATGCAAGATCCGGGTCTATAACGCATAGTATAAACGAAGACCATGCAACTATAATACTAAACTTTTCTGAAGAAACTAGAGCCGTTATAGACTCAAATTGGTTAACCCCTAGTAAAAGTAGAAAACTTACAATAACTGGAACTTTAGGTTTAATAGATGCTGACTTAATTACTCAAGAAGTGATTTTAAGAAACGGAGAAGGTGCCTTTCTTAAACGAATTGATTGGAAAGAACCCCTACTACTTGAGTTAAGACGTTTCATCAATTGCATAGAAGAAAAAACAAATCCTTCACCTAATCAAAAGGACGCAGTACTTGCTCTTGCAGTTGCTGAAGCAGCATTGGTCTCAAGTAAAAATAACCAAGTTGTTTCGATTCCGGAGCTACTTGCTAATTATCATATTGAAGATCTCTAAAATTACCTTCGCTGCCAGAACCGAGGTTATACCGCTTAAATCATATGGTGGTACAACTTCATTTACGTCAAAACCAACTATATTTAATTGAGAAACGTATTTTGATAAGAAATCGAAGAAAACTGTTGGAGTGATTCCTTCTGGTTCTGGATTTCCAACTCCAGGAGCATAAGCAGGATCAAAGCAATCCATATCGATTGAGATATAATACTTCTTATCTCTCTTAAACCAATCTTTTATGAAGTTAATTTCTTCACTTCTTAGCTGCAGAGGATTTACATAAAGAACGTTTGGAGGGTTTGAAGAAATTTCATCGATAGAAGTTGCTCTTGCGCCAACGATTAAGACATCTTCGACATTTATATTTTCTAATAATCTCCTTAGCCACGTTGCATGAGAAAACCTCATTCCAGCATACTCGTTTCTTAAATCAAAGTGAGCATCAAAAACGATTATTCTTTCTGCTTCAAGCCCCATAAATGTTGAGTAAGTTATTGTATGTTCTCCTCCAATTGTTGCAACTATCTTTTCTTCCCCTTTTAGCTCTAACATACTATTTTTAATGTCTTTTAAACTTGTTTCTAAATTTGAACCAAGGATAATGTCTCCCAGATCAAATATATCTCTTTCTGAAACTTCTCTGTTATATCTTAAACTTTTAAATTCAATTTGAGCTGCTGCTTGCCTTATGTGTATAGGCGCAAACCTATAACCCGTTCTATAGGTTCCACTCAAGTCTAATGGTATGCCAACAACTAAAAACTTGGCTTCTTCATAGTTTTTGTTGCTAAGTCCTCCAAAAATGTTGTGCTGATGAAAGTAAAGAAATTTCTTTGATGTCATAATCCATCTTGTATTTAGCAACGTATAAATAAATTTTTATACCTCACTAAGTTTGTGAAACTGAGCAAATTGAAGTCCTTTCCTAAGGTAAAAATCCTAGAATGGTCTCTAGTAGTCTCTAACTTCATAATAGTCTTATTTTTATTGGTACTAATGCTCTTTATGAATATGGCCTCTCCTTTGTATTTACTTCTTGAGCTTTTATTTCCAGTAGCTTCCATTGGGATTACGAAAAAGGTTAAAGTTTCAGTAATAGTTAACGCTATAGCTTCTCTTTCTCTTTTCCTTAATTTTTTTATTTCTAGCTATTTCTTACTATTCAACAGCAACTTAAGCTCGACTGAAATTGTTTCATTAGCTCTAGGTAGCTTTTTCTCTTTTATTGATTTGCTTCTCTGTATACTAAATATAACTACATAACAGATTTTTAAGATTTTTATATTGCCTTATTTAATTTTGGTCCATGGTAAAGATAAAAGTAGCAATCGCTGGTGTAGGCAACTGTGCATCTGCCCTTGTTCAAGGAGTTTACTATTATTCTCATAAAAACGATTATACTGGTTTAGCATATCCAGAGCTTGGTGGCTATTATCCTTCTGATATTGAGTTTGTAGCTGCGTTTGATGTAAACAAGAAAAAAGTAGGTAAAGATTTAAGTGAAGCTATCTTTGCAGAACCTAACAACACAATAAAATTTTTTGAACCTCCAAGGATTGGAGTAAGGGTGGAACGAGGACCAGTTTTAGATGGTATTGGAAAATACTTAAGTTCTAAAATAGAGCTTTCTGAAGAAAAAGAATGTAATGTGGAGGACGTCTTAAGAGAAAGTAAACCTGATCTTCTAATTAACTATCTTCCTGTAGGAAGTGAACAGGGAAGTCGTTTTTATGCGCAATCGAGCTTAAATTCTGGAGTTGCATTTGTTAATGCAATGCCAACGTTTATAGCTTCTGATGCTTCGTGGCAGAAAAAATTTGAAGATGCTGGACTTCCTATAGCTGGAGATGACATAATGAGTCAACTTGGAGCAACAGTTTTACACAAAACTCTTGCTAAGTTGCTTGTAGATAGGGGTGTTAAAATAGACGAAAGTTATCAAATTAACATCGGAGGCGATACCGATTTTTTAAACATGCTTGAACAAAAAAGGTTAGTATCAAAAAGAGAAAGTAAAACTAGTGCTGTAAAAGCTATGATTCCATATGATGAGTTTGGTTTAAGGATAGGCCCAAGTGATTATGTTCCTTTTTTAAACAATGAAAAAATTTGTTATATCTTTATAAAAGGAAGATATTTTGGTGGAACTCCACTTTCTATAAATTTAAAATTATCTGTAGTTGATTCGCCAAATAGCGCAGGAGTCATGATAGACGTGATAAGGGCTGTAAAAATTGCAAAAGATAGGGGCATTTCTGGCCCTCTAATAAGTGTTTCAGCTTATGCATTTAAGCATCCTCCTATTCAAATGCCATATGATGTTGCAAAGAGACATTTAGAGGCTTTTGTAGAAGGGAAAGAAGAGCGATAGTAATTTTTAGGTTAATTCTTTTGCAAGTTTATAGAGCTCCAAGTTTATTTCCTTTTCTTTTCCAACAGCTTCTTTTAATGGGGTTGTTTCTAGTTTATTATCCCTTATTCCAACCATTACGTTTTCCTCTTCATTTATTAAGCACTCGATAGCTTTTGTTCCAAAAAGTTCTGCTAGTAGTCTACTTCTTGCTGTTGGTGGTCCTCCTCTTTGAAGATATCCTAATACAGATAACCTTACTTCTAGCTTTGTTTCATTACCTAAAATTGTAGGAATTTGATCTGCGCCTTCATAACCTTCAGCTATTACCATCAAATTTGATCTTTTCCCAATTTTTTCAAACTCTTTTAATTCAGCAATTATTTTATTTAGATCTTCTTTTACTTCAGGAATTAATATAAATTCAGCACCTACCTCAATTCCTACTTCCAATGCAATGAATCCTCTTTTTCGCCCCATAACTTTTACTATAAACAATCTTTCATGAGAATAGGCAGTATCTCTAAGATAATCTATAGCCCTAACTGCTGTGTTAACTGCAGTGTCGAAGCCAATGGTTTCGTCAGTTCCATATATGTCATTATCAATACTGGCAGGCACTCCTACTATTTGTATATCTACCTTTTTCTTTATATCTAAAGCTCCCCTAAATGTTCCATCCCCTCCAATTACTATTAATGCGTCAAAATTGTTATACTCTATTGTTTTCTTAGCCATCTCTAAACCAATCTCTGTCTTTATTTCTTCACATCTACTTGTTTTTAGTATTGTACCCCCAAGGTTGATTATTCCTGATACTGATCTCCTATTTAGAGGTTCAACTTCGTTGTAAAGCAAACCAGTATATCCTCTTTTTACTCCAAATAGTAATAAACCTTTCTTTTCCCCCATTCTTACAATTGCTCTTAAAGCTGCATTCATTCCTGGAGCGTCTCCTCCTGCTGTTATAACTGCAACTTTCTTCACGCGCATTTTAAGCTCTTCTCAGTATTTTGACTACAGTATTTAAGTCTTAAAAATTATTTTTTAGTTAAGTCTTCCACCACTTACTGACTAAATAATCGATTGTATCTTTTTGAGAATCTACTATTGCGAATACGAATTTCTTTTTTACAGTTGTTGCAAGTCTCCCCGCTCTAACCAGCTCAGTAGCAGTTATTTCTTCTTTATTACTTTTTACAGTTAGAATGAAAGGTGCGTGATCATAACCTGGGCCATGTTCGTATACTGCAAAATCACATCCAAATTTTATTCCTGGAGTCACGACATAGTTCTTTTTTCTCAAATCTGAATATACTTTATACTTCATCTCAAATCTTTCATGGTACTTTTTAGCTAGACTTTCCAATGAGTTTATACTAACTTTTTTTCTGCCTTTAAAAACTTCTATTATTCCTTCCTTAGCCAAATAAAGTCCTTCTATTAAGTCCAATGTAAGTGGAGCATTAAAATCAAAGTTTTTTGGTTTTGGTATTCCTATTGGTTTCCCAAAAAAACCTATCTTATACAATTGCCTGGAGTCCTCAAAATTCCAGACAATCAGTCTATCGTTAATAAGTTCTGCTTGAATTTTCTTCTCTATTTTTTTATTTTCAAACATATTGATATTGTTTAGATTGTACTAGTGCAATATAAAAGTTTTAGGCTTATTTTTAATACTAAAACTAAAGAATTTAAGTATTTTAAAGTACGCTAAGAGCAAGCATTCTTGACGAATCTGCCGCATCCTCTGCTTTATCTGCCATATCTTCAAGCATTTCTGCTGCATCTCTTAGTAAGAGTAATACAGGGACTTCTGCATTCGAATAAAAAATTTCTACAACTACCTTTCTATAAGTGTCGTCAACGTTCCTTTCTGCTTTTTCTACTTCTTTAGCGAGTTGGTCTACTTTGTTAACGTCGAAATTTAATGCAAAAATAACATCTCTAAGTTTGTGTACACAGTCTAAAACTTTCTCTGAAAGTAAACTTACGTTTTCTATGTTGCCTTCCCCAATTTGAGCTTTTCTTTGTTTTAATTCTTTTAATCTAAAAGCTACTCCTTCAGCTAGGTCCGTTATTTCTGTTAGGGGTAAAGCTAAGCGTAAAAAGTCTTCTCTGCTAAATAAAATAGCTCCTGCAGAAATCAACTCTTCTGACAAAGTTCTTTTTAGTGATGTGGCTTCTTCTTTTAAAGAAATTACTTTTTCATATAAGGGCTCTATGTCAGATTTGCCTTCTTTTGTGCTCTGAATTAAGTTATGAAGAGCCCTTGAACACTCTACAGTAACTCTGGTAAGTTCTTGACATGTGTTTAAAGCCTCCCTTCTTAATCTTGCAGAAGCTTCAGAAGGTAGCACCTACTATTTCACCTTCCCTTTTCTATAGCAATTTTGGAATTAATAAGCCTTTTTTAGCAACCTTTATTAGAAAGACGTTATATTTTTTATACTTACACCTTCTAAGTGGTCTCTTGATTTACTAGTTCTCTCAGTAGTACCGTAGCAAAACTTCCCCTAGGCAAGAAAAATGTTAGCGAAATTACATTACTTGACAATTCGTTGAAATAAAATTCTTTTACGTAGCTAATGATGGTGCGATATTGCCCAGGATAACTTGCCTCAGGCTTTTCTTTTATAAAGAACATGCTTGTATCTACTTTGAATAAATCTATAATTTTCTTCGTTTCTTTAGTTATCAACTGCTCGGTTAAGTAACCTGGAGTAGCAATGGCAAGCGCAGCCCTTCTTTCTTTTATTTCATTTTTTAGGTTTTTTGTTTTTTTCAATTTTTCATTGATTTTTGCAACCGCTTCTACTTGTGCAAAGTGTTTACTAAGTGGTACTATAAAAAATTCTTCTTCATTTAACCCCACTATTCCTTCGATCCCACTTTCTCTTATCATTTCAGAAACTACTAAATTAAAAACATAGCACGAGAATGCTTCAATAAATAGCCTAATTAAACTAGGATGAAGCTTCATAATTGCACCTTTATAGTCCTGTTTATTGTTACATAGATACTTTACTATCCTTTTTTCGTATTCACCTAAGTTAATATTACTCATTACTTCAATATTTCCATTTTCAAGGTATTTTATCTTTGCTTCAACTTTTGTACTTTCTTCTATTCCTGGAATCCCAATAAGCGTTTTCACAGCATACTCATATTCCTCTCTTAACAAATGAAGTCCTACCTTATGGTTTACTGGTCTAGTAGTTCCAAATCTTTGGTAGCCATAAAAATTTGCAAATCCGTGCCTACTAATTAATTCTTTAAATCTTTCAATTTTGTTTAATGCATTAGAATCTGAAACATCTCTTAGTATTATCCTAAAAAAGTTACCTTCAAGGTAGTCCTTAGATAGAGCCTTTGTATATTTTCCAACTAGTCTAAACTTAATTCTATCTGTTTCAAACCTTTCAGGAAGCTCTTTTTTATTAGCCTTTATGGTAATATATTGTTCAGTAACTGCATTTTTATCTTTTAGTCCAAGATAGTTTATGTCCCTTATATGTATCTTCAATATTTTAGATAAGCGTATTATCGATTCAAAAGTGGTTAATTCTTTCTTCTCTAGCATGTACAAAAAATAATTTCCATTATTCGAGCTATACCTTTGGGTAAATTCATCACTAATGACCTCTTTTACATAAAAATCTTCGGGACTCTTTCTTAGTCGTGCAGTAATTGGTTCTCTGTTCTTGTATGAATATCCTAAAAGGCCAATAACGTGGTCTAAACTAGTTTCTCTTAGCTTTTCATAAAATTTCAATGGTTCTAACTCTATTGTGTCAATCATTTCAGTAGAGGTAAGTTTCCCGTAACTTTATCGATAATCTCATCTGGCCCTGGTCCTATTCCCAATGCAGTTACAGTACCAGGTGGCAGTTCTGTGAGTCCCATATCTGTTATCAAAGCTATTGGAATTCCTAGTTTTTTTGCTTTTTCTTCCAATTCTAACAGCTTTTCTAAATTTTCAACTACCAGTGCAATCTTCTTTTGTCCTTCTGAAATCCATCTTTCGTACCAATCTGGTTTTTCTTTTCTAGCTTTTTCTGAAGCTTCAACTGCAGCATGAGCTACTTGAACACAAGTTTTCCCCACAGATATTCTTAAGTCTGCCCTTACTATTATACATTGCTTCATCTCGAGTACGTTTTTGCTTCGAAGGTTGGTATCCTCCACTTTAGTCGTGGAGGTTCTCGCTCCTGGTGATGGCTCCTAGCTCATACCTTCGGAGCGAAGGGTGTACCACCACCCTTTATTTTCTCATTATGAGACTAGAGTTTTGGCACCTTCAAAGGGCGCGGATCTTGTCTCCGCCGTTGA
>JAFNIV010000020.1 GCA_017601145.1 Candidatus Brockarchaeota archaeon
AGAGAGCCTAAAAGGATTGTAGGCATTGACGTTGGAGTAAGGCATTTCCTCACCGACAGCGATGGGAGACAAATAGAGAATCCGAGATTCTATGAGAAAACAATTAGAAGGATAATAGTTCTAAATCATTGGCTTTCAAGGAAAAAGAAAGGTTCAAAGAATCGAGAAAAGCAGAGAATAAAGCTTGCTAAAGCTCATGAAAGGCTCATAAACCAGAGAGATGACTTCCTTCATAAGCTTTCAAGATTCTATGTAAATAATTATGACGTTATTTGTGTCGAAGACTTAAACATACAAAAAATGGTTAGAAAACACAACTTAGCCCAGAAAATATTGGATGCCTCTTGGGGGAAATTCCTTCAACTACTCGAGCAGAAGGCTGAAAGAGCTGGTGTTCGAGTGGTGAAGGTGAACCCAAGAGGTACATCTGAAGGGCTAGGCTATGAAAATCCCTATAGGGATTGGATTTCAGCTAATAGGATAAAAATGAGGGGATGGGATAGCCCTGATTCGCCTGCTGAGATGAAGCCTCTACTGGTAGAAATACCAGCAAGCCTCATCGTGGAAGCAGGAAGCTCCTTGCGATAGCGAGGGGTAGTTCACTGAGCATAAGGGAGTTTGAAGGCCCAAATGAATCAATTTATGTTTTAGAAGATGAACTTGTAATCACAATCTCATTTTATGACGCTAAAACCATAAAAAGTCTTCCAAATGAATGGGTTTATGCTTTGAAAAAGAGTGAAATAGAAGATGTAATGCTTAAGAACAGCACTTTAATACTAAGCACAAAAGATAAAAAACAAGTAAGAATAACTTTGTTTAGAGCAGAAAAAGCATTTTTGATGATAAAGGAATGGATGAAGAAATGAATAACATAAAAACTAGAATTATTAGGATAGACCCCATTTCTCCAGAAGAAAACAAAATAAAAGAAGTTTCTGAAGTTATAAAAAAGGGAGGACTTGTAGCATTCCCTACAGAAACTGTTTATGGGTTAGGAGCAAATTGCTATGATGAAGACGCTATACTTAGAATATTCAGGGTAAAAGGAAGACCTCCAGATAATCCTTTAATCGTTCATATTTCTAATCTTGATATGCTAAGAGAAGTTTCTGAAGAAATTCCAGAGTTAGCATATAGAATAGCAAATGTTGCATGGCCCGGCCCAATAACAGTTGTAATGAAGAAAAGCAAAAGAGTTCCTTATGCAGTTACTGGAAGCTTAGATACTGTTGCGGTTAGAATGCCAGCACATCCAGTTGCACTTAAACTAATTGATAAGTCAGAAGTACCAATTGCAGCTCCTAGTGCAAACTTATCTGGAAAACCCAGTCCAACCAATGCAATGCATGTTATTACTGACCTTTTTAATAAGATAGATACCATAATTGATTCTGGAGAAACATTTTTTGGTGTAGAATCTACCATAATAGATGTTACTAGAGATGTTCCTATACTTTTAAGGCCTGGGCCCTTTACTGTTGAAGAACTTCAAGAAAAAATTGGCATAAAAGTTGAAATTCCAAAAGTTGCAAGAGGCATTTCAGAAGCAGAGAAAGCACTAGCTCCAGGAATGAAGTATAGACATTATGCTCCAAAAGCTAAAATGGTTCTAGTTACTGGAAATTGTATAGAGGAAATTGTTACGAAAGCAATTACTATATCAAGGAGAGAACGTGTAAAGAGTATTGTTTTATCCACCGATGAAACACTAGAGTATTACGTTCAGGAAAAAGTAGCTGCGATAAGCTTAGGAACTAGGAAAAACTTATACAGCATTGCAAAAAATTTATACAGCAAGTTAAGAGAATGTGACGAAAAAGAAGTTGAGCTAATAATATGTGAAAGTTTTGAAGAGAGAGGTATTGGACTAGCAATAATGAACAGACTTAGAAAAGCTTCTGGAGGGAAAATAGTTTGACATTTACGAAAGATAAGTTTAAAGAAAAAGAAACAGTTAGAGATTATTTGATATAAGTTGTTTGTAAATTATCCAGTAAGAAATATTTTTTGATATAATAAAATTTTGAAGTCTTGTAAACCTTTAGAAAAAGCTTTAAAACAAAAACAAAAAATCAAAAGTGGCCATGAGTAAGTTTGAAGCTATAATATTTGATGTAGATGGAACACTGTTTGATTCAAGGGAAGCTTTTTACATAATGGTTTATGAAGTTTCTAAGATACTTGGATGGAAACTACCAGAAAAAGAAAAGGTAATTAAGTTGATTGGGTTACCAAACCATGAAATTTCAAGGAAGCTAGTTTCAATGATAAGCTCTAATGTTAATTTTGATTATGAAGTAAAAAGATACGAAGAATTAGTGGCAAAACTATGGGAACCTTACTATTTACCAAGATACGTGAAGCTTTACCCAGGAGTAAAAGAAACTTTATGTTACTTAAAGAAAGAAGGAATTAAGATGGCAGTAGTAAGTAATGGGAGTAAGAGCGAAATACCAAAATACCTTAAAAGCGGTGGCATCTATGAATTTTTTCAAGTAATAATAACAGCAGACGACGTCAATGAACCAAAACCTGCTTCAGAGCCTATTTTAAAGGTGTTAAGAGAACTCAACGTAAGCAAGGAGAAATGCCTTATGGTAGGCGACACTTTAATTGATGGAATTTCAGCTAGAAGAGCTGGAGTAAAGATAGCTCTTCTTACATGGGGGATTGAAAACGAAGAAGAGATAAGGAAGTTTAATCCCGATTATGTTCTTAGCAAAATAGAGGGTTTAAAAGAGTTGGTTACCGACCCATAACATATCCTCTTGACTTAAAAATAGCAACGCTTTCAAAAGTTAGGTATTAATTTAATTTTTTGTCCTGAATCAATTTACTTAAGATCTGTAAAAGTTAAGATTCATAAACTTTGAGTGAATATTCCTTAGCAGTTGCTATCATTAAATCTAAGGCAGAAATAATGTTTTTCACTAGTCCAGTTATTCCAGGCCCTCTCATGACATACTTTTCTAGAGAAGCAACCCAAGATATCTCTGTAGGGTTATCTAAAAATTGAGTTAAGCTGACTTGAGAAGTAACATTAATAGAAAGATCCACTGAAGCGGAGTCTGGTTTTATCTTCTTGATGAGGTCCATTAAATCTTTTTTTGAATTTAACATGTTCGAGAGAACCTCATCCTTTACTAAACCTTGGATGAGTTTTTCTGTTTTGGTATTTGAGGAAGAAAAGAAAGGTTTCTTAAATAATAAGCCAGACCATCCTAAAGAAGAAGAGTTCCCAAGCATTTTCGGAAATGTCTGCTTCCATTTGCTGTCAATATCTTCTTTCTTCACAAATTCACTTACTGCCATGTAAATAGTAACTTTATCAAACGAGAGAGGTATGTTTCTATATAAGATTAGAAGTTTGTCGAAAGACTTGTTCCAAGAAAGATTTAACTGCCAACCTCCCTGTACTTTTATAACAGACCTAAGATAATCTTTTAGCAATTTTGCTTCAAGCGGTAAATCATCTCCAAACATTTTTGCTTTTTTTGGTAAAACTTATTTATTAATGTTTTTGTGATGCGTTATCTTAAAGAGCACAAACACGAAAAAGGACCAAAAAAGAACATCGAAGAATAATCCAAGAAAATCTGGTTGAATTGAGACATACTCTCCCTCTGAAATGTTTATAGCTTGAACTAAGGTAGGAAGTGGAAGACCATTGTAAATAAAATGAATTTGATTTTGACCTTGCACATACCTTGCAAACAGGCTTAAAATTAAGGTTAGAGAAATTCCATAAAGTAATGACTTAACAATTTCTTTATTTACCTTCAACTTGACCTCTGAACGAAAAAGATTTCTTTAAAAACTTTAGCTTAAAGCTATTTTCGTTCAAAAATAACTAAAGGAAATTTCTACGAAGAATTTTTGAAAAATCAAGTATTTTCATTTAGTTTTAATTTGGTTACCATAGAAAATGAACTTTTCTAACAAAAATCCTAAAAAATTTAAGTACAACCGAAACTTTTTACTTTTATGAAGAACATCTTTAAAAATTATAAGCTTTACAGCGCTTTCCTGAAACTAAAAGTATATAAAGAAGTCTGATAGCCTTAGGTTGATGAATCAGAAAAAGTACTGCCCTGAGTGTGGTGGAGAGCTTCACTACGACCCAGCAAACAAAATATTCATCTGTAAGTCATGTGGCAGAATCTATACTCACGAACAACTTATTGAACAAAGAGCAAAGGTAATGTCGGAGATACACGAGGAAGATCAGAATAAAAAGAAGAAAAAAGAACTCTTAAAGTGGTGGCTCTCCGAAAAGAAGTAGACGAGGAAAAGCTAAAGATTTTTGTGTTTGTATTAGTGGATTTCATCTTAAAGAAAAGGAAATTCATTCTCCTATAATAGTTAATACCAAGGATCTTTTCCTTGGCCTTACGTCTAGCTCTAGAAAAACAACTTGTTGCCATGTCCCAAGAATAAGTTTCCCGTCTTTGATTGGAATTGTTAAACTTGGTCCTATTATTGAGGCTCGTACATGTGACCTTCCATTTCCATCATGCCACATTTTTTCATGTTCGTAGTAAGTATTAGAAGGCGCGATTCTTTCCAATGCGGCAGGCAAATCCTTTAGCAATCCAGGTTCATATTCTATAGTTGTTACTGCGCCAGTAGAACCAGGTACAAAGATGTTAATTAAGCCATTTTTTATTCCAGAAGTTTTAACGGTTTCTTTTATCTTGTTAGTGATGTCTATTATGTCGCATTCTTCTTTAGTTTCTAAATTTATTTCAAAGAACTTTATCTTTGAAACCATAAGAATCAAAGTAGAACGAACTTATAAAAAGCTTCCTTTTTTGCGATAAAGCCCTCGTAAATAAATTCTTTCAACTATTAAGTTGATGTTTGCAAAATTTTGTTTGCAGAAAAACAGAAAAGCTTATTTTTATGTAAATACACATTTTAACGATGTGGCTGAATAGGGACGTAATAAGCATACTTGATTTCAACAAGGAGGAGTTGCTAGATCTTTTTAGTAAAGCTAAACTAATAGAGAGTTTAAAGGAAAACAATTTAAAGAACCTTAAAGGAAAAATATTGACAACTGCTTTTTTCGAACCAAGTACAAGAACAAGACTAAGCTTTCAAGCTGCAATGTTAAAACTTGGAGGCTCAACGTTAGACTTAGGAGAGCCATCAATATCTTCTCTTGCTAAAGGAGAAAATATTTCAGATACTATAAGAATGCTTGATTATTACTCAGACATTATAGTTATTAGACATAAGTTGGAGGGTGTTTCTAGGTATGCTGCAGAAATTTGTGAACATCCTGTCATAAACGCAGGAGAAGGTACAAAAGAACATCCAACGCAAACTATGATTGACCTTTATGAGGTTTGGAAAACTTTTAAGTCTCTTGAAAATTTAACCTATGCAATAATAGGAGACATAAAACATGCAAGAACAATATCTTCTTTAATTCTTTCTTTTTCGATATTTAAACCAAGAAAGGTTTATCTTGTATCACCATTAGAACTTAGAGCAAAAGAAAAAATTAGGAGTTTCATGGAATTTAACGGAATTCTTTATGAAGAACTTACTACATTTTCTGAAGTCTTAGAAGAAGCTGATGTCTTCTATGTAACAAGGATACAAAAAGAAAGATTCTCCGACCCATATGAGTATGAAAAGGTTAAGGGATCTTATATTATAACTTTGGAACATATAAAGAGGATGAAAGAAGGAGCAATAATACTTCACCCTCTTCCAAGAGTAGATGAACTGAGCCCAAAAGTTGATAGTTCAAAAAATGCAGCATACTTCAGCCAAGCAAGGGGAGGTCTCTATCTAAGGATGGCTTTATTAAGAGCAATACTTACAGGTGAGTAAAATTGTCTGAGAAAGAACTAAGAGTTACAAAAATTGAGAATGGAACAGTGATAGATCATATTCCTGCAGGGAGAGCATTAGATGTAATTAGAATATTAGGAATTACAGGAAAGGAAAACTATACGGTTGCTATCTTGATGAACGTTGAAAGTAAAAAATTAGGAAAGAAAGATCTAATAAAGATAGAAAATAGAGTTTTAGAACCCAGAGAGGCACAGTTAATTTCTCTCGTTGCACCAGATGCAACATTAAATGTTATTTCAAACTTCGAAGTAAAAGAGAAATACAAACTTGAACCACCAGAGACTATCGAAGGACTAATAAGATGTCCAAACGAACTATGTATTACAAACAAGCAGGATGAACCAATTCTTCCAAAGCTTAAAGTTGTAAAGGGATCAAAGATAGTTCTTGAATGCATCTACTGTGGAGCAATTTTAACTTCAGAAGAAATAACAAGATTTATTTTATAAGATTAAGGATGTCATACTATATACGTGGAAAATTAGAACTGAAGAGTAAGCCTCTTGATAAAGTAGCAATACTAAATTTTAATTTAGATGAAGACATAAATTGCAAACCTGGGCAATATATAATGGCATGGATCCCAAACTATGGTGAAATCCCCCTTTCACCATCCTTTTGTAGTGATAAAAAATTACAACTTCTAGTTGAAGATGTTGGAACAACAAGTAATAAGTTTGTAAACTTAGAATTAGGAAGCTATGCATACTTTAGAGGACCGTTTGGGAATTTCTTTAATCTTAGTAAAGGAAACAAGTACTTACTTGTAGCAGGAGGGACTGGAGCTGCACCAATACTAATGGCAGCAAAGAACTTATCAGAATTAAATGTAGAAGCTATTGTGATTTATGGAGGAAGAAGCAAAAACCACTTAGTTTTTTTGGAAGAATTTAATAAATACTTAAGAAAAGTTTACGCCTATACTGAAGATGGGACCTTTGGTTATTATGGAGTTGTTACAAAAGATCTTCAAAGCATAATAGATTCTTTTTCGCCAGATGTGATATTAACTACTGGACCTGAGATGATGATGAGAAAAGTTATTGAAATTTCTGTTAAGAACAAGATTTATTGTGAAGCTTCAATAGTACGTATAATAAAATGCGCGTCTGGAGTCTGTGGATCCTGTGTTCTTGAGCCACTTGGTCTTTTGACATGTAAAGATGGTCCAGTATTTAATGGAAATGTTTTAATAAACTCAAACTTTGGAAAAACAATGAGGTCTGAGTCTGGGAGAGAAGTAGAAATAAAATGAGTGAGCTTGCTATTTCTGGGAGAGTTTGGATTGGTAGAGAATTTCATGAAGCAGCAGTCATTTTAAAGGAAGGAAGAATACTTGAAATCTTGCCAAAAAGTTCTGTGCCACTAAACGTACCATTAATAGATTTTGGAAACAACTTAATACTGCCTGGATTAGTCGACGTTCATGTACACTTAAGAGACTTTGAACAAAGTTACAAAGAAGACTTCTCAAGTGGAACAAAGGCAGCTATTGCAGGAGGTTATACAACTGTGCTAACAATGCCAAATACAAAACCTCCAATTTCAAGCCTAGAAATGTTACAAAGTGCAAAAGAAAGAACAAAGGATAAAATATTTTGTGATGTTGGATTTCATATTGGCTTGAACGAAAATCCTATTAATTCAATAAAGGCATTAATGGAAGGAGGATTCAGTATAAAGTTATATCCTGAAGATATTATGCTAATAAGTAAAGATAGAGAAAAGAAAGAAATCTTAACAAAGGAAGAAAAAATATTTTTTACTGCACATTGCGAAGATTTAGAGAGAATTGAAGCAAACAAAGCCAAGATTGAAAATAAAGTAGAAAATCATAGTATGATAAGAGACGAAATAGCAGAGTTAAATGGAGTAGAACTTTGCTTAAAACTATTAAAATTAAAGAACTTGCATATAGTCCACGTTTCTTCGAGCTTAGCACTAAAAAGATTAATAGGTGAAAGCGAACTCGATAAGAAGCTAACTTTTGAAGTTACAGTTCATCACCTTGCGCTTACTAAAAAAAGAGTAGAAGAGCTTAAGGGAATTGCAAAAACTAACCCCCCACTTAGAAGTGAAGAAGATGCTCTAGCATTGAGGAAGGCTTTAAACGAAGGAAAGGTAACAGCTATAGTTACTGATCATGCTCCACATTCAATAGAGGAAAAAAAACTAGAAGAATATGATTCGATTCCATCAGGTTTCCCAGGTTTGGAGACAGCAATTCCAGCTCTACTTACCTTAGTTAAATTAGGAGAAATATCTCTAGAAGAGACAATTCTCGCTTTAACGTCAAAACCTGCAAAACGCTTTCAAATACATAACGTAGGTGAAATAAAGCGGAATTCGTTTGCTAACTTAACAGTAGTAAAGCAAAATGAAAAATGGAAGATAAAGTCAAGTAACTTTTTATCAAAAGCAAAATTTTCTCCATTTGAAAACATGGAAGTAGTTGGAAAAGTTATCGCAGTTTTCTTAAGAGGAGAAAAAGTATTTGAAGAAGGAAGTATTTTGTCCAATCCAAAGGGAAGAGTGATAATAAAGAATTGGAACTTGTAACAAAGATATCTGGAATTACATTAAGGAATCCCTTCATGAATGCTTCAGGAGTACTAAGCCAAACTGTTTCGTTGTTAAAGAGATTGCAGGAAGCTGAAGTAGGGGCAGTTGTAACGAAGTCTATAACCTATGAAGAAAGAAAAGGCTATGAGAATCCAACTTTCATAAAAATAAATTGTGGTTACCTAAATGCAATGGGACTTCCAAACCCTGGATTTAGAGAGTTTTTAAAGGAGCTTTCGTTATGTAGAGATGAGTTCAAAGTACCGATAATTGTAAGTATTGCTCCAAGCGAACCAAAACAAGCAAGGGAAATGGCAACAACTTTTAAGAATATTGCAAGTGCTATAGAAATAAATCTTTCATGCCCTCATTCAGAAAAGCTTGGGCTAGAAGTATTCAATGATGCGAAACTAACAGAAAGTATAGTCAAAAATGTAAAAGATGGATTTGATAAACCTGTGTTTTGTAAACTTCCACCTTACAGAAATGAAGTGCTAGGAATAATAGACTCACTTGATAATTGCGATGCATTTGTTGTTTCAAATACGATAAGAGCAATGAAAATAGACATAAAAGCAAAGAAACCAGTACTAAGTAACAAGTTTGGGGGACTATCTGGAAAAGCCTTACATCCAATTTCACTAGCTTTAGTATTTGAGCTATATGAAAAGACTAAGAAGCCAATAATAGGAGTCGGAGGTGTAGAAAGCTGGGAGGATGCGGTTGAATTCTTCCTAGCAGGTGCTTCAGCTGTTCAAGTTGGCTCTGTACTTGAAAAAAAAGGCATAACTATATTCAAGGAATTAGTAGAAGGTTTGGAAAAATACCTTAAAGAAGAAAGAATTAGCTTAGAAGAATTAATTGGTTTAGCACACGATAGCTGACTTACCTGTAACTAAAGTAAAGAGTAGTTGCTACTTTTAGAAAAATTTTAAATTCCTTGGAGAAAAGAAAGAGTTATTAATGAACTATAAAGAAACTAAGATAAGAAAAGATTATCTGAAAAAAGTTATAGAGTATGCAAGAAGAAAGACTAGGAGCTCAGATTTGGCTCATCGTTTTGATCATGCAGAATGTGTTGCTAGAAATGCAATAAGGATATCAAAGAGAGAAAAAGTAGATTTAGAAATAGTACTTGTTGCAGCCTATCTTCACGATATAGTTTCTAGAAGGGAATCTAGAAACAAACCACACCATGTTGCATCAGCTGAAAGAGCTAAAATTGTTTTAAAGAAAATTGGGTATGATGAAGACTTTATCAAAAAAGTATACGATGCCATAGTTGAAGCTTCTTATGAATCGTGGATAAGTGGAATAAAACCAAGATCAAGAGAAGCAAAAGTGCTACATGATGCTGACTTACTTGAAGCGATGGGAGCAAGAGGAATAGCTAGAGCATTTGCTTTTGCAGGGGCCTATGATTCAAGAGAACTAGGGGAAGTCAACTTTGATCTAAAGCATCCTCCAAAAAGCATAGCACGTGAAAGTATAGTTGATCCTTCTCCAATTTCACATTTTGCATCAAAACTTTTGCATTTGAGAAACATGATATTAACACGAAGTGGCAAAAAGATGGCAAAAGAAAAACATGAATTTATGATCAAATTTTTAAAACAATACAAAAAAGAAATGAGTTGACATATTCTACAACTTTAGCTGAGTTTCTTAGTTCTTCAAAACTAAGCCTCTCTTGTTGAGTCTAAGCTATATAAAGCAACCTTAGACTAAGTCTACTTGCTAAAACTTCTACTCTTCTTATTCTAGCTTTGAGTATCTTGCTTAAAAAGAGTTAGCCAAAAAATTGTTTGAACTTATTGAAAATCATCAAAAATAAAGTTCTAAGTTTTCTCGTCTATTTTTGCAAGAAAGTAGAGTATCAAAAAATAAATTTTCGAATGCAACTTCTTAAGATAAGTACAAATCTCCGAACAAACTTCAGCTTGATAATAAGTTAGTTTTTTAATGAAAATAACCTTTAGAAAATTGAAGGTAAGCTATATCTTATACTTAAATATTTTAGCATAAATGAAGACAGGCTGTTCTAATTTCTGGACAAATTTTTATTTTAAAATTTAAAAAATAAAGATATAAACTAAGAAATCAAACAGAACAATATATCTATGAAATGGAATGAAACTAAGAAGAAGCCAAGTAAGTTTACGATTTTGTTTAATAACTAATATAATTAATAATAATTTAATTTTAATTTTAGTAATTTTAGCATTAGTTTTGCTTTCTCCTTTTAGCCCAATAGTTATAGCTGATGAAAAACTCAAGTTTTAGATTTGGGAATAGAAGTTTATAATAGCAATAGAGTAGTAAGTAATGTTAACGTTAGAATTTTTGAACTTTCTATGAATGGTCCAATTAAGCTTTCAGAAGGGTATACAAACATACTTGGAGTTTACAAAACAAGATTATTTTACAGAGGAAGCTTGTAAACATAATAGAAAACAAAGAAATTTATGCTTCTATAAACCTTTGGATAGTAGCATACTCAAAAGAAAAGGACAAACTAGGAACTTTAACGCTTTCTGTTGACCCAACTTTCTTGAAACATCCTGTTGATGAAGTAAGCTATAGAATAATGTTAAAAAACTAAATTCAAGTAATAAATTATCTAGCACTACTTATTCTTCAAACACATTCAAGAATTTAAGAAGCTTATATCCTCCCCCATCTACCATACCAGGAAAATAGTTACGCATTTACAAAGGTACTAGTATTTGGCACTTGGGATAATATTAGTGCTAGAGTGTACTATGTTATTGGTTCAAAGATAAATGTTGAAAGTAAAGAAAGGATATACGACCTTACAAGTAGATCATATGAGCCTGACTGGCATTCTTCAGGTATAACTACAGTTACTTTAGACAGTGGAATAACTAGTCCTAGTGAAAACGAACAACCACTAACTGGAAAGTACGTTTATACTTTTAAATTTGAATTTCTTTATTGTTATGTAATAACATGGTCAGATAGTTATAAAGTAAGAACTGTAAGTCCATTTGGAAGCACCTATCTTGAAAGTTATAGCAATTTGGGACCTCCATAAATCTACCTTCAGGAAATAAAAAAGAGAAACTTTTTCTTTTAATTTATTTTTTGAGTTAGTGCATTAAAGTTATACGATCTTTATTTATAATGCATTGTGAAATGTACTTTATTGATGCTTTCTTAGACTAAGGTTAGGTTCTCAATTTCTGCAAGCTCTTGCTTAATTATGAGACACAGTAACTTACCTTACTTGGATTGGTGATTAATCAACAAGGCATTCTCTAAACATATATTTTATTCTGTTGAGATGTTTCTTTTTGTCTAATCTTTTCCTTAATTCTTAACAGTCTTAGTACTTTCTTGTTCCTTATAGATTTCTTTTTCGTAAACTTTAGCGTTCTTCATTTAACAACATCAATAAACTAGAAAAATATTAAAAATAGTAAGATCTTAGGTTAATCATGGAAGAAGAATATGTAGTAGGGTTTGATGGAGGAGCTACAAAGACAGAGGCTATAATCGCGAAGTCAGACGGAACCTTAGTCTCTTCTGGAGTTTCTGGACCTTCAAACTACCATGTAGTAGGAATAGATGGAGCAAAGGAGGCCATCTTTAGTTCATTTGAGATAGCTAGAAAAAAAGCGAACATAAGTTTAAAAAAGGTCAAAGTCGCTGTTGCTGGACTTGCGGGACTAGATTGTTCCTATGACGATAGGTTGCTTAATTCTAGTATTCCTCAAATCG
Organism: Candidatus Brockarchaeota archaeon; assembly: GCA_017601145.1. Classification (GTDB taxonomy): domain Archaea; phylum Thermoproteota; class EX4484-205; order EX4484-205; family JAAOZO01; genus JAAOZO01. The sequence goes on from JAFNIV010000020.1 coordinate 12,175, forward strand.
GGATAGCTGAAACTTTTAGAGTAGTGCATGATTCCTTGATAGCTCTCTATGGTGCAACTTCAGGAAGAATTGGGGTCATAGTAATAGCAGGAACTGGCTCTGTTTCAGCAGGTACAGATGGAAAAGGAAATAAAGTAAGAGTTGGAGGATGGGGAAGCATAATTGGAGATGAAGGCTCTGCATATTTTATTGGGGTAACGGCTTTAAAGCAGGCAATGAAAGCATTTGATGGAAGAGCAAAAGAAACAAAACTTATTGAAGAACTAAAGAAGGCACTTTCAATAACTGAAACAGATGAGATCATAAGGAAAGTTTACAGCGAAAAAATGTCAGTAACAGAAATTGCATCTTTAGCACCGATTGTCACAAAACTTGCAAAAGAAGGTGATGAAGTTTCGGCAGAAATAGTTAGAAATGCAGCAGAAGAGCTTGCGATTTTGGCTAAGACAGTGATAACAAGACTTAAGATTCAAAACGAGATTTTTCCAATAGCTACTGTAGGTGGCGTTTTCAAAGCAGGCGACATAATTCTTAAACCATTTTCAGATTCGATTCAAAAGCTTGCTCCAAATGCTAAAGTTGAAAAGCCAAAGTTTGGGCCAGGAGTTGGGTCTGTATTAATTGCTTTAGAAATCTTGAATGGAAGGATAACAGATAAAATATTACAAAATGTGGAAACGTCATACAAAAAACTGTATTAAAGATAAGAAAGATTTTCTAAAAACTAACTATAACTTAAATTAATTTGAGAACAAAACGACTTCAGGAACATCTTTATTAAGGACTTCAACATTAACTAGTTTGTGAGCTGCTTTTATATCACCCAAAAATGGCTCTAAGCTTTTGCTTAAAATTACTTTTTTTTCTAAGGGAGAATTTAGGCTTAGCTTAAGCTCTTTTTTCTTTGCCCATATCTTTGAGTCAGCCTCTATAAGCATATTAAGCAAAGCTTTTTCCTCGTTGTTTATTGGCTCTATATGTTCTGGGAACTTTTCTGTAGTTATGTTCTTATTGTAAAGCTTCTGGAATATATAGAAAGTTATTGTTGGGATTACTGGATGCATGGCCACTAGAATAGTTTTAAGGATTTTATGCACTGTTGCTCTCGCAGACCTAGTTCTGTCGTCTTCTTCTCCAGAGTAAAGTCTAGGTTTCACTAATTCCAAGTAATGGTCGGCTAAGATATTCCATGTATAATCTCTTAAACTATTTGTAGCATCAAATGGATCAAGCATTTCAAAAGATTTTTCAACTGTTTTAATTACTTCTCCAAGTTGCTTTAAGAACAGTAAGTCAATTTTTTCCTTTATTGCTTTTTCATCTTCTTCTGGGAATTGAGAAATAAGCCTAGAAATGTTCCAGAGTTTAGTTATGAACAAGGAAGCCGCTTTAACTTTTTCCTCGGAAAATCTGTAATTGGATCCAAGTTTAGCTTCTGAAGCTGCCCAAAGTCTAAAAGCGTCTGAACCATATTTTTCAATGTAAACTTCTGGATAAACTACGTTACCTTTGGATTTATGCATCGCTTCTCCTTTCTCATCAACACCCATGCCGCTAATCCTAACTTGTTTAAACGCTATATCTTTTAACAAAAGATAGGTCCTTAAAATTGAATAGTACAACCAAGTTCTTATTATTTCATAACCTTGAGGCCTTAAGGTAGCAGGTCTAGCCTTTTTAAAAAAATCTTCGTCTCTTCCATAGCCTATTATGAAAAGTTGAGAAATACTTGAATCCATCCATGTATCTAGAACCCTTGTTTCACCTATGAATTCTTTTGATCCACATTTTTTACATTGTGCATCCGTGGGAGGATTCTCTTTCCAAGGCTGATAATACCTTCCAGGAGGAGGAACATAGGGTTCATTGCAAACCTTACAGTACCAAACTGGAATTTCCGTTGCATAGTATCTTCTTCTTGAAATTGGCCAATCTTCAGTAATACTGTCTATCCAATCGTACAAATTTTTTCTAAACTGGGGAGGGTAAAACTCAATTTGATCTGAAATTTTCTTCAAATCATTCTTAAACTCTACTTGTTTCAGATAGAACTCTCTTGTAACGATTATTTCTATAGGAGTATGACATCTCCAGCACGTAGGAGTCCTGTGAACAATTTTTTCAGTTTTTACAATAAGTCCCTTTTCCTCTAAAATTTCTTTTATCTTTTTTCTAGCTTCCTTTACTGAAAGTCCTTCAAGAGGTCCAGAGTTCTTATTCATAGTGCCGTCTTCATTAACACAGATCTTGGGAACTAGCTTTAATTCTCTAAAAAGACGAACATCTGAAGAGTCTCCATAGCTGCATATCATAACGATCCCTGTTCCAAAGTTTACGTCAGCTGAGGAATGAGGAACAATCTTAACTTCGTTGTTAAAAATTGGAGTTATAGCAGTTAGTCCATTTAGTCGCTTATACCTTTTATCTTCAGGGTTGTATATAACTGCAGCACAAGCAGGCAGTAGCTCTGGCCTAGTTGTAGCTATAGTTATATCCTCATTGGTCTCTTTTATCTTAAACTTAATGTATAAAAGTTCGGTTGGAAGCTCTTCATATTCTATTTCTGCATCAGCTAACGTAGTACCACATCTAGGGCACCAATTAGCTGGTTTATAATCTTCATATATTAAGCCATCATTCCAAAGCTTTATGAAAGTTGCTTGTGTTATCGCTCGATATTCTGGAGAATCTGTTCTATAAATGTTTTCAAGATCGATAGACATTCCAAGAAGCTTTACTTGGTTTAGAACTTCTTTTTCAATAGAATCTAAGTAAGACTTACACATCTCCAGAAACCTTTCTCTTGAAACATCCTTTGCTCGTATGTTTTCTTTCCTTTCAACCATCACTTCTATAGGTAAACCATTTCTGTCGGCTCCAAAAGAAAATAGTACGTTATACCCTTTTAGTTTTTTATAACGTGCAATCATGTCCTGTTGTACATAATGCGCGGCACCACCAACATGCCAACGTCCAGAGAGGTAAGGAGGAGGCGTATCTATTGAATAAATCTCTCCTTCTTTGCTCTTATCAAACTTAAATAACCTATTTTCATGCCAAGAGTTTATTGTTTCAAGCTCAAGTTTACTACTCCATCTCTTTTCTTCTAGCTTAGGTTTTGGATTTTTACTCGTGTTCATGAATTCTTGTTCCTTCTCATGAGATTGACGTTTTTTAAGCTTTAAGTCTAGAAGTAACGAAACAACTTTTAAGTTAACTTTAAAAAAGAAATAAAAATGCATGCATTCATAATAGGTTATGAATAAAGTAGGTTTTTACCTTCAGGATCCAAAAATAACAGAGAAAATGGGAAAAATAAAGCACAAAATAGCCATTTTAAGTGGAAAGGGTGGAGTTGGGAAAAGCATGCTTTCGTTAATGCTTTCTTTAGCTTTAGCTAAAAATAAACATAGAGGCTTGGTTGGACTATTGGATGCTGACATAACAGGACCAAGCATTCCAAAAATGCTGAACTTAAGGGATAAAAAACCAACAATCTCGGGTGAAACAATTTTTCCAATTGAAAGCGAGTATGGAATAAAAGTTATGTCAATAGATTTTTTTCTGAAGTCAGACGATACACCTGTAATTTGGAGAGGACCATTGAAATCTAAAGCGATAACTCAATTTTTGTCTCAAGTTGAATGGGGAGAGTTAGACTTTTTAATTATAGATTTACCTCCAGGAACAGGAGATGAAGCACTTACAGTTACTCAAACTTTACAAGGAAATATAGATGGAGCAATTATTGTAACTATTCCTTCTCAGGTCTCTAAGTTTGTAGTTAAGAAAGCAATTTCATTTGCCAAAGAGCTCAACGTCCCAATAATAGGGATCGTTGAAAATATGAGTGGAGTTACTTGTCCAAAGTGTGGGGCATTCATTGAGACCTTTCCAGGTAAGGCAGGAGAAGAAATAGCTAAAGAGCTTAACATAAACTTTTTAGGAAAAGTTCCTATCGATCCAAAACTAAGCAAAAGTTTGGACAAAGGCATAAATCTTCTAGCTGAAGACTTAGAAACTTCAATCACAGTAAAAAACTTATTTGAAATTTCAGCCAAGGTAGAAGAACTGGTGGAGAAGTGAACTACCCTTAACGAACCCTGAGGAGGACAAGAGCGTTGAGGCTCAAGGACTAAGTATGGATTCCATACATATCCATACTTAGTTCAGAACCCATGGAGTTAAATTATCATAGTTATGACGTTTACAAGAAAAGATAAAAAATATGGATACGATATGTTGATTTCTGCAACTACACCACCTATGAAAGAACTAATTATATAGCCTACACCAATAGTACTTTCAAACAAACCAGTAAACTTCCCTTTACTTAATGAATCTTTGTTTAATGCTTCTCTTAAGCCAGAATAGTACAGTATGCCTAGTCCAAATCCTAGTATTGAAGAAACTACTGCAACATGGAGGAAATTTTTTCCAAAAGGAAGCAAGATTATAGATAAACAAAGCACACTACCTATTTTCTTGTTTATTGTCTTACTAAGTTTTCCAAGAAGATAGAATGTAAAGGTTCTTGTAAGCATCATAAGTGTTAAACTAACGATAATAAGCTTGTTACCTAACGCCAAAAGGTCTACGAGTGCAGGATAGAATGATGTAACGATACCTTGAGTAAATGAGTACATAAACGAAGGAACTATTAGGTTTATTTCTTCAGTCAGGTTCAACTTAAAGTTAATCGCTTGAGGAGTCTTTTCAAATCTAAATTCGTCTTCTGAAAAAACAAAGAAAAACAATAAACATAAAACGATAACAAAAAAATTAATCATAAAAGCTGTTTTTTTACCCAAGAAATCTAAAAAGAACCAACTTATGAAGCTTCCAAGAACAGAACCTGAACTCCAAGAAATCCCAAAAATAGAATTTGCTTTAGTTTGATCTTCAGAAGTGTTTGAGATAAGTGCCTCTATTGGCGACCATAGCATAGCTAACGAAAATCCTTCCAGTAATTTTCCAAGAAGCAATATATGCCAAGAAATAGAGAAATAATAAACTAATGAAGCCATTGAATAGAGGATCAAACTTAGTTCAATTATGTGCTTTCTCCCAAAAATATCAGAAAAGTTTCCTACAAACAATGTTGTCGGAACATAAATTAATGAAGCAGAACCGATTATAAGTCCTAATTCAATCTGAGAAGCGTTAAAGTTGATTGCAAGTATTGGAATTATGGGAGTAGTTATAGCTACTAACAGTGAGATCAAGAAGCTAACAGTATAAGATACTATTTGTGTGGTTTGTTTTCTTGACTTGGACAATGCTTGCGAGACAGAAACTTAGAGCAACTTTTAAAGATTTTTCTATAAAATCTCTGTATTTTTTTTAAAGAAGGCTAGTCTAAACCGAAAGGTTTAAAAATACTAAGAGCCTTGCTACGCAACAATGGTAAAGACAGTAGTGCTGGTATCCTGTGAAACGGAGTCAACTGCAAAGATAATAGCAAACCAGCTAATTTCAAATAACATGGCAGTAAGTGTATCGATAATAAATGAAGTAAAGTCTATAACAAGAGGAGAAGAAGGAGAACTCGTGGAAAGTAATCAAAACCTCCTTCTTGCAGAAACAGATGAGACTTTGCTGCCAAAGCTTGTAGATTTTATATCTTCGATTTCAAACTATAAACCTAAGAAAATTATAGCATTACCAATTTCAGGCGGATCTTGGGACTACTTAGATTGGGTATCAAAAGTAACTTCGAAAAAAAATAAAGGATAAAGAGTTGTACTTTAAGAAAAGTAGAAGTGCCTTGTTTTACTAGTAATCGTGAGCTTCTTAAGATTGGAGTTTTTATATGCTTCTTGTAGAACCTCTCTTAACTGATACTTCCCGAACATGAGGAACTTGGAGAGCCCTCTCTATGACATCACCAGGAATTTTACTCTCAGTTATAACGTAAAGTTTTGGATCTGGAAATAGTTCTGGGTCTTCCGCTATAATTTGGCGAATAGCAATCCCCTTCTCTGAAAGAATCGAGGTTACTCCAGAAACTATTCCTGGTTTGTGGGGGTCAGCTCTTATCTCTAATACAGAAAGTCCTAAAACGTTTGCTACATCTACTAGAGAAGGTCCTGCTGGCTTTAAAAGCCTAAATATTGGTCTAAGTTGCTCATCCTTAAGTATTTGTAAGGCTGTTTCTTTTACTACTCGCCGGTCTACGTTTATAGCCGAAGAGACGTTAGAAAAAGTGAGTTTCACTGGACCAAAGTAAAGTTTTCCATCTTCTTTTATTGAAATGCCATATTCGATAAAGAACTTAACAACTTTTTCTTTTGCTTCATTTCCCTTAAACTTATCCTTTATTAGGCTCCACAACTGAAAGCTGGATTAAGATTAGAAGATCAAAGGTTATAAGTCTTTACACACATTAAGTTAAGAAATATTTACTTTAAGGTTACGGACCGGCGGTATTTATGCTTAATTGAGTGCGAGCCCGCTAAGGCGCTTCTTAACAGTTGACTTACCACTGATAGCACCCGGCTATCTCACAGGCGCCTTCTTTGTGTTCTCAGTTGCTTTTAACGACTATGCGATACCCAATAGTGCTTGGTCAATACGACCTCCTAGCCCCTCAGGCCTTTCTCAACTTATCTCAAGCAATAGATGAGGAAAGAGTCAGGTTGGAGTATTTCATCACTTTAATACTCCTGATCATAAACCTGATCCTCTTTCTAGCTATGAGACAAAGGATATCGTTAACGAATCTATAGGCAATGAGGACCGCAGGAAGAAGAGTTGAAGAGAAAGAACTCACGGGGTTGAAGAAAGCCCTTGCCTATTCCGCAATCTACATTCCATTAGCAGTAGCCCTACTTCCTCATTTATTCATCGTAGTGATGTCTCTTTCAAAGAAGTGGCCATAACTCCACTTCCGACTTAGTGGTCCCTTGAGAACTATTCCTATATTTTCAGTAATATGAGCAGCCATGCTATTGCAAACTCCCTATTATTCGTTTCTGTGGCACTCCTCATCGACCTATCTATCGGCATCATTGTGGCATAGGAACTTGATGAAAATATTGTATAGCTAGAGGCGAATATATAAAGTGAAAACATGAACTTTGAGAGTGTATTCATCGGCGTTACTCAGTTTCTTGCAGACTTATGCTTTACGTACAGAACCTGAAAAATTCAGAAAGTTCAAGACAAAACGGTACATCATTCTGTGGGAGCTAGAATGGAAGTACCCACATGGCTTTTGCTGTTACAACGGCTGCTGCGAATATTGCTACTGCAGTACCTTCTCCGGCAGCAAAACCGGCCACTAGAGAAGCCCTGTAATTGTAGAACCAATCTTTCCCCATTCTCCTTATGATCACTTTTTCTGCAAATAAAGAACCCAAGAAATTGGCGATAAAAATCGCTGTAACCGCTGGCCCCCCGGAGTAGCTAGCCATTCCAGAAACCAGGCCTATGAGAGAAATGGGTAGAGGAAATTTTGACAATAGAATGCCTAGTATGATGGGTATGATAATGCCGGGACCAAAGAGGATGAAGCTAATTTGCCCGAACGACCTACTCAACCAGATCAAATTCGATACCAGAGCGGTAGGCCAAGAGAGTGTAGTATTCGGATAAGCCGAGGAGGGAATCGGTGCTAGGCTCCAGAATACAGAGACCCAAAATATTCCTGCTAGCCACGTTGAGGGGATAAGAATGAGCAAGCCCTTGAAGTAGCTGCTAGGTTTGGTTTCTGTCAAGTATGCAACTTTTAACGAAGCTACGAATGATGGTGTCATTGCTCCTGGCATCGGGGGGCTTATTAACCAAGCATCAAGATATCGATAGCCTGAGAATAGAAGGATTCCGTACCACAGATATGGGATGCTTATCCCGTATCCAGTTTCGGCAACAGACCTAGTACTTACGGCAGTTAATAAAAAGCCGCCTATCACGTTTATCAGCGCTGCAAGTATGATCAGAGTAAAGGGTGCACTTGGGACTAATACGTAGAATAAGGCCAAACCGCCAAGTGTTGAGCAAAGATATATTGCAACTATCCATCTTAAATCTAGATAACCTTCCAATTCGGCTCCTCGAAATTTGAAAAGGAGATTGGCCGTTCTGACGAACGCTCTTCTAGAATTGTAAAGAGAAACTACCGAAAGCCCGATAGTTAGACCGACGAAAAACCCAAACCAAACATCCACCACGGACTTTTGAGCAATCAAAGCTGAAGGCATCCCAGGAAACCAATCGAGTTTCCATTGTGGGAAGAAAGAACAGAAGTACGTCAATGCGAGATGATTTCCTACGACAGCTATCAGTAGGTCTCCGATCATCAGGGATGCGGAGATATTCAATGGTATGAGAAGGCCTGATAAGTAGGATAGGGGTTCTATCGTAAACATAAGTATCGAAGCCTGTAGGCCAAGCCTTTCAAGATTCTGACTTAGATCTACGAATGGATTAAAGCTCGCTGCGGTAGAGCCAATAATATATCTCGAGAAGTTTGGTAGGCCATATGCTATTGTCCCCCACAAAAAGCCTAGAAAGGCAAACAGAGTAAATATCCTTACTCGGTCTTCACTTCTTTCAGCAAGAGTGATGCAAATTTCCGCAGTTGGCCTTTGAAGTGGAAACGAAAGTTTTTCTTCTTCGATATAAATCTTCGCAAATAGCATCGTCAAAGACAGATCTGCAGCAAAAATAAGCAAATTAAAAGTCATTGCAATACCTAACGGAACCAGCCAAGACCACTGGAGGACAGTTCTTTGGAGATAAGCATTTGACCCATAAGGTGGGGCCCACCACCAAGGAATTGCCAGAGGAATTGGGAGGCCAGATCCAGGGTCTCTAAAGCTGAAGGATAGTGGGTTAGTCATTAGGTAATTCCTCCAAACAACAGTGTCCAGAATAAACGTACTGGAACTCGCCCAGCCGACGAACATAAACATCATATAAACTTCTTGTTTCGACAGTCTTGTCCTAAATAGAGCAGCAAGTTCTGAGAATAGGATGATCGTTATATAGACGCTCGAGATTCCGACGCCACTTACTAAGGACATATACAATGTTACTGGAAACAGGAATATTGCGCTATAAACAATCGCGGTAGCAGATCTCCATGTGATTCCATCTTTGAATTTCTCCGTAATCTCGCTTACATCAATGTAGTTAGACATCTAGCGCTCTCCTCTTTCTATATAATTGAACTTCTCCCTTTGTCCGAGGCTTCTCCATAGTAAGATTTGTCTACGCATAGCATCGACAAAGAAATAATTGGTCTTCGTCCATTGAATGAGTGGACCTTCCATCCTTTGTAGATTGATGATAATGCTATATGTATCCTTTTCCGTACTCTTTATAGCCAAGATTTCCACATTCTGTACAATGCCTACATCGTATGGTGGCAACCCAACCACGAATGAAATTCCTAGGATTTCTTTGTCATCTTCTTTGCTTGAGATCATATCGATGGAACTCCTAACGCTAAACTCAGGATGTAAAGAAGTTTGATGGGCTTCTATGAATTCTTTCAAGAAGATAATCATTCCTTTCACTTCGAATGGGGCTATTTCGAAAGGTAGGGGTATATTCCACTTATTGCCTGATGGTTTCGTCGTCAACCTCCATTTCCTTTCTAAAGAGGGCGTAACCATTCGTGAGACCTTATAGAATGGATAGATTGAAGAAGAGATGGTTGCTAAGAGAGCAAAAAACACCGATAATATTATGGAAAGACTCGAATAATTGGGTTCCATATTCGCAGGAAGAAACGGCATGATTAGCCTTATCCCGACCAAACCCGTAATGTATCCCATAAAGGAACCGAGTATAGCATAGACTATCGATTCAGACAAGAAAAGACTTACTATATGTAAAGGAGATAAGCCAATTGAAGAAAGAGTTGAAATATCTTTGGTTCTTTCCATTACATTTCCTAGCATACTATTTAGGATAGCGAAAATAGCTATTATTAGCGGAAAAGTAAATGCCTCTATTCCGCTCAGGTTCAATCTTTTCAGCAACGTGAATACGTCCACATTGGTACCTTTTCCATAGTAAACACTATACTTACCTTCAGTAAAACTCGTCAAGTCATCGATAATCTCATTTAGCTTTCGTTCATCAGAGATTATGGAAATACTAAATGGTCGTCCTCCCAAAGTGAGCGATAATTTGTATGGTACGATAAGAGTTCGCGACCAAGCTATGTTCTCGTAGGTTACTGTTCCTCCCGCTTCAACAAACGAAGTTAGGGGCGTTATCAAATTTCCATCCAGATCATAAAATGCTGATGCTTTCGACGAATTCAATATCCCGACGATCTTCAAATCCAAGCCACCATAACTTATATGATCTCCGACTCTTAGATTTAATGAGTCAGCTGCTTCCTTGCTTATTATCGCTACATCATAGTCCCCGGGTCGTATCCATTGGCCGTTTGTTAAGGCGTCGTTAAAGTCGAAGAAGTTTGATTCGTCGGGAGTTACACCAAGGATACCTTCGATTGGATAGAAGGAACCGTTTTTGTTATAGATATTTATGGAAGGCTTCAATTCCGGCTTCAGAGCCATTGGGATCAAGTAAGAACGCACAGTAAGCTTATACCTACTGCCTTGGAGTCTACTGAGTACGAAATCATAAAGTCCAGACGATATGGGTTGACCTTGTTGAGAGTTCCTGATCAATATACCTTCATATGGTACTTTTCCATGCAAATAACTAGTGGTGATAGGCTGTGGATTAATCGACAAATTCCAAGCGGTTAAGGAAACTAGAGAAAAGGTTACTAAGCTTATCGTTGAAAGCGTTAGAACTAACCTCAGTGGTCTCTTTCTCATGTTTTCGACGCCAAAGGAAAAGGAGAGCATAAATACTGCTTCTTTACTTATTTCGGAGAAATGGGCTCCCATTATTTTCGTTCTGAATTCTTTCAGTATGTTCAGGGTTCCGCTAATTATTACATAGAAAACAGGGAAGGCGAGAAGCATCACAGTAAAGGAAATGATTGCCACACCTATGTTGGAAGCTATTGCATACCCTGGATGGAGAAAATACATCAATATGGACCCTATCATGTAACCACCGACTAGAAAAGCGAGTCGCTTGTAACCGCTAAACCCGATTAACCTTTCCAGAACAAATATGACTGGAATTAAGCCTATCGAAAAGAACATAGAAGTGTTGATGATGTCGTGCATGATATTCATGGTCTCGCTATAACTCATTGAAGCTATATTCCAAGCGTTAATATAGTTGTTATAGAAGGCCGTATAGTCACTAAGCTCATATTTCGATCTCGATAGAGATAAAGCGACTGAGGTGGCATTCAGCCAAGATCTTACATAGTATGGAACCACGTTATATTTCTCTAATGGATTCGATCTCAAGCTAGTGAGTCGGAAGGTGTCAATGGCAAATCTCAATCCCGTATTGTGAATAACCAGTTGTTCTCCTTTTCTGACAATATGACCGTACCCCTCTGGATTCTGACTCGATGAGTTAGAGAGAATGCTGATAACCAAATTTCTGCCAGAAGTGGCTCTTTCCATTATTATTTCGAACGGTTCGCTTGCAACTGCTTCGCCGACGGGCACAAATACCATTGACAGAGAAGAGTATGAAAAAGTCGGTTGATAAACGAAATAGGAGGTAAATTCGCTATGAGTCATGTGATTAAATAGACGGAGAGAAATGGACAGGGATTGAGCGTAGGTGGCCTGAATAATATTCGGATCGACGTAAAATGATGAGAAAGTAATTGGATCTAACTGATCGAAAAGAACAGCGGATCCGCATTTAAAAACGACGATTCTCTTAAAGTAATCGCCTCTCCAAATGGTGAAGCCATAAAAGTTTAGCATGGAATTCCCGTAATCTCCGAGGTCCGGCGCGTATATTGTGGACCCATCCGTGGAATTTATTGCGAAAGCCGTGAAGTACCAGAGAACGGGACCATAAGATGATGCTATGTTAATTGGAAGGCCGACGACCGAGAAAGTCAGATTTTGATTTTCTGCAGGATCTATTCTGGCTATAATGTGAGCCCGAGCATCGAGATAGTTTATAGAATTGTAGATGTCTAGATAGATCACGAGATTCTTTCCTTTGAGATCTTTCTTATCGTAAAAGCCTTTTAGCAAATCATAGTATACAATGTCTCCATTAATAACTACCGATCCCCATCCGCCGAAGACTAGTGGATCCGATTCCTTGTATCGGGTTGGATTTAGCGCAGCCGTAACCCCCAGTTCTGTCATAGTTCTTGAGGAAAGAACATCTATAAGTGCGAAAACTGCTTTCATCTGAGTTAGAAGGTTCTTAGTATTAACGAAATCCATTGTGTCGTATATAGTTCTCTGATGCAACCTAAGAGATCCAGCTGAGTAGACAGTCAGAGCTAACATGCCTGCGTAAGCAAACGGTTCGGCGTCCAAGGGCTCTCTGACAGGAAAATTGACTGTATCGAGTGGGAGTACCTTGGAATCCACGAAGTCCTGTCCGTAAAGATTTTTGAGGACCTCGTCGTAATATATTTTTTGCAAGGAAATGAAGAACTGCGAATAGATGGTACTTGAATAAGAGGAAAAACCGGAGAAAGTGCCGTACGGAAGTCCGTTTAGTCCGATGCTATCGGAATCGGAAGAAATGCTAAGTTCGACAAACATCCCGAAATGATAATCCTTCATCGAAGGAAGCAAATGGAATAATAGAAACTCGCTAAGTTCGCGAGCACCGGATAAACCTTCCCAGTGGCCCGATGTTACAACAAAAAAGATAGTTCTTCTCGGTTCAGAAGAATTTGCATATACTTCCGAAAAATACTTAGCCAATTCAATTAACATGATGACGCCTGTTCCTTCATCTACGCCAGGTGATTTAGCAGGTACCGCAGACCAGGAATCGACATGAGCGAGGATGGTAAGTATCTCACTTTGTAAGTTACCACTTCCCGGAAGGACAGCAATTAAATCGCAGGCCCTTAAATTTTCCATATCAAGTTTCGAAAAAATCTTGACGCGTGATCCCGGTCTGATTCTCAAGATTGATTTCACATTTTCTTTTTCCACGAACACTCGGGTGAATCTTATTGGGAGATTATTCAATTTTTTTTCGTCCTCAATCCTGTTTATTTTCTGATCTTCTAGAAAGATTACGGCTTTTGCTCCTAAATTAAAAGCCAATTTCCAGTTATCTTCAGAGCTGTAATTCATAACGACTATGGAACCGGAAATCGTAACATTGGCTTCTTTTGCCCCGGTAGAGAGAGAGTCAAGCGTACCTTCTGGAGCAAAGATTACAGGCCCCTCTATACCTTCGTCTCCTGTCGCAGAAGTTTGAAATATATTCGGCCAAAGAGTGAAAGCTTTGATTTTTTCTCCTGTCTCCAAGAGTTCTACATACGTACTCTTTTCCAATGGCGACGTGACGTTAAAGTAGAATCTAAAACCGTCCACTGTTGCTAGTTCACGATAATTTGAGTTTTTGATTATGAATGATTCAAGATCGATTAGCCCAATTTCCTTGAATGCCTTTTCTATTTGTCTAATGACAGTCCAATAATCTGCGTAGCCTGTCACTCTAGTTTTTATCTTGTCTGGTAGCAAAATGTCATTTATTGTGTTATTTATGGACTTGTCATTTATTGTGTTATTTATGGACTTAAGCGCGCTATATGGAGAATAGAATCGCCAGTGATTGCCTTGTGCAAAAAGAACCCCCGTAGAGTTGACTGCATAAGAAAAAGCAACCAATAAGAACAATATGAAACTTGCTATCTCTTGACCTCTCATAGTCTCACTGAAAACGTTCAGTAGAGTCCCAGGGCTGAGGCTATTGGAAGTACACTTGCCGTTATGAACTCTACGATACTACTGGCTACCAAAGTACCAACCATGAACGGCATGAAATATTCTTCATATACTTTGGAACCTCCGAATTTTAATGCAGCCCATTTGAGTATGAAAGCAAATAGGATTGGCAATATTTGGTCGGATCTCGAAACAATTGTAAAAGCTATGGGATTTATGAAGAACCATGGGAAGACTGTTCTAAGGTAATAACAGATTATCGTGAGTAGAGCACCTGCGCCAATCCATCCAAATACGGCAAATGTTGGCGCGTTAAATTGTGCTTCGATTGTCTTTGTTCCGACCACATTCGTTATTGCTATGGGGAACCCTCCAAACGGCCAATAACCTTTACCAGAATAGCTTACCCCCCAGAATTTACTAGAGGCACCTTGAAAACCGCCAATTGAGGGATCGTGAATTGCCATTATGTAAAATGCTGCCGCCATTAATGTTGAGACCAGAACCGCGATGAGCAACGAGATGGCCACTGTCTTAGTCTTCGTCTTGGTGACGTCTGCAATTTTGAACCATTGAATTGAATACATTCCTGAGGATGTGTTTTGTTGGCCTCCCGTCCATGTAAGAATTTCGTAGGTTGCTAGCGTCGTGAATTTGTCTGCATTGAAAGTACTCGCGGGCCAAAGTCCAACAGAAGACATTAAGGAATTCATGTACATTCCTGCCATGCTGAAATTTCCCGGCAAATATGTTGCTAACTCTGCATTGAACCTAGCGGAATACATGGTGAAGACGATGATGAATAATATCGCTAGAATCCCACTTATGGGCGAAGCTCCTGAAATTACCATCATTGCAATCAATCCCAGAAAACCTATTAGGAAACCAATCCACGAAGTACGCCAAGAGAATGGTTCACCCTCTTCCGCTTCTCCTTTGAGGGCCATTTGTATTGTTTGCAGATACCTCTTGTACTCTCTGAAGAAGAACCATATCGCGACTCCCCATACGATACCCCCAAATGCATACCATTCGCTGAACATTAATTTGTATCTGAAGAACCCGGTATATCTGCCAAAAGGACCAGCATCGATAGAACCTGGACCGCCGGTCCATTGACCTATTGGATCTACACCAGCATATGCTAAGAATGTCGGAATCAGGAGGGTGATCACTAAATACCCCAGTACAGCAGTTTCGAGGATGTCAAGAGGAGCAAAAGTCCAAAGAACCGTCGTTGGTATGAAATAGACGAGCAACGGACCGGCGTTAAATGGTGTATTTTTTAATAAAGGTCCAAGCCAGGCGTCAACAGGGATCGTTACCTGATTGAGATAGATATTTAATCCCGTATAGGCAGAAACCCAGTTTGATCCTGTTAAGACTATTCCGATGATTATTCCGAACCAGAGCCATTTGGTCTCGGCAAAGTTCCAAAGAGAAGGCCTTCCCTCAGCTTTTGCAAATCTTATTAACTCGTACGTCGGAACAACTGTCGGAACAACCACTCTTTCTACGTCTATCCAAGATCTTCGCATAGGCAATATGATGAAGAAACCCATCAAATACAGGAAGAGGACCGTTAGTGACCAAAATGCGATAGTTGGAATCCATACCCCCCAAGCTACTGGCCCACCGCTCATGAACGCATCTTTCACTAGAACCCCAGCTCCTGCTGGTGCATTCAAATCAACTCGCCAGAAAGACGGCATGTACTGTACTAGAGTTGGCCAACCCAATGGAGCCAAGGAGGGAGGAGTTATTATGAAAACAAAAGTGAATGGGTACGTTGAAGAAACTGCTAAGAAGGTTACCCACTCTTGGGCGCTGAATTGAAATGTCCGTGAGATCTTCATTAGAATTAGCTCAGCCACGAAGAAAACGAAGAGAGGTATTTGCCAACTTATTGAGTATTTGAACATTAGAATCAAGGAAAGATACATAGTAACTATGTCGTAGATCAGACCTACCAAAAGAACCCTTAGCGTCAGTCCATCTGCACCTTCGATTAGAGGTTTTGACCAAACAGATTGCTTTTCTAATTGTGTCGAGGACATTTTTATATCGATTAATTGGGCCTATTTGAGTATTTAAACTTTTTCGTCGGCAGAGTTAGCGCTTTCATAATAAGTCCAAGAGTGGCTACACTAAGCGCGCGTTAATCCTTCCTTATCAGTATCCTCTGTGAAGGCAGCACGCTGATGAACTGCCAACCATCTGCCAAGTAGCTTTCAAGCTTATTTTCACGCACTATCCTTTAAGGGTTATGCTTTCCTTCTCTCAGTTTTTTAAGCTCGTTCTCGAAAAGCTCTATGGTCTCTTCTGAGCTTAGCTCCTTCCCTAATTCCTTCTCTTTAGCAACTTTTACTTCTCGCACTTACCTCCTGCTCTGGGCATATTCTCAGGAAGATAGAAGAGGGGGATTAATAAGGATTTGCACTCAATTAGGTGCGGACCCGGTGGGATTTGAACCCACGACATCCAGCTCCGAAGGCTGGCGCCCTAATCCATACTAGGCGACGGGTCCTAGTTAAGGAGTACATGAGAATTAATTAAATTTTTCCCTTAAATGTTCTTTGATCAAAAATCTTGCGCGAAGAAAGGAAAACTAGAAAGGTCCACCTTGTGGAACTACCTTAGCACTCTTTACAACTTAATTTGAAAATCCTGGTTTTTAGTTTCATTTGTTTTGTTCATTGATTTAGTCTCAAAATTCATTTTACAGTTGGAGAGTATGCTTTATTGCTGAATTTTATATAAATTTCTTTCATCTTAATCGAATCTTTTTCTAAAATTGGAGATTCGCTTATAATAACAAACTTATATCCATTTTCTGCGATAATCTTTGCTAACGGTTTAAAGTCTGGACCATAGCCACTACCTAAGGGATGATGCTTTCTTTCTCCACTTCCTTTTGATGTTGGCTCTACCTCTGTAAAATGAACTAAGAGACTATCCATCTTTTCTTTTCCAAGAATTTTTTCTAGCTTATCTAATAACCTTCTATAATCGTCTTCTCCCTTAATTTTACTTTTTTCTTCTCTTACATGAATATGAGCAAAGTCAACTGTTACTGTTATCTCTGGCAACTTACTTGAAAGTTCAAGAAGCTCATCCAAGCTTCCAAATTGACTTTCTTTTCCAGTAGTTTCAGGTCCTAGTTCAACTTTTAACCCTTTTTGATTCAACATTTCTAAAACGTCTTTAAGCGATGCTAGCTGAACTTCAAAAGTTTCTTTTTTTGTTCTTTTACCATAGTAACCAGGGTGAAATGTAACATGAAAAGCACCCATCAAGTTTCCTATGACTGCAGTTTTTAACAATCTGCTCTTTGATGCTCTTATCTTTGATTTTTGCTCAGAAGACAAATTTATAGCATAAGGTCCATGAATACTTAAAGTAACACCACTTTCTTCTGCTGCAGCTTTAAGTTCTTTGGCAACTTTTTTTGAGATCCTTACGCTTCTAACAGCTTGGTACTCCATTGCAAACAAACCTTTTGAAGCCAGAAAACTCATTGCCTTAGGTCCAGATGGACCTTCCAATGGGAAGCCTGCAGGACCAAATATTGGTTGTTTAAGTTCAAGAGGCATAATAACAATTAAGAATTTAGAATTTAAAAACTTATTTTTTTAGTACGAAAAAAGAAAGAAGTAAAAATTAAAAAGTTTAAAATAAGCCTTTTAGCATTCTGAAACAATGACAAAATCCCAAGAACAGTTTTGGGCTAAAAAAGTTGCTAGAGAGGCTATAGAGTTTGCTAAAAAGCATTCTCATGAGGTAGTTACTGTAAGAACTGGAGCCTCTCCATCTGGACCAAAGCATATAGGTAACATGAATGATCAGATAAGAGGAGAATTTATAAGAAAAAGTATTGAAAACTATGGAAGTAAAGCTAGACTTGTACTAACAAGCGATGATATGGATCCTTTAAGAACAATACCAATGAAGCTTCAGGAAAATGAGCATAGGTGGGTGGAGATAAGTGAAGATATTTTAAAAATTTTGGAACCAGAGGTTGGAAAGCCAGTGTCTAGAGTGTTAGATCCATTTGGATGCCACAACTCTTATGCAGAGCACTTTACTGACTTGATGATAGATGGACTAAAAAAAATTTCAGTATATCCAGAGTTGTACTACGTTAGTAAGTTATACAAAGAAGGAAAATACGATTGGTTCATTACAGAAACGATAAGAAAAAAAGACGCTGTAAGAGAGATTCTAAAAAAATATCAACGTAACATACCAAACGATTACATAGCATTTGTACCAATTTGCGAGAACTGTGGAAAGTTAACAACAAAGATAGTTAACGTAAACTTAGAAAAAATGGAAGTAGAATATGAATGTACTGGAAGAGTACTTCATGGAAAATATGAGATAAGAGGTTGTGGACATAAGGGAAAAACAAGTATAAGAGAAGGAAAACTTCCTTGGAGGTTAGAGTGGGTTGCAGATTGGAAAATTTTTAATACGGACGCAGAACCATTTGGAAAAGAACATTTTGAAGGATCCTGGAAATCTGGAAGAGAGCTTGCTAA
>JAFNIV010000021.1 GCA_017601145.1 Candidatus Brockarchaeota archaeon
ATTATGTTACATTCTTCGCATTTCATCAACCTGCCCTCATAGGAAGCCATGCTTCCAGAACAGAGAGGGCGTAAGAGTTCTTCTTCCATCAAAGAGTTAAGGGAGTTAGACCGCTACTTAAACTTTTCTATTTTGAAACTGCTGAAGAGGCAACTCATCCTACGATTAAAACTAAGGCTTTCTTGTCGAAATTCATGTAAGAAGAAAACTTACTGAACATGAAACATAACGTTAAAAAATATAAAGATAACCAGTATGATTTAAAAGATTAGTACAAGTAACAAGCTACATAATGGTTACCTCCTACTTTAACAAGTTCAGGACTCTTCTTGTCACACTTTCCTTCTATGAAGTAAGGGCATCTGTCGCTAAATTTACATCCTGGTGGAGGATTAACAGGATTTGGAGGATCAATACTTCTTAACGCAATCATTTTCCTCGTTTTTGCGAGAAATGGATCAGGTACAGGAACAGCAGAGAGTAAAGACTTTGTATACGGATGTAAAGGTTCGTTAACAATACTGTCTGTTGGTCCAATTTCAACTATATTACCTAAATACATAATTGCAACTCTTCCCTCTGCTGCAAAGTACCTAGCAACCCCAAAATCATGAGTAATAAAGAGAAAGGAACTGTTAAGTTTCTTCTTTAATTCAAGCAGCAAATTTAAAATCCCAATTCTCAATGATACATCTATCATTGTTACGATTTCATCAGCTACTATAAATTTTGGATTTAAACTAATTGCTCTTGCTATTGCAACCCTTTGCCTTTGACCACCAGAAAGTTGGTGCGGATACTTATTCATAAAGTATTCAGGAGGATTTAGTCCAACTATAGTTAAAAGCTCTATTACTTTTTTCCTTATTTCAGTTTCACTAGAGTAAAGCTTGTGGTAACGCATTCCTGCACTTATAATATCGTAAACCTTTTTTACTGGGTGTAATGAAGCGTATGGATCCTGATGAATTATTTGAGCATTTCTTCTGAACTCTGCGTAATCCTTACCATTTAACTTCCATATATCTTTTCCATAGTATAAGACTTCTCCAGAAGTTGGCTTAATTAGACCTATTAGTGTCTTTCCAAGAGTTGTTTTTCCACATCCACTTTCTCCAACAAGCGAGACAACTTCACCAGTTTTTAAGCTTAGATCACAGTTTTCAACTGCATTAAAAAGTGTTGATTTTCCTAAAAGTCCAGCTGAACTTGATTTAAACATAACAGTTAAATCTTTTGCTTCTAAAACAACATCAGAACTTATCATATTGCTACACCTCTCTCCACCTATGACAAGCCACAAAATGGTCTTCAGAGGCCTCCTCTAAATAAGGTTCTTCTCTCTTGCACCTTTCAACTGCATAAGGACACCTTGGATGAAATGGACACCCACTAGGTAAATTGAACATATCAGGAGGAGCACCAGGAATTGGTTCTAACTTTCTTACATCACCAACTACTGAAGGCACGGCTCTCAATAAGCCCATAGTGTAAGGGTGTCTTGGTTTTAAGAACAAATCTTCCATTTTTGCAACTTCTACTATTCTTCCAGCGTACATGACTGCTATTCTGTCTACGAGCTCAGTACAAATAGCAAGATCGTGAGTAAGCAGAACCATAGATATTTCTAGCTTTTTCTTTAAGTCTGACAAAATACTTAAGATATATTTTTGCGAGATTACGTCTAAAGCAGTGGTTGGTTCATCTAATATTAATACACGTGGGTTAAGTAGTAGGGCTGTCGCAATCATGGCTCTTTGTTTCATCCCACCAGAGAGCTCATGAGGAAAAGCTTTCATGGTTCGGTTTGGTTCGAGTCTAACAAGTTTTAATAGTCTACTAATTCTCTCTAAAGCTTCTTGCTTACTTACTTTTTCGTGCTCCATGATAGTTTCTAGCATTTGGTCACCTATCCTCAGAACTGGATTAAACGAATTTAAAGCACCTTGAAAAACCATTGCAACTTGTTTCCATCTAAATGCTCTTAATTCTTCGTCACTCAAAGAAAGAACGTCTATTTTCCCATCGAATATTAGTTTTCCACTTGTTATCTTTCCTGGAGAAGGAACTAAGTTAAGCAATGAAAGAGCTAACGTTGTTTTTCCACTTCCACTTTCACCTACAATACCTAAAGCTTCTCTGTTCCTAATATTAATACTTACGTTATTCACTGCTTTTACTGATATGTTTCTCATAATGTACTCTACTGTTATATTTTCAATGTTGTATATACTTCTAAAAAGTCTTTGCTCGCTCATACCTTTTCACTACTTTAATCTGGGATTGAATATATCTTCTATACCATAAGAAAAGAGAACTAAGCCAACTTGAAGCAAAACGATGAATATAATTGGAGCAATAACGTAGTGTCTCGCATATGGAACGAATATAGCACCAGATACTTGCATCGCAATATTTAACATCGTACCCCAATGGACCGTAGAAAATGGCAATACACCAATAAAAAATAAGGCTACACTTGCATAAAGTGCTTGAACCACTGCAAACAAGAAGTTTATTCCAATATAAGGCATAAGTATAGGAAGTATGTCTCCAAACACTATATTTAACTTTCCGATGCCCATAGCTTTTGAAGCTTCTATAAATTCCCTTTCTCTTATGGAAAATACTTGCGACCTTATAGCACGAGCTAGCCAAGCCCATGAGTTAGCTGAAAGTATTAGGCCTATACTTATTGGATCCCTCGTTTGTATCAATCCTGCTAGTACTATAACTAATGGAAGACCAGGAATTGTAAGTACTATATCAACTAAGGTATTAAGAAAAAGGTCAACGATACCTCCGAAATAACCCGATATCAATCCAGTAATGGATCCTATCACTACTGTAATAATTCCAGCTATGAAAACGATCAGTAATACGTCTCTTGCACCCCATATAATTTCAGATAATATGTCAACACCAATGTAGTCACAACCTAATGGATGTGCTAGTGACGGTGGGGCATAAACTTGATTGAATTTTGGGTTTAGATCAAGAGGTACTAATAGTGGACCAATTACTGCCATAACAATAAAAGACAAGATAATTATTGAGCCAACTAAAGCTCTTTTATTTTCAACAAGAATGGTTAAGATGTTTTTTATTTCATTAAGTTTCATTCTAATCACCTACTTTTACTCGTGGATCTATAAAAGTGTATAGTAAATCAGCTAGCAGGTTAGCTAAAATAACTGTAATGGAGAGCATCAAGAATAATCCTTGTAGTAAAGGGTAATCTCTAGCTGAAACTGCTGAAGCAAAAAATCTCCCTATTCCAGGGTATGTAAAAATCGATTCAACAAGTGGCGAACCACCGAACATGAACCCTATTGAAAGTATTAAGCCAGTAAATTGCGGAAGTATCGAATTTCTCCCTACGTAGTTTGTTATAATTTTTGACTCTCTAAGCCCCCTAGCTTTTGCAACTGTTACATAGTCTTCTCCTAAAACTGTAGATGCCATTGCTCTTATTCCAAGAGCCCATCCACTAAAGTCTGTTAGTACATAAGAAGCTATGGGTAATAAAGCATGCTGAAGAACACTTAGGATAAAATTTAGATTAAAGCCTGGAGTAACCGTTGAACTATAAGCACCTCTCATAGGAAATATAGGATAAACTATTGTAAATAGATAGAACAGCAGCAACGCCATTATGTAATTTGGGATTGCACCGAAAATAGTTAAAGCAGCAACTGAAAAGCCTTCGAATGTAGTTCCTCTCTTATAGGCTAAAACTAATCCAAGTATAGTACCTATTGAAAAACTTGTAGCTAGTGCCATTGAAGATACAAATACAGTCCACGGTAAACTTTTTACTATAATTTCTGATACTGGAGTGAAGCTTGAAATTGATCTTCCAAGATCACCTCTAAGAATGCCTAACAAGTAATCTATTAACTGCTTCCATAACGGATCATTCATATTTAATGGCATGAGTGATTTTGCTCGTTCTATAGCTTCCTCTCGAGTTCTTGCCCTTCCAGATCTAATAAGCATTTGAACATACACGTCCATTGGATTTCCGGGCATAAGCCTTATTAGAAAGAATGTTAAAACAACTGTAAAAAAAATAGAGAGAAGGGCTAACAAGACCCTTCTATAAATCCATTTCATCTTAGTTTTCCCCTTATTTCTTTCTCATCAAGAATAGTGCGATTACAAGTATTACTATAACAATAACAAGGCCTCCAACGATATATAATTCTATTGGAGTAGTTGGCTGTTGTGGTTTTATGCCCCAGTAACTCATGTTTAGTCCAAAAGTACCTGGGAAGAATAGTTGAGCGACTATTATTCCTCTTGCATAGTCTGTAGTCATCCAAGCTGGAGAGTCAGATGGAGGATAAATAAATCTTTGAGAACCATAGAATTGGGCTTCAACATCAGCAAATGGAATCGCGAATAGATAATCGTTGTATATCTCTGCAAGTTCTTTTACATAAACTTTTTGTTCATCTACAGACTTTGCATTTCCCCAGTTTATGAAGAATTGAGTTAGGTTAAGTTGTTGGCCCTTCCACTCAATGACTTTTGGAAAACTAGCATAAGTTGGGAACCCACTTCCTCCTGTTGCGTCGAAGCCTTGCATGAATGGATGATCCCCACCGATCGCATCCCAGACTATGTCAAAGTCTCCATTAGTTTCTGCAGTTGCTACTGTAGCCCAATCTAGTCCTAGTGGAATAACAGTTATTCCTATTCTGTTTAGTTGCGTAGCCAAGTTCTGCATTAAAAGAGCAATATCTGTCCAAGGAGCCGGAAACTTAGCATAGAAAGTTATAACTGTTCCATTGGAATAACACAATTGACCTTTGCTGTTATACGTTAGCCCAAGCTGAGCAAAAATTGCCTTTGCTTTCTCTGGGTTGTATTCATATTTGTTAAGACTATTCAAGAAAGATTCATTTAGCCAGTTTGTTATAAAATAGCTTGAATAAGGAGTTACCCACTTGGTCTCATGCCAGCAAGGATAATTAATAGCGTTAATAAGCTCAGTTCGATTAATTGAGTATGCTAAGGCTTGTCTGAACAACTTGTTTGACAGGAGAGGCCTCTTTAAATTAAATATTATAAAGTCATGTCTTCCTGATGGCGCGTATAATACCTTTACTCCTTGTGCAGCTAACGCATCAGCAACAGAAACTGGTGAGAATGGCTCTCCCCAATCAGCTGTATTCGAGAAGAAGTAGCCCCATCCAATTTCATTGCTTGGTTCCTTTATTCCATGAATGTAATCTATTGTGATTTTATTTGCGTCATAGAATCCATCGAATTTCTTTAACCATAAATCACTTGCTGTCATGTTCACTAACATAAATGGACCAGTTCCTACTGCTCCTTCGCTAACAGTTCTTGGAGTAAAACTATTTAGCTCCACACCTATAGCATCAACATTTTCTGGATTAGATATGTATTCATCAACATACTTCTTAAAAACATGGTATGGACCATTTATGTACGCAGACAGTATGTAATCTAAAGCTAGGTCTTTTAGACCCAAAACGTGAAACTTTATCGTGTAGTTGTCTACAATTTGAATATCATCTATGACATGACTTGACCACTCAGAGTAGCCTCTTATCTTACGAAGTATAAAAGTACTCCATACATCTTTTGAGGTAAATGGTTGTCCATCATGCCACTTCACATCATTTCTTAATTTTACTACTAGCCAATTCCCATCATAAGTCCAATTTGTAGCTAATTCTGGGTAATACTTCGAAGTTCCCAAAGTATGTGGCGCTAGTTGACTATACATGTTTACACCTGCATGCCAAATAAAGCCAGTCTCAGAATATGCATTAAAATGACCTTCAGGTTGAAAGTTGGCTTCCATAGAGTATACAAAGATCACTGGTCTTCTAATTTGTTCTTCTTGACTTGTAACACTTTGCAAGATTGATGGAGCTAGAAACGTTAGCAGTATTAGAAAAGGAACGAACCTTTTTAATTTGTCCATGTTTTGCATATTTTTCACCTCACGTCATTAATAAAAGAAGTTCTATATAAACATTATTTTTAATAATACTTTTTTCTTCATATCATTGACATTCTTAAACCTTTTTTTATCTTTGTTTTGATTTAAACTCTAATGAAGCTTGTCTTCTTACATCAAAATAAACAGCTAAAAGGAACAGAATACTAACAATTAGTCCGATTAAATCAACTATAAATTCTGGACTTTTTGGGTCAAGAAATGGTAGCGGAATTAACGCAAGCAAAAGAACTAAGACACCAAAGTTAAACATCAGACGACCTAAATTAGGATTCATGGCATATATTCGAAATGAGGATGTTTTAATCTTTTCGTTTTTTCTTTATTCAGTTATCAAGTACTAAAAGTTATACTTTTATTAGAATTTTAACTTTTAAATAAGAGAGAAAATATAAAACATAAACAAAGAAACAATGTATGCTACTGATAAACTTGTAAGTACACTAATTAGAGTCATCTTTATGCTTTTTGTTTCAGAGTATGTAGCTGCAACAGTAGCAACACATGGTGTGTAAAGCATTACGAAAGTAAGCAAAGATAAAGCTGAAGCAGGAGAAAGAGAAAGCATGCTTATTGCTTCAGAAGGATTTGAAGTACCAAATGAAATTGCTAAAGTTTCAATTATTACTTCCTTTGCTATAAAGCCAGTCAATAGTGCAAGTCCTATCTCCCACTTAGAAAATCCCTCTAACACGAACATTTTTGATATAGCATCCCCTATCATCTTTCCAAAACTTAAATTTGGAGTTTCAACGTAACCACTAGGTCCAATGTGCAACAATGCCCATATTATGATTGCCATTGGAAAAATAACTGTTCCTGCTTTTGTTATGAAACTTTTACTTCTTTCCCAAGCTATCCACGAAACAACTTTTAAGCTGGGAATATGATAAGAGGGCATTTCTATGAAAAGTTCAGCTTGCTCTTTCGACTTTAGAACAAATTTTTCTACGAACATGTAACTTAACAAAAATAAAGCAATGGAAAGAAAATACATCGTGATTGTTACTAATGATTGAACTAAAGGCGAATAGAACATAGCAGCAACAAAGAAAAGTAAAACAACAAGCCTTGCTTGACAAATGATGAAAGAAATTGTTGTTGACACTGCTATCCTCTCGTTTTCATTCTCAAGTATCCTTGAAGAAAGAACTCCTGGAACGTTACAGGCTAAGCTAATTATCATTGGGAAAACAGCTTTACCAGAAAGGTTAAAGACTGAAGTTAATCTGTGAAAAACAACTGCTACTCTCGACATCAACCCGCTATCTTCTGCAATTGCCATAAACAAATTTACAATAAATACTAAAGGTAAAAATGTTAGAACAGCGCTGACACCTTGAACAACTCCATTTATAGTAAGGTCAATAAACCAATATGGAGCGTTTAGTACGTGAAGCAAACTTTCTAGAGTAACAGAAAAAATGCCAAAAAGATTTGAAAGAATTCCACTTAAGCTATATTCTTCAATAAGAGAAGCAAGTTCTTCGTTACCAAGTGCTCTTATGATATAGTTTAAAGGAAATCCAGTATTTATCGAAAATGAAAAGAATAAAATTGAAAACAAAATTAAAGATGAAAATGTTAAACCAACAAAGAAGTTTCTAAGCATGATTCTATCTAAGCTTTCAGTAAATGCCTTTGTTGCTACTCTTACTCGAGTCGACGTTTTCTTTATGATGTCTTCTACTAGTTTGTATCTTGACATAACAATTATTTCTTCGCATGAAAAGCCAGTTCTTTCTTTCGCTTCTTGTCTTGCTTGTTGCACATAAGCTAAAATTTTGTTTAACTTTTCTTCATCTAAGTTCCTTACTAAAAAAGTATCACCCTCTAGTAATCTTACAGCAGCTATTCTTGAAGTATCTTTACTAAAGCCTAAAGCCTTAAGTTCATCTGAAATTTTTTTTATGAACGTTTCAAGTATGCCATAGTTTATTACTATGGCTGGTTCTGGAGAACGTTTTTGTGATGCAACCTCTATTGTTTTTTCGATCAGTTGGTTTATATTTAAGCCGCGTAAAGCACTAATAAGCAAAGTTGTAACATTTAGCTCCGATTGTAGCTTATCTTGATTTATGTGAAGGCCTAAAGCATGCGCTTCATCGTACTTGTTTATTGCTATTACAACTTTATTTGTTGCCTCTAGAATTTGTACAGCAAAATACAAAGACTTTTCTAATGTTTCAGCGTCAACCATAACAATGAGAGAATCATATTCTCCTGAAAGAATAAACTCTTTTGCAATCGTTTCTTCTTGGCTAAGAGTAGATAGGCTTCTAATTCCTGGTAGGTCTATAATTTTGATATTTTTACCTTTGTACGTAAAAATACCTTCCATCCTTTCTATTGTTTTTCCAGGCCAGTTTGCAACATATGCATGAGCTCCTGTAAGAGTATTGAACAAAGTTGTTTTACCAGTATTTGGCTGAGCTACTAACGCTATCGTCAAGTGTTCTTTAATTCTTTCTCTTTCATTCTTTGACTTTACTGTATGACAACTCATCATTCTATCACCTCAACAACAATTTTATTTGCCATTCCTCTACCTAATGCAAACCTTGCACCCTTAACATCGACGACAATATGCCCATAGCTTTGTTCAACAACCGTAACTATTGATCCGATAAACATTCCCATTTCCATTAGTCTTCTAGCTAGGCCAATTCCAGCTTCTATAGATACGATTCTAACTACTTTTCCTCCTTCCACCAAAGATAAACGAGTTATCATTTCTTCTCTCTTCTGACTTCATACAACTCAACTTTCATGTTACAAGTATTTCTAAATGGACAAGAACTACAATATTTCACGTTACAGTTAGGATTAATCCTTCTTATGTAACCTAAATCTTCTAAAGCTTGAAGTGCAAGTTCAACTTCTTCTTTTGAAATTCCTAACTCTTTTGACATTTGCTCTTTGCTAGCGTACTCTTTGCTACTTATTTCTTCAAGTACTTTAAAAATGTCCATTACGTATCACTTTTTTAACAAAAATTAGTTCACTAAACTTATTAGGAACACTAACTATTTTATTATTTACCTCTATTTGCAAGTTCAACTTTCCTACAAGTTTTACCTTTATTGTTTTCCCTACCCAAAGTTCATTATTTTTTATGAAGTTCATAACTTTATCGTTTTCGATTGGTATCCTATTTATAGTATAAGTTTTGCCCTCATCTGTATCTTTTAGTCTAAGTTCATTTTGATCTGCTTCTATCTCCTGAGATATTGGATTACCATGTGGACATTTGTCAGGATAACCGAGTACATAGTCTATTTGGTCTATTATCTCTTTCACGTCGTGTTCAATCTTATGAGCCAGCTTATGTACATTTTCTGGACTTACTCCTATAACATCTGTTAACAACCTTTCAGTAATTCTATGTCTTTTAATGGTTTCTTCTGCAATAGCTTTACCTTTCTTAGTTAAGGTTACACCTTCATACCTTTGTCTCTTCAGCAAACCGACTTTCTCAAGTTTGTTTAACATATTGGTTACTGTACCATAGTTAACGTTCAGCTCATAAGCTATATCGCCTGTTTTCGCTATTCCAAAAACAGACTCAAACCGAAGTATAGTTGAGAGATAATCTTCAATAGACTTTGAAGTCAAGGATGTTAAGTTCTTCATAAAATTGCGATATGTCGTAATCCTTATAAACTTTTCGATTTGATTTTATCATAGTAAAAAATATTTATAAAGCCATTAGTGTTCATCAACCGTCAAGCGTTGAAGCGAATTTTCTTTATCACTATAGGCGAGCTAGTAAAAGTAGTTGAGAGTTTAGGTTACGCTGGAGCATTTATAGCAGGTTTTTTAGGAACTAGCTCAATATTCTTGTCTATATTTCCTTCCTTTCTTGTTATTATGGCATTAGGAACTAAGCTTAATCCTCTGTTAGTTGGTATATTAGGGGGTATTGGTTCGGGTATAGGGCAATTTACTCATTACTATATAGGGTACGCCGGAAGGTACGTTGTTTCAGAAAGTAGAAAGAAACAATTTGATGAATTTGGAAAAAAATTAAATAAGTATGGAGTTCTTTTAATATTCTTATTTGCAGCTACGCCTTTAACTCCTGATGACCTCGTTTGGATACCGTTAGGTGCCATGAACTATCCGAAGTTAAAAGCTCTCTTAGCGGCTATAGCAGGTAAGATAATACTTAATTTAGTTTATGCATACAGCGGATACTATGGAATAAAGCTTTTGCTAAGGTGGCTTGGAACTTAAAGAAATTTGTGCAACGTTAGGAAAAACATAAATATTAATTTTTGCTAATAAAGAGAGACGAGCCATGTTCATTGGATTTCTTACAGGTGGACAACTAGGAGACCTTAAAAAAACGCTGGAGTGGGCAGAAGAAAAAGGGTTCAAGGCAATTTCAATTTCAACTGGACCTTCTAATGAATTCTTTAACGTAAATGCTATAATTTCAGATCCTAAGGAAACAAAAGAATTATTAAAAAATTCTAAAGTTATAGTATCGGCTATAGGCTTCTACGGAAATCCAATCCATAAAGAGGAAAGTACAAGAAAAGTACATCAAAAATTCTTCTTAGACCTAATAGAAGTTGCATATAGGCTTGAAATCCCAGTTGTAACTGGATGGGTTGGTTTATATCCCGGAAGTGTAGAAGACAATATAAAAGAAATAAAAAACGTTTGGCCAGAAATAATTAAGAAGGCAGAAGATAGGAATATAAAAATTGCGATAGAAAATTGTCCTGGTAATATAGCATATAGACCAGACATATGGGAAAAAATGTTTGAGGTAATACCTTCAAAAAACTTTGGTCTTGAATTTGATCCTAGTCATCTCATTTGTCAAATGATAGATGCTGTAAGCGTTGCAGACGAATTTGGCGATAGGATACACCATACGCATGTAAAAGATGCTCAAGTATTATGGGAAAAGGTTTCAAGAAATGGAATAAGGAGTGAAGGTTGGTGCCCGCATAGGCTACCAGGGTATGGCGATTTAAACTGGGCTGATTTCATAACAGTTCTGAAAAAACATGGTTACAACTATGCATTAAGTATAGAGCATGAAGATCCTTACTTCAAGTATGAAGAAGGCCTACTTTTAGCTAAGAAGTTTCTCGAACAATTTGTAGTATAAAATATCTACTAGACATCTTGAAGCTTAACGAAATTATAAGAGAATCTTTATTTTTGTTAGGTTTGATATTTTTGCATATTAGTTAACTATATCAAAAATTTAACTTTGATGGCGGGAAGTCCCCCAGCTTTCGCAGGGGGATGAAAGCCGAAAAGTGCCTACTACCTAGTAGGCATGGGACAGGCCGAAAGAGACGCCTGCTGAGGGCAAGACCTCCGTAACCCACCTTCCACACGGGTTCCTCGAAACGGCCTCACTTGCCGAGGCCTCCGCTGTGGGTGAGTGGAGAGCGAGTCTGTCCGTGGAAGCAGGAAGCTCCTTGCGATAGCAAGGGGTAGTTCACAGCAACCTAGATCAAGTCTTTATACAAAATGAAAAATACCAATCACTTTAGCTCTAAAATTTTTGAGTATTGAATTTTCAGAACTAAATGTAAAAACGTATGGTTTTTATTTCAAAGCTACCCATGTTAAACTTTATTTTCCCATTTTCAACTTTTAAGGGCTTGTTTATGAAATCCCCTGACTCAAGCAAGTCGACTTCACTAACGTTCTTTACTTCGAATGGCACCATAAGCTCTGCTTGAACTTCTTCATCATAAGGATTATACACTCGTGCTATGATGTCATTATTGGTTTCTGAGACTTTCAAAGTTGTTAGTACTAGCTGACTTGGAAGTATAGTTATAAACGACTTTTCTCTTAATGATAAAGAAGCTTCTGAAATAAAAACTATTTGGTCTTTTGTTTGTTCATATGCCACATTTGGGACTCTTGCTGTTTTCCAGCTTCCTTTGTGAGGATAAAGTGAATAACTAATAATATGCTCGCCAACTGTTGGATCTGAAGACTGATCAACCCACTGCTCTGGTTGCTGAGGATATCCTCTCCTTGGACTTCTAAGTAAAGTTAATTTAAGTTCGTTCTTCTCGTAGCTAAAGCCGTATTTATCCTTAACTATCAAAGCTACGCCATAGCTTTCATCTTTGTTATCTACGTTTGTATACCTATGAGCAGGAACTTCAAACTTCGCCACGTCTGCTTCTTCCCATCTTCTTCTAGGAAGTTTAATTTCCATATTAGAACCCTCTAGGTCATGCCTGAATCTTTGAATTGCTCCAAACTGTATGCCGTAGGTAGCGTAGTCATTTACGAAACTAAGAGGAAATGAAACCTTTAATGTTTTATATTTTTCATTCCAGTTTACTTTAACTTTAAAGTTTATCATCGGCAACCCTTCGTGCAATGAAATTTCTTGAACAAAAGTAGAGCTTTCATATTTTCTGGTAACTCTAATTGTTGCTACTAATGGACCACTTGAAGCAATTTCTATTGAACTTATCTTGTTTAATTCTACCTTATTACCGTAGTAAAGATTCCATGCAGGTTCACCTCTAGGTGCATTTGGAGGAATATCCTCGTAAAGCTGGAGAACATTTCCTCTCTTTGTGCTATCTAGAATTTCGAAGTTATTCTTCTTATCAAATATACTTAAAATTAAGCCACTTTCTGGATCTATTGTTACTTTAAAGAATTCATTTTCTAAAAACCACTTTCCTGTTTTTAGTTTTGAATCTTGAAAAGTTTTTGCATGACAAACTTTGAAGACTTTAAAACCAAGTGAAGGTAAGTCTTCAGCTAAGAAAACTAAGCTATGTCCATTACCTTCATTAACAATTTGTGTCTTTACAGCCTTTCCATCAATATTACAAACTTGAAGATTTAATTCTTTAGTTTCAATTGGGATACTTACAATCTTTGAAATTGGCCATGATAGAGTATTCAGAACAACAATCGTGCTGCCTTCTCTTGCAACTTCTTCTCTAGAAGCTGAAAACATCTTGCTCAGTGCTTTACTTATAGCCTCATTTGTAATCTTCTTTACTTCTGGATACTCTTGCAAAAATATTTCGTCATAAACATCTTGAATTGAAGTTCCATCAGCAATATCGTGAGTAGTGATGTAGAGTAAAGATTCCCAAGCTTTCTTTATTTCTTCTTTTGGATAGCTTTCATCGTAAAGCATACAACAAATTGTTGAAAGTTTTTCAGCGTTACATAGATCTTCTTCTAGCGCCGCTATTGCTTTCTTTATTCTTGATTCGGTTGTAAACGTACCCCTATGAGTTTTTAAATAGAGTTCATCACGATACGTTTCTATTTTTTCTTTCGGTATGCTTGAAGTTAACTCCTTAAAGTAAAATAATGCACTATCAAATAACACTCTCGGAAAATCTTTAGTTTTTTGAAGTCTCAGGGCTTCATTGATCATGTGCTTAGCTGGGCCACCTCCATGATCACCGTAGCCAAAAAGAAACAATAGTATGTTTACTCCATGCTTTTCCTTTAACCTTATGAGTTGACTAACTATACTCTCCTTCTTTATGAGTTCATTGTAGCCCCCAGGAGTAAAATAGGATAACACTCTTGAACCATCTGGAGCCTCCCACAAAAAGATATGATATGGGAAAGGAATTGGTTTCTTCATCCTCTCAACTTGCCAGTTTAGTTTGCTGGTAAGGAAGTAGTCTATTCCACTTTTTTTAAGAATTTGAGGTAAGGTCCAAGGAAAACCGAAGCTATCTGGAAGCCAAGCTATTTTAACATCAACTCCAAACTTTTCTTTAAAGTAAAGTTTTCCATATAAGTATTGTCTTACTAGAGTTTCTTCTCCTGTTAAGTTAGGGCTAAATTCACTCCACGTTCCTCCAACTACTTCCCATTGTCCAGACTTTACCTTTTCAGAAATTTTTCTGAAAACTTCAGGATAATGTTGCTCAATCCATTTGTAGATTTGCGCAGAGCCTTGCGCAAACTTTAAGAAAGGAAAATTATTCATTAACTCTAATGTATAATTAAAAGTACCTAGTGAAACTAAATGTATAGTTTCGTCTTTAGTCCAGAGCCATGCTAGGTCGATATGTGCATGACCAAGAAGTATAACCTTGTCTTCGCTATTTACACTCATACCATCTCAACTTCAACTTCTCTATTTTCTTCAGCTGACTTAACTACAGAAAGAACTAGACTTAAGCTTCTTGCACCTTCTATCATTGGTGTTCTAGTACTTTTATTCTCTTTTATAGCAGAAATTAAGTCTAATGTTTCTGCTTCATATAAATCTCTATCACTTTTTATCTCTATACTGTTTTCCCAGGGAATATCTGTCTTCGTAATACTTACAACATTAGGACTTAAAAAGTATGAAGTGTAGTTCTTACTGACAACATGAAAATCAAAGATCCACTTGTTCGGTATTGCACAGTTTGTTGCAGCAATGGTAGCAAGAGAACCATTTTTGAATTTTATGACAGATGCACTAACATCTTCAATAGTGTAGTTTTCAACGTTCTTATGTAAAATGTTGTTCATCTTAGAAAACGTACTCTTTGGTTCACCCATTAAATACCTAGATAGATCGTAAAGGTGAATTATTTGTTCTACTACTTGACCTCCACTTTTTGCTTTTTCACGCCACCAAGGAGAATGCAAAGAATTACAGAAATACCTACCAATGAACAAAACTAAATTTCCAGTTTCATCTTTACTTTCTAAGTTCTTAAAGTACTCAACAGCTGATCCAAACCTCGACATAAAACCAACTTGTGTTTTCACTGAATACTTTTCTGTTACTCTAACCATGTTTTTTGCAAGCTCAAGACTTAATGCTATTGGTTTTTCTATGAATATGTTAGTGTGATTCTCAGCTGCAATTTCTACTTCGTTACCATGTGCAAAAGGAGGTAAACAAATATAAACTATGTCTAATCTTTCTTTCTCAAGCATCTTTGTATAATCAGTATAAACGTTTGCTTTTCCCTTTGCATATTTTTCATTAAAACTTTTAGCATTTCCTTCTATAATATCACAAAATGCTACCAGAGAGATTTCCTTAATCCTTGACAAAACTTCTGCATGTTTGTTTGCTATTCCACCACACCCTATTATTCCAACTCTTAATGTCATAAGTATTCTTTATCACAGAGTATATTTAAGTTTTATACTTAAAAAATATCAATAAAATTAAAGGATCAACTGTACTCCAAATAAGAATTGCAGTATTACACTAAAGATATAAGAAAGAATTGAAGCGCCAATCGCTTGGAACCAACTCATCTTAAAAAACGTCTTCAAAAGTAGAAGCCATACAAAGATAGCTATTAAGTTGTACAAAAGTCTACCAGAAAACAAACCAAACACAAGAGAACCTATCAAAGATACCAACAAAGATAAAATAAAATCACCTTTTCCTCCTGTCATGCTTACTGCAACCATTATCACAACTGCCGATACAATCCATGCCACAATGAAGGGCGTATACGCTCTAATCCATGGTGGAAAAAGATCTATTACGTTCATGTTTTACATAAAAATATTCAAGAAAAGTATTTATAAGTATTTTTATGAGTTGAATTTTAATTCTTAGTTGTGTTTCTGTGATTGGTCTAGTAGATCTACACCTCTTGTAACTACAATATCTGCACCAGAGTTTAGAATGTTTTGCACGATGACGTTCCCTACTTTTAGCGGAGCTGAAACTTCTATGTTTGACAAGTACTTCATTACATCAGAAATTAAAAACTTCGGAATTGGTTTACTTGTTTTTACAGCTACTGTAGGCATACTTCCATTTTTGCATTTTAGCACTGTAAAGACTAGCCTTCTTGGTTGAATGACCTCACCCCTTACGTATTTTTCTCCATTTTGGCATTTATTTCCCTTAACTGAAACAATATTATCGTCTTCAGTAACAACTTCTACTTCACACCCAATTGGACAAACTATGCATGTTAATTTTACTAATTTTCTTTTATTCTCCAAGCTGTGCACCTCTTTTAAAAATAGAAAAAGTTAAACTTTCACCTCTTGCACTACTTAGCTCATCTTTACTCAGCTTTAGCCTAATCATCTCTGAAGGTCTTACCCTTACAAAGGGGATTTCTTTGTTAATTTCACTAACTTTGAGTTTAACATTTTCTTCTGGAGTTAAAACTCTTCCATACATTGTTACGGCTTTTTCTCCACTTATAAGTTGAGGAATGAAGAATCTAATGTTTCCATTAAGTTTTACTTTTTTCCAAAGTACAGCATTAATTCCTTTATTAAAAATAAATTCACTTGCTCCTTGAGCTGCCATTTCACCTTGCTCTACAGCATAATCAACCAAATCATTAACAACCAAAGAATTTCCAGCCACAAATACTCCAGGCAACGAAGTTTCTAGTCTATCGTTTACTACCGCACTCTTTGTTATTGGATCAATAGTAACTCCTAAGTCCTCCAACAATTCTACTCTAGGAACTAGTCCAGCAGAAATTACTAGGGTGTCGCATTTTATTCTGAATTTGCTTCCTTCAATGCACTTTCTGTTTTCATCTAACTTACAAACTTCAACTTCCTCAACCCTATTCTTTCCAATAACTCTTAAGACAGAATGATTCAATAAAAGTGGGATGTTAAAGTCATTTAGGCATTGAACTATGTTTCTAGTTAGTCCACCAGGATATGGCATTATTTCAACTACTGCTTTAACATTCGCACCCTGTAAGGCAAACCTTCTTGCCATTATTAACCCAATATCTCCAGAGCCAACTATTACAATTTCTCTTCCAGGCATTACCCCATAAATGTCCATTAATGTTTGAGCTTCTCCAGCTGTAAATACCCCCGAAGGCCTGTTTCCAAGAATTCCTATTTCATAAATGTTTCTTTCTCTGCATCCTGTAGAGTATATTATCGTTTTTGTTTTAAACTTCTTAATTCCATGTTTTGAAACTGCATAAACCAACTTCTCAAAATAATCTCTATATGCTATTTTGGATACAAAAGTACTAGTATAGATATCTAAGTCTGTTTCCATTACTTTTTGAGCTAACTTTTCTGTAAACTCTGGACCAGTAAGGTCTTCTTTAAAGTAAACTAATCCAAAACCAGAATGTATGCATTGTGGTAGAACTCCTCCAAGATAATTTTTCTCATCGATTAAAGCAACTTTCTTTATTCCAAGTTCTTTTGCCTTTATAGAGGCAGCTATTCCAGAAGCTCCGCCTCCAACTACTACAAGATCGTAGCTGTACATTTTTCTCACTTGCGCAGCAAACTAAATAAGTCTCCAACGCCAATTTCAGAACCCGTTCCTTTTACCTTTACTTGCCATGGTTTAATTTTTAATTCTCTTGAAAGTATCATTGCTATCTTTATTCTACAAAATGCTCCTTGACATTTTCCCATTCCTGCTCTTGTTCTAAGTTTTACTCCTTCTACTGTCTTTGCGCCTCTCCTTATTGCTTCTACTACTTCAGCTTCTGTAACCATTTCACATTGGCAAACTATATTCCCATAGAGAGGGTTCATTGCTATAAGTTCACGTTTTCTTCTGTTAGAACTTCTTGAGAACTTTACTATTCTTCTTCTAATTGGATTCCAATTCTTTTTTAAAATTAATCTAGCTCCAAGATGTAGCAACATCTTAGGAACCTCGTAAGCAATAGCAGGAGCAGAAGTTATCCCTGGAGATCTTATACCTGCAACATTTATAAATCCTAGTAAGGAGTTGTGAGGCCTAATTACAAAGTCACCTCCGGTTGGTTCTGGTCTTAGTCCTGCAAATGTCTTTATTACTTCACTTTTTGAGGGCAAATTTTTGACTAACTTTGAAGCCTCTCTCCAAACTTCTTCTAAGCCTTCCTGTGTGGTCTCTCTGTTTTCTTTTTCATCTTCAGGTAAGTCAGTAGCATTTGGCCCAATCATTAAGTTTCCATCAACAGTAGTAGTTACCACTACACCTTTCGACTTAGGTTTCGGAGCTGGAAAAAGTATTCTTGAAACTTTTGGTTTAGCGCGATCGTTAAACAAGAAATACTCACCCTTCCTTGGAGTTATCTTAAAATCTTCTTCGCCAACTAACTTAGCTATATAATCTGCATAGAGGCCTGCAGCGTTTATTACCCAATCAACTTCAATTTCTCCATTATTAGTTACAAGTTTAGTTATTCTAGTACCGTCTTCGACGATATCTAGAACTTTTGTTTCAAGATGAAGAATTACTCCATTTTCAACAGCGTTCTCAACTAGAGCAGCAACAGCTTCAAAGGGAGAAATTTGACCAGCAGTTGGAGCCCAAAGTGCCAGAGTTACATTTGGCGATACATTTTCCTCTAGTTTTTGAATCTCCCTTTTTTCGATTATCCTTAGTCCTTTTACTCCATTTCTTTCTCCTCGTTCTAACAAATTGTATAATTCTTCTTCATCTTCCTTTGAAAAGGAGAGAACTAACGAACCATTCCAAGAGGTTCGTATTTGAAGTTGCTTAGACCACTTTCGCCATAGGTAATTTCCTCTTACGCAATACTTTGCTCTATTTGGATAAAGAAAAGGATCATCATCATAACCAGCATGAAGTATAGCTGTGTTTGCTTTTGATACACCCCACCCAACATCAGTTTCCATCTCAATCAAATGAATTTCGATGTTTTCATAACGTGATAGCACTCTTGCAATACTGGCACCAATTATTCCTGCGCCTATTATTGCTATTTTTTCCTTATTCATTGTTTACCATTAAAAATATTTAACGAATTTAACTCTATCGACTTCACTCATAAAGTTGTAAGCAAGTTCAATGAGCGTCATGTAAACGTAAGTTTTTTTAACAAGTTTCTTAAAGTTTTTCATAAATTAGAAGAAGTAGTGAAATACTTTAGATTAATTAGTCTATTGTTATAAAAAGAAAAGGCTAATAACATAAAGTTATTTATACTAAACAGTAAGTTGCCTTCAATCAATGAAGAAGAGTTTGTAGAACTTGAATTAAAGAGAATTTTGGAGAAGTACATAAAAGAACGGAAAGAGAAACCAGAAAATTCTGAAAATAAGCTTCTAGTAGCACCTAGTTTGCAACCTAAAAATCCTCCTGAATCAACGTTGTTAACGAAACCTGAAGCAGTAAAACAAGTTTTAATTCAGAAGGAGCAAGCTTCTAGTATTGTCAAAGAAAAAACGATAGAAGATAACGTAAGTATAGAACCTTTAAAAAATAAAGTTCCTACTAAGAGTACGAAAGAAGAAACACCAGTTTCTAACGTGAAGAAAAACACTTCGATGACATTTCTTGACCTTGAGTCTGGCATAAAAGGCCTTGGAAGTTCAAATCGCCTCATTGAAATTTTTTTTGCAGATGCTTCAGTGCCTACAAGAAAAGAAGCTACTCAAGAAGAACTAGAAGAACCAGAGTTTTTTGTTTTTTGGTACTCAAATAAAGCTACTGTTGTTGTGCCCATTCTTGCTCCAGGTATAGAAGACAAGGTAATGTTTGTCCTTCACCCTAGTGAAAAAATGCCACTCAACAATATAAGAATTATTCTTTCAGAGCTTTACAAAAAATTACAAAGAATAGATAAAGCAAAAATAATTTTTTAGCTTTTATTTTTTAAGGCACTTTATAATACGTTATACTTTAATACATTTGTTGTCCTTCTTCTTGCGATAGCTCTTCAAGACCAACTAACCTGAATGCTTCAAGTTCAGCTAGTTCTAGGAATACAGGCTCTATGTCTTGGAATAAAACCATTTATAGGCGATATTGTCTTAATCTGACTTATTTTTTAGGAATCTTCCTTTTCTACTGCATCGAAATTTTTGTCGCTACACATAACTCTGTCTAAAGCTACTAAAAACGAATTAGAAAAATATCAAAAAGCTAGCTTGTATAACTAAACTAGCTTGATCTCTTCTTCATTTGTCCAAAGTCCGTGAATGTTACATAAAGAAAAAGCAATCAGAGTACCTGGTTTTTCTGTTTTCATGACAAAAAGAGCTACAGGCTCGGTGTAGACTGTGCTAGTATTTGGTCCTTTTGTAGATTCACCATGTGCATCAAACTCGGCTTTTCCTACTTGATAGGGATACTTCTCCCCTTCGGGTAAGAAGAAAAGTTCAATGTATCTTATGTGATGCTCTGTTGTATTGGGATGAGGTATTTCTTTTCCAACAGATACTCTTACATTAAATGCTTTTCCCTTCTCTATTTTTTCAGGTAGTTCTATGACGGGAACATGCTTCTCAACCTTCCAATCACTTTTTTGGAATATCTTATCTAGATTAGACATCTCACATCAATCGTGGTTTAGGCCTAATTTGTTTATAAATCTTTTCATTGTTGTTCGAAATCCGAACCAATTTTAAAAATTAAATCGTTTCTAACAACGTATCAGGATTGTGATCGGTTTAAGAACATTGATAGTATAAGTTGAAAAACCAGAATTCAGGTTCTACTTTAAAAAGGATTTGTTTAAGGATTGTCTGCTCTCGAATTAAGAATTCGGAATTATGACCCAAAAAACATAAGTCGCTCGTTGAATATGGAATATTATTCCATAAATTTTATAAGTAACTTTGGAATAGTATTCCATAAATGGGGCAACTGTTAGAGATCACTTACGAGTATCTAGATTCGTTAAAATATGTTAACGAGATTCCGAGAGAAATCGTGTTGCCTACTGCAAGTCCCGACGTAGTGGCTATAGTGGGACCAAGAAGATCTGGTAAAACTTTTCTTATGCTTAAAACAGCAAACGATATGTTAAAGAACAATAGGCAGACCGTTTACGTTTCATTCGATGAACCTTCGCTTAGAACGATTCCTGTTAGAAGGTTTGCTGAGCTTGTGCGGAAGGAATATCCGGAAGGCAAGGTCAACCTTTTTCTCGACGAAATACAGGAATGGAAGGATTGGGATTTCAATTTAAGATGGTTACATGATGTTAAAGATTTCACTATCTTCATTTCTGGCTCTTCTTCATCACTGCAATCCTCTGAAATACCATCAAGATTAAGGGGAAGGTATACTTCGAAACTAGTAGCCCCCTTTTCATTTAAAGAAGTCTGTAACTTTTCCCTGAAAACCTTCAGGGAGAAGGGTCGAGTGCAAAATGTTTTCGAGGAATACATGAAATGGGGAGGCTTCCCTGAGGTGTGGCTCTATAAGTCTAGAGAGAAAATCGTGTCATTACTCGAAACAATCTTCTACAGGGACCTTGTGGAGAGGTTTAGAATACGGAACATGGCGGAGTTTCAAAGCATTTTCTATTTTGTTCTCTCAAACTACTCTAACTCGTTCACATGGAACTCTTTAAAAAAATTCATGGAAACACTGGATGTTAAAATTGACACTAAAACACTCATAAATTACATAAACTACATAAGTCAGGCTTTCCTAATATTCACTCTCCAGAAGTTTTCATATTCTGAGAGGGAAAAAGCAGTTTCTCCGAAGAAAATCTACGTTATTGACCTTGCCTTTTCAAACCTCTTCGAAAAACCATTAGACTTAGGTAGGAAAATGGAGAACCTAGTATTCATCGAGCTTTTGAGAAGGCTTCAAAACAGGACATCTCAAGTTTTCTACTATACGACAAAAGATGGGAAGGAAGTAGATTTTATTGTTAAAACCAGCGGTCGAATCGAACAGATAATCGAAGTATGCCATGAAGTAGACGAAGAACACTTAAAGAAGGTTGTGAAAGCAAGCGAAGAACTAGACTGTAAAAAGCTGTTATGCATCACTAGGAATCAGGAGGGCGAAACCAGAGTGAAAAATAAAGAAATCAAATACATGCCTATATGGAAGTGGCTTCTTGGAGTTTAACATATTACGACAATTCTTACCGTACTGGTTATGATTCTAACAACCATAGTAAGATAGTTGCCCCAAACAGAAGTACATATCTACTCATATAAATCATTAACTGTTACTATATCCCTCTACTGATAATATTTGCTGAGAACAGTGTCAACAAATTCGATCAAGCTAGTGGTCCGCAGTGGGTATAGAATGAGGCTAACCACCAGTCACACGTAGCTGGGAAGATGAGTCCCTATTTTTAGGCGATACTCTAGTTCTGGAGATAATCACTAAGAATCTCATAATGGGCAAGAGTTTTCCAAGCGAGGACACTGTTATCGCCTGCAGAGGAGAGTAAAGGTAGCGAGTTGCAAATGATTTTAGCTAGTTCAAGAAGATCAAAAGAAAGCCTAGAACTTTAGTTCTGGAATGAATTTTTTAGCGAGTTGCTCAAATGCAGATAGATGTCCAAAAGTTGGAATAAGGCTCCATTTAAGGTAAGAAGTGAAGTTCCAGTAACCAGATTGTGGCTAATGCTCTACTGGGCTGGATTGATACAGTCCAGAAAAACCGAGAATCTCCCATAGGAAGCTTCTGAGGGATTCTTATAGCGTTTTAAGTTTCAAGAACAAGAAACTAATCTTTCTTTATGAGATCTTCGATATTGAATTCCTTTTCTTCTTTTATGAGTTTACTTATGAAGAACTCTGTTATTATCTTGTATCTTTTTGATCTATGCTTAGGTAGCCCCCTTATACTGTGTCCATGATCACCCTTTTTGAATACTATAAGGTAAGCTTCTTTTTCAAGGTCTTTAAGTACATGATAGAACATTACAGATTGATCTAGAGGACATCTATAGTCTTCAAGGCTATGAATTATTAAGGTTGGTGTCGTGACGTTTCTAGCATAGAAAATTGGACTAAGTTTATAGAAGTTTTCGTCTTCTAATGGATTCTCTCCAATTAGTTCTTTGTCAAACCATAATCCAATATCTGAAAAAGCATAACTCGTTAACCAGTAACTTATTCCATTTTCACTTACTGCAGCCTTAAACAAAGAAGGCTTTTGAGTTATTGCCCAGTTTGTCATAAAGCCACCATAACTTATACCCGTTATTCCGATTTTATCTTTGTCAACTTGTGACTCATTTTCCAAAAGCCACTCTATTCCTTCCAATATATCTTGAAAGTCCTCTAGTCCAGTTCTCTTTATTACTCTAAGGGCAAATTGCTCATCATAACCACTACTTCCCCGAGGATTCGTAAAGAGAACAAAGAAGCCTTTACTTGCTAAAAGTTGTGCCATAAAGTCAAATGCATAACCATACATGCCCTTTGGACCACCATGAACAAAAACGACTAAAGGTGCTTTTTCATTGTCCTTAATTTCAGGTTTTATAAACCAGCCATCAATTTCTAACCCATCTACGCTATTGTACTTAAAGTGATTATGTCTTTTAACTTTTAATTTCTGTAAGATTAGTTCGTTGTACGCAGTTAATTTCTTAAGTTTACCGTTTTCAAAGAGATAAGCTTCGTTTAGTTCAACGTCAGACTGTTTTAAGAGCACAACTTTTTCATCATCACTTATATCAAAATCAGTTACAGAAGCATTTTCATCTACTATCTGGACTACCTTGTTACCTTTTATGGCCTCAAGAGTAACCTTTCCTTTTTTGCTACTGGTAAAGTAAACACTTCCATCCTTCCCTATTTTTCCAAACAAATTATCATAAGCAAGGTTTTCTGTAACTGGCCTTACTGTTTTTCCATCGTATAAATATAAGTAGTTATGTTCAGCATGAACATTCTTTTTTGGTTTTCCATGTAAAAGAAGTAAGGAGTCATTTGAGTTGATGGCTCTAAAAGATACATTCTCAAACAATTTTTCTTTCTTTCCATCTTCATAGCTGTATATATTGAACAATGAGTAGGGATTTTTCCTGTTTGGTACATTAAAAACTACTGAATTCTTATGCCATACTGCTACAGGAAAGTATGGGAGCATGAAGAATTTTTCTTTTAATGTTTCAAGTACCTCCTCACTTTCGGTATCATAAACTTGTATCAATGTCTCCTCTTTACTTATGAACCCCTTTTCATTAAACCAAACTGGAGCGTTATCTTCAAAGAAGAAATCTGTATCATCATTTTTCTTAAACTTAGTTAAAAGTATTCTTCTGTTGTCCTCATTCCATACGACTTCATTTAAGTTATCACTTTCAAGAAGTTTCTTCATGCTCATAGATTTAATATTTAAAAGCCATAATTCAATTTTTTTGGCTTCGCCCTCAACTGTTCTTAAAAATGTCATCTTTTCACCATCTGGGCTAAAACGCGGCATCGTTGCATTTTCAACGAACTTTCTTTCTCCATCTTCAAGCTCTTCTATAACTATTGTATTTTCATACTTATTTGCTGGTAAGTTTGTTTTTGTAAGAACATAAGAAATTCTTTTGCCATTTTTTGTAATTCTTATACTGTTAAGGTAAGAAAATAGGGAAAAGGTTTTCTCGTTCCATTCTAGATTGGAAACTTCTCTCTTTTCCATTTGCTGCATAACAATACAAAGGATATATAAATGTTTCTATGTTTATAAAGTATAGATTAGAACAATATTGTATTAAAAGGATAAAGCCTTGGACAAGGCAAAGAAATAGGCTTTCTTGTTGATTTTTAGGCAATCTTTTCAGAAGCCTTCAGTTATAGCTCAAAAGTGCTTGATCTATATGTAACTATCAGTTACAATAAACCTTTGTCTTCTAGTCTATCCTTTCCTAAACATTAGACATATTAATAGCAGCTAACTTTTGGATGCTAACGCGTGAATAATTAAAAAACCAAAAATATGTCGAATTAGAAAACCTAATAAGATTATATAAGCTTAGTTGACATGTTATTCAAAGAATATGCAACTTTAGGCTTTAAGCCATACTTATTCAGTATTTCAACAACATGCGGATATAGGAATATGTATTCTTCTTCAAGATTATTAACTAAACTAGTATCTATGCTTCGTAACTTATCGACTAAGTTCTGTACTTCTTTCTTTTCACTGAAGCTTAGCATGATTGCTGGATGGCATGATACCTCATATTCTAGAAGGTTCTTCAGGGCATTGATTTGGAAGTTGAACGCATTTGGATCAGCACCAGTTAAGCGATGAAACTCTTCTTCGCATACACCCTTTAAAGATACTCTAACAT
This sequence comes from Candidatus Brockarchaeota archaeon, assembly GCA_017601145.1. Classification (GTDB taxonomy): domain Archaea; phylum Thermoproteota; class EX4484-205; order EX4484-205; family JAAOZO01; genus JAAOZO01. The sequence continues at coordinate 24,952 of JAFNIV010000021.1, forward strand.
GCACATTCTTGTATTCAGATAATTGTTCAGCATAGCTTCGATCATAACCTATTAAAATGCCATTTGTCTCTAATATAAAGTGCAAGCCTTTCTTCAAAAAATATTCAATTACTCCAAATAAATGTCTCCTTGATATTGTTGGTTCTCCTCCGGAAAGTCTAACTTGATGATATCCTCTTTTATTGGCGATCATAACTAGCCTGGAGCACACTTGAGAAGAATCGTAAAATTTACCATACTGCAATGCATTATCCCTTTGTCTCCAGCTCCAACAGAATCTGCACTTGAGGTTGCATCCGACTACATCACCTGTAGCTATGCCACCATACCAACGTCCTCCCCTAAACCTGTAATACTTTCTATACTCTATGTTGTCGATCACTTTACATACTTGTGCATACATAACATCGTTTAGTTTAATCGGATTGTAATTCAACCTAAATAATAGAATAAAAGAACAAACAAGTTATTTAAAGCTTTATCTACTCTTGTTTACTTATTGAACAAGAATTTGAAGCTCATAACTCCTTTTGATCCATGGCATAGTAAGCTGTGTACATGCCCTCCAAAGTATAGCTTCTCACCTTGGACTGGTTGTTCTCATAAGTGCACGTATTGCTATATTACACCCTATATTTTCAACGCATTTAAGCCTAGGCCAAAGAGCTTTACGATTTTACAGCTTAAGAACGAATTGAATAAGCTTGATAAAAATAAGCCCATATCTATCGCCAATAGTTCTGACCCCTATACTCCAGAAGAGGCTCGTAGTCTTCTTATGAGAGAAGTCCTTCCAATATTCATTAAGAATGGTTTCAAGTTACTCATAATTACAAAATCAGATTTAGTGACTAGGGACATAGATATTCTCTCTAAGGGTAAGGTCTGCGTAAGCATAACGATAACAACGTTGAATGAACAAATCGCAAGAAGGCTTGAACCTAATGCTCCATCTCCAATTAGTAGACTAAAAACTCTTGAAGCTCTAAACAAAGCAGGCATACCAACTATAGTTAGGCTTGACCCATTAATTCCAGGAATTAACGATGACTTAAATTCCATTAAAGCTGTCCTTGAAGCAACACACAAAGTTGGTGTTAAGCAAGTTACGACCTCAACTTATAAAGTAAAGCCTGATAATTTTAAAAGGGTCTTGTTAGCATTTCCCGAACTAGAAGGTTATCTTAATGGCATTTACTCACGTGGCGAGCGTATAAATATGTCGACTTATGCACCAAAGGATCTTCGAAGGGAACTTATGTTAAAGGTGAAGGAAGTTGCCGATGACCTATCTATAGATTTTGCAACCTGTAGAGAAGGATTTCCAGACCTGCACACTGCGAAGACATGCGATGGCACTCATATGCTTTAGTCTTAAATTCTTATGATGAAACAACAGGGTTCTGAGTTAAGTAGGAATACATAGTGAATTGTTATTTTCATTCCTACTTAACCCTTCCCTCTCTATTATTTCATCGAGGGCTCTTTGGGTGAACCCTTCTCCCCGCATCTGAAGGTTCAATACTGCTACGATGTCTCTATCCATTGCTAATCCGCATTCTTCGCATTTCATTATCCTGCCCTCATAGGAAGCCATGCTTCCAGAACAGAGAGGGCAGGTTTTAGAAGAGTTTTTAGGATTAACATATTTTACTGGTAAGTTAAGCCATTTCAGCTTGTATTCAAGCATGAACTGGAATGTTCTTGCATTCCACTTTGATAGCTTTCGGTTCATTTTCTTTGAGTGGTTTAGAATTTTATACTTCACGCTCTTAAGTCTCTCCATGATTGCTCCGCAGTTCTTCTCCTTGAGCTCCCTCGCAATCTGTGTGGTTAGTTTATGCATGAAGTCCTTGGCTCTATTCTTCTCACGTTTAGAATATTTCTCTAGCAACCTCTTGGATGTTTCAGGCTTAATCTTAGATAACTTTTGTATCCTCTGCCGCTTAGTTTCATAGGTTCTGTGAATATGGTAGAGTTCTCTTAAGTCGTAGCATCTAATTTTGCTATCAATTATGGCTGTTATGTTTGTTAGGTTTACATCAAATGAAGCCCACTTCTCAGCTTTAGGCTCAACATTCTTCTTAACCGTTATTATAAGCTCCCTCTCAGTTAGAATCAGCCCTCCAATCCTATCAAAATCTTCGTGAATCCAAGGATACTTTCTTAAGTCAACCTCAAGATAACGTTTGTTCGGTTCTATGCTTATCCTCAGTATACCATTTCTGAAGCTGAAAAGAGTACTCTTGATGTAGACTGTTCTCTTAGTTATCTCAGGCTTACTTTCAGCTCTCCCTATATTATATAATGTTATCCAGCTCTTAACAAGCCCTATGACAGAGTTTATTGCTGAATCAACATAATGCTTTGAAAACATCCAGTCTTTTAGTAACTCATCTCTAAGCTTCCTCCTATCTTCAGCTTTCAAGTTAAGGTGAGCCTTCTTAGAAATTTTAACATGTGAGAATATCGCGTCTAAAGCTCTTTGCTTAACTTTGAAGTATTCTTCGATTAAATCCTTTGGAGCTTCTACTTGGATTCTATAGCTTTTAACTGCTTCCATAATCTTTCAACCTCACTCTTAGTGTTGGAAGCCTAACTGTTCTAATAATACCTTTCCTTTGCCATTTTCAAAGAGTCTTAACTGAGATGTTAAATATCTTTGTAACATCCTTTGGTCTAAGCAGTTCTTCGTAATCTTCAGACATCATTAAGAATAAAGTAATCAACCTCTATTTAAACCTACCTGTCTCGAAACTACTGACAA
>JAFNIV010000022.1 GCA_017601145.1 Candidatus Brockarchaeota archaeon
AGGCCGTTTCGAGGAACCCGTGTGGAAGGTGGGTTACGGAGGTCTTGCCCTCAGCAGGCGTCTCTTTCGGCCTGTCCCATGCCTACTAGGTCTGCCAGCCCTTCCAGCCAAGCAGACAATGATAGATGTAATGAGAAAAATATAAGCTTTTCGGCTTTCATCCCCCAGCTTTCGCAGGGGGACTTCCCGCCATCAAAGTTAAAAGACTTTTCATTTTTTATAAAATTGTTCATAAGCTTAGCTATGTTAACTTACCTTCTACAAGTTGTATGAAATTTCAAAAAATAAAGTAAAGATAAAGCTAAATAGAATCAAAAAAAATAAAGAAGTATGAAAATAAAAATTTTGTATGACAACAGAGCAAGAGAAGGCTTTAGAGCAGCGTGGGGATTCTCTTGTTTTATTGAACTAAAAAAAGAAAAAATTTTGTTCGATACTGGATGGGATGGAAATCTTTTGCTATTTAACATGAGGAAAATTGGCGTAGATCCTAAAGAAATTGATAAAGTTGTAATTTCACACGAACATTGGGACCATGTTGGAGGCCTTCCTTTCGTTTTACATGAAATCAACAATCCAGAAGTAGAAGTTTTCGTTTTAAGATCTTTTTCAGCACGATTGAAGGGAGAAGTCTCAAAGTTAGCAAAAGTTCATGAGGTTCGTGAAAAAGAAGAAATTTCAGAAAATGTTTTTTCTACAGGAGAACTTGGAGACTACATAAAAGAACAATCTCTTTTCATAAACACAAATAAAGGTTTTTTTGTTATAACTGGGTGTGCGCATCCTGGAGTAGATAGGATTTTGGATTTCATTAAGAATTATGGTAAAGTTTATTGGGTAATTGGCGGATTTCATGACTTTAATAAACTTGAATATTTGAGTGAGATTTCTTTACTTTCCCCTTGCCACTGTACAACCTACTTAAACGAGATTAAGAAAATGTATCCAAAAAGTTACAAAGAATGTTGTTGTGGAGATGAGTTTGAAGTTTAAGCATTGTGCTTTGTACTACTTTTTACTAAAGTTTTATGTTTTATTGTTCAAATGAATTGGATTTACTATAGGAGGCATGGAAAGCTTTGGATAGCCTTTATGCTGCATTGTAATTTTCGCTAGTTTTCATCCTATTTTTAATAGCTAGCATAGCAATATTAATCAATTCTGTTACTTTATTGCCATGGCATTAGATCTTTATTACAACTTTCAATCGTAACTGCTATAAGGAATTGCACATGGAATAAGAGTTTTACTCTCACTCTTTATTAATAGAATGGATTTACTCTTGCAGGGCATTCCACAGTAAAGGCGACTGCGAACCACTTTCGTAACACCAACAATTTACAGTATTTAAGAATCGCTTCTACCAAAAATAAAAGCTAAATTGTTTTCTACGATACTGTTTCTCAGCAAAAATTTTTCTCTTCAAAACTTGCTACTTCTTTGATTGATTCCATATTCTCCAAAATTCTTGAGTGTACTTACTTGCTAAGTCCTTATCAAATATGATTATTAAGTTTTCATTATTCTTCTCATCTGCACTCGTTGACCAGTTAAAACTTCCGGTAAGAACAATATATCCATCTATTATTGCAAATTTGTTATGCATATAATAAGGATTTGTATCGTTTGCAACTTGAACTTCGGATATTTTTATTTTCCAATATTCGCTGTATTTACTTATCTGTTCTTCTTCAAAAATTACTTTTACATCTATACCTCTTTCTCTAGCTCTAACTAGGGCATCTCCTATTTTATCATGAGTAAAGCTATAGATCGCAACATAAATAGTTTTATTTGCTCTATCTATCCAGTACACTATTCTATCTGCAGCTCCTCCATTTGGAGAAAAGTAAACCTCGTAGCTTGTTGAAATTTTGCTATAGTTCTTTAGTTTTTCTAGTTCTAATTTAAGATTATTGTTCTCTTCTTCAAGATGCGTTATCCTTCTCTCTAATTCTGAATTTGCATAAATATAACCTGCTGAGAAACAAACAACCAATAATACTACTAAAAGGATCTTTTCTTTACTCATATTTTCCTTCGAAATATAACTTTTTTTACTTTTAAGTTTTTAGTTCTTATTTTGAGATTTAACAGGTGCTGATTTTTCGGACTTGAAATTTAAGCTTTTATCTTTCAATTCGGAGATTCCTAAAGGAAAAAGAGTAAGTTAATTAGCGAAATAAGTGATTAGAGTTTGTACGTGACTTAAATGAACTTTTATTAACAATATTAAACATAGAAAATAGTGATACTTTAGGCTAATTGTGATAATGTCTCTCAAGAAGTAAACTTTAATAAAGGGAACACCAACTATAATAAATAAGAAGTACGATGAAAAGTGAAGTTGGAGTACTGAGAAAAATTGAAGAAGACCACAAGAAAATTAAATATGAGCTTAAACTGTTAACTAAAACAAAAAAAGAAGAAGGCGTTCTTCAATTTGTTAATAAGTTTAAAGCTCACGAAGAATTAGAAAGAAGTTTATTTCCGTTAATAAGATACGCGATGAGAATTTTAGAGGGCAAAGGATGGCGAACTACAAAACATGAAAGAGAGATTGCAAAAGTAGCTGAAGAAAGAATTATGAAACTGATAGAAGATCATAAAAACTTCTTAATAGAGATAAAAAACTTTGAACAAGATGAAGAACTTAAGAGCCTTAAAGCGCTAAACTTAGATTTTTTACAAAAACATTTTGAGGATGAGGAGCGGGTATTTTTCCCGCTAGTAACACGTATCTCTACACTCATAAAGGAACAAAAAAGTAATAAGTTAAATCTTTAGTGCTAATAGATCAGGAAATAATGCAGTGGTAATTTATTTTCAGAACTCGTATGCAAAACCTCTATGAGCTCATAGCTTGAATTTCCTAATTCATATTTTTCCGGACTTAATTGTATTTAAAGATCTTAAGACAGATGAGGTCTGTTGAATCGTTTAAGTTTCATGTGGCGAATAATGAAAAGTATGAATATGTAATAACTTATAGAAGACCTAAAAAATAATTACAGCTGATATATAATAGCTTTGGCGATTAGTTTTTCAAAGTTAAAAATTTAAATAACATAAAGCACACAAAAATAGTGATGGAACCATTTAACTACTATTATTACATAAGACTAGCCGAAGAAAACAGAAAACGTATTGAAAAAGTATCAAAATTTGAAGAACCAGATAGAGTACCCATAGTAATAGGAGTTGGGGGGCCATATTATGCGAAGTTATTTGGGTATACGTTTGCAGAGTACTACAACAATTTAGAGGTTATGTTAGACACACAAATTAGAGGTATTAAATGGAGATTCAATTGGCTTAAGGATGACATAACACACATAGGTATAAGTCTGGATTTAGGAAGCATAAGTGAAGGAATAGTTTTTAATTGTAAAATAGATATGCCATGTAAAGAAAATCCTTGGAAAAGTCCATGGACGATTCCTTGCATAAAGAGTCTTGAAGATATTGATAAACTAGAAGTTCCGGATCCTTATAGTCACAAAGGAATTAAAGAATACTATAGTAAACTTGAGAAGCTTAAAGAACTTGTAAAAAGAAACTATGGCGACTTACCAGTTGGGGGTATGCTTCAGATACATCCTCCAGTTTCAGCAGCAGGTTCGCTGATGGGACCTGAAAGACTTTACACTTGGCTTTATAAGTATCCAAATGAGATGCATAAGCTTTTTAAGAAGCTTGAAGAGACTTTTAAGGTACTTCAAGATTACTATTACAGTATGACTAAAGCTAATGTAGGAAACTTAGGGTTGGCTGATGACCATTCAGGTTACCTGAGTAGAAAAATGTATGAAAAATTTACCATGCCTTACAATTTACACCTTTACGAACTCTATGGAACTAGATATCGTAGCTTACACATGGACTCTCATATGGATCATATAGCAGACATTCTAGTGAATGTGTATAAGATTAATGAAGTTGATGTAGGTGTTGAGAATGATATAAGAAGTATTGCTAATGTGTTTAAAGGAAAAGTTTTATTCAACGGAAATGCAAACTGGAGAGTTTTACTTAAAGATTCATTTGAAGAAATAGAACTTGAAGTAGAAAGATGTATTTACTATGCAGCACCCGGAGGAGGCTATATATTCGATAATGGTGGAGAAACTTATGTTGGCATACCTCCTGATAGGCTAAAGTATGAAGTAGAGTATGCTAAAAAGGTTGGAAAATACCCTATTAAAAAAGAGAAATTTAGACATTTGAATAAGTTCTTAGTATTATAAAAGTATAAAAGTTTATTGCTTAAAGCAATAGTTTTCCATATTAACTGAATTCAGCTATTTCTTCAATTCTCTTACTTGATTTAAATAAATGAAGAACTCTTCTTTCAAGATTTATTTCTTTGGAAGCATAACTTACTGATAGGAGTACTATAACCTCATATTGCTGGAATGTTTAAGAGTTCTTTTATAAGTTTCTAGTCGAAGCGTTCTATCCAGCAAGTTCCCAATCTCAAAACGTTAGAGATTGGACAAATGGCTAAGAAGAGTTTATGAAAAGTGGAAAATTTAAGATTTTTATTTCTGGATCTTTTTAAAAACTTTCTAGTAAATAGATTGCGCGATCTACGAACTATTAGATTACTTTGGTTTTCAAAAATCGTTTTCTCTTAAAATTATGTCGGTAATTAGTGTCGACCATCCAAAGTATCTAACGCCTAGTGGTTCCCCACTTTCACTGTTGTAATACTCATTACAAGTAGTATTTTTAGCCATAGCTTCAATAACAGAATTTGCTAAATCTCTAGCCACGTCCTTAAAACCATAGTTTAACAAACCATTATAAGTAAACCAAACTAAATTTATCCAAGTTGGTCCTCTCCAAAAATTCATAGGATCATAGTTCGAGTCATCAGCTGAAAGCGTTGGTAAAGGTAACTTTCTCTTGAATTCTTTTTCATTAACTAAGTGCTCTACCAAGTAGTTTGCTTGTCCTTTAGTTGCAACCTTAGCAAACAAAGTTAAGAAAGCTGCAGGTGTTTTAACCATTGTCTTGTTATGAGTTTTATCTTCTATATCAAAGAAAAACTTTGTTGACTCATCCCACATAAGATTAACTATCTTATCCTTTATTTTAACAGCGAGGTTTTCATATTCTTCAGAAAGTTCTTTATTTCCAAAAAATCTTGCTAAACTACTTATGACTTTTCTTTGTACAAATATTAAGGAGTTTAGATCAACTGCTTCTATTGGAAGCATTCCTTCGGAAATGTACTTCTTTTCTTTCTTAACATACGCATCCCATCTCTTACTATTATCCCAACCACTTTCAAGAGGATCGTGATATGCAACTAGTCCATCTTTGTCTTCATCTCTAAACTTTCTAAACCATTTATCATACTTAATTAAGCTATTTAGGGCGATTTCCATGAACTTTTTATCTTTTTCTTTACTTGTTATTCTATCAACTGCAACAGCTATAACAGGAGGTTGAGTGGTCCACGGAGAATAATCATCAACGCCCCAAATGCTCTTGCAGAGCTCTTTCGTTAAAAATATTTCATGCGGTATTCGCCCATCATCTTTTTGATTTATGAATAAATTCATCAATTCTTCTTTCGCTAGCTTTATGTCATAATTTGATAAAACTATTGAATGAAATGCTGAATCCCAAAGCCATTGATGCCTATAGCCAACCTTAGAAGGCATTGTAAAACTATAAGGTAAGGCCTTATGATTTTTCAGTGTTACTCTATTGCTGAGCAAAGAGGCCCAAGCAAAATAGTAAAGTCTCTTTAAATCTTCGCTCTTCGAAGAAATTTTTGGAACATTAACTAAACTTTTAGCTATATTCCATTCTTTATCCTCATCTGAGAGCGTATCTTTTTCATAAAAAGAATAAATTACTTTAACATTAAATTTTTCTTTAGAAGTAAGCATACCTTCGAGAAAAAATTGCACTTCAAATACATTTGTTTGAATTTGTCTTATCATTATTTTTGTACTTTCTGGAAAGATTTTAATGGAAAAGAAATAATCGTTGTTGTAATTAAACAAAACGGAATTCTTATCTTTCTTATAACTTATCTTAACTTCGTTTCTGAATCTTTCTCTCGCTTCAGGGTTCCATTGCTTCACAGGATCAGAAACTATAGACTTAAGTAAAGTGTTAATCTTAGCTTCTATAGAACTCTCAATACTAGAAGTAAAAATTATTGAACTACGTTCAGAAGAAGTTATAGAAAAAAGTCTAACATTCTCAGAAACTGCTGAAACGAAGACACCACTTAATTTCCAGATTCTATCTTTAACGGTGAAGTTAACTTCATTATCGTTTATTTTGAAGCTTGAGAGCTCGAGCGCAGGATCAAGCAAAAACCACTCTCCAGCATAAACTCTTTTTATCCCTAATCCGATTTCATCTGCTACAAGAACGTTAGAGAAAACAGTGTCCTTATCCTTAAACCTTAAGAGCTCTTCTATGTCTGACATGGTTACAACAAGCATTGTTTGCGTTTTAAGCCTTTTCTAGAAAGAATCACTTTTTAGGAATTATAAGATGATTTTAAGTAGTCTAGAGACAGCTTTTGAAGGAGAAGTAGTAAGTTTGAAAGAAGCTTTTATGCTCGAAACAGAACTCCTTTTTGAATTTCAGTCTAGAAAAGACATTTACTTTATCCAAAATCCTTAGAATTTATGTCATCTCTAAGCTTTTTCTCATATAATATCCAGTTTTTACTTGATTAGAATATAAGAAGTTATGACAAACCATAAGAAGAAAATAGTGAAGTAGGAAGAGTCATTGATGTAAAGATTTCTCAACCTTAAATGTAAAGTAGAAAGCTGCAAGTTCCATGAGAATTGAGAAAAATGCTACCACCTCAGGATGATTAAAATCGTAAAGAAGGCCAACAACAGTGCCTCCAACCGTCCAAGCTAGCCCGTAGAGAGCATTAAAAATTCCATATGCAGTACCTCTTAGGTGAATAGGAGTTAAATCTGCTATTACAGACCTATATATTGATTCTTGGGCGCCCATCCCTATTCCAAACGATGCTACTGCCAATATAAGAAGTATAGGATTTGGAAGCACTGCTAAGATAGCTGGCAATGAGTTTGCTATAAATATAAAGTAGAAAACTTTAAGCTTGTACTTATCGTAAAGAAATCCAAGAAACAAAGCAAAGATAGCGTCAATGGCCATTGCTAAAGAAAATGAAAAGGCAACTAACCAATCTGGAACTAATCCCTGTAACCTATAAGATAACAAAGCAAAATGGACGAAACCAACAGTACTTAAAAATGTTGAGATAGAATATAACCAAAAATGTTTTGGAATCTTTGAAAATTCTTCTCGCATGTTTATTTTTTCTTTTCTACTCTCTATTACCTTAGTTCTTTCCCTTGTAAAGGTATATGCAAAGAATAGTGCTAATAAACATAATACTACGAAAGGTAACAAAGAAGCAAATGCGATTCTAAAAGAGTTGTTAGTGAAAAATAAGATGGCAGCAACAATTGTGGGGCCTGTAACGGCACCAATTTGGTCCAAAAATTCGTGAATTCCAAAGGCTTTTCCACTTCCTACATCCTTACTCACGACACTCAAGAGAGCATCTCTCGAAGGATTTCTTACACCTTTTCCAAATCGCTCCATAAAAACGAATAAAGTCACCCACACTAACGAAGGCGCTATTGCTAGAAGAGGTATAGAAAACAGTAACGCATAACCAATAAATGTAGTCAGCCAGTATAAACCAAAAATGTCTATAAAGGAACCAGCTGGAAGTCTAATTGCATATGCTAAAAATTCTCCAAATCCAATTATTAATCCAACAAGTGCAGCAGACGCCCCCATTATTTTCATATACTCAGGAACAGCACTTCTTGCACCTTCGTAAACTATATCTCCAAACAAACTTACAACACCAAATAGGATGATTCCATAGTATGCAGTTCTCACCTTTGATTTGTTGTTTGTACTCAAACTAACATCACTTTTTGCGCAAAAGCGAGAAGCTTCTTAATTTAAGTATTTTCTTAGAAATTAAAGAAGGATCCTGAATCTTTAAATTCTAGAATATTTACTTCGACACCGCCTTCCACTTTCTTAAATTCTAACCAGTAATTGTAACCACCATTTAGCTCTATATCTTTTATCACTTTTGTTTGAACTTCTAAGATGCCACTCAAAAAGTTAAAGTTAAATAGATTCATCCTTACTCCTTTTATCGCTATGTGATTGTTAGAAAACCTTACAACAGCGTCCTTTGGGATATATAAGTTTATCTTAATAGAGTTAAACTTGCCTTCTTGAACTAGTCTAAAACTTGATGAAATACTCCATAAGTCAATATGACCTTCTTTTACTAAGTATAATTTGTTCTCCTTAATTTCCTCAAGAGTAAACTTGATCAATGCTTTGGCATCAACCAATATACTTCTGGCTCTACCAATATAGCCAGTTTTTGCTATTTTGTAGTCTACAAGCTCTTTCTCCTTCTCACCAAAACTCCTTGGTGTCCCATATGCATGCAAGAAGTACTTTCTTTCAACTTGTTTTCCATCTATTTCAACTTTACATAAAGATGGCTCTGGTTGTAAGTGGTAGTAAAGTCTAGCAAGTTCTTCTACAGAATGAAATGTTGTATTGCTTTCTAAGGTTGCTCCTAGAAACAGAATTTTTCCATTTAGTTCTGGAATTTTAATGTAGGGCGTTCCTTCGCCGCAAGGAGTTTTAGCATCTTCGTGACCTTCTGTTATTCTTTTTGCAAACTTTCCTATTGCAGCAACAGAATGAGTTGGATGCCTACTTCTGTAAGCTTCTTTCCTTTTTCTGAGTGTTTCAGGTATTGTACCAGTCCAGCATGGCTTATCGAGCGAAAAACTTGGAGGATTTTCAGGAGAATCAAATATTTGACCAGTTATAGTTGGAACTACGATTGTACCATTTTCTCCAACGCTTTCAAGAAGAGCGTCTATTACTGTTTCTGCGCCTCCAGGTACATAGCCAATACTACTTAAAGAGCTATGGACAAGGATTATATCGCCTTCTTCTATTCCTAACTTTTTTAAGTCTTGAACTATTTCTTTTTTTGTAAACTCAAACTTTTGCATGCTAAAAGTATAGCGTATGGGTATAAAAAATTTCATAAAATTAGCTTTGGCTTAAAGCTTAGTTCCACGTAAAAATTAGTTAATTGACCTATTTATTTAACTTCTTTTAGTTTTTCATAAGCTTCAAAAAGGTTTTTAGTTGCAAGTTTAGCAAGTTTTTGAAGAGATTCCTTATTTCTTGCCTCAACAGTTAGCTTAATTTGGGGTAGAGTGTTTGAAGCTCTTAAGATAAACCAACCTTCATTTTCAACTACTTTTACTCCATCTATAGTTACAATGTTATACCCTTCTCTTTGGAATTTTTCTTGAATGTTTTCAATTACCTTAAATTTGTAAACATCAGGAATTTCAAAGTTCTCTCTGTATGTTTCATACTTTGGGAGTTCATCGACTAACTGAGAAAGAGACTTTTCCTTAAGAGACAAAAGTTCAGCAACCTTTAATACTGCAAATAGCGCATCATCTAAACCATAAATATCTCCAAAGTAAAGGTGACTTGAGATTTCTCCTCCAAACTTAGCCTTTTCGCTTATCATTTTATCAAGTATAAACGAATGCCCTACTCTTGTTAGTACTGGTACACCACCTTTAGACTTTATTTCATCTTCTACTATAGTTGAGCAACTAACCTCGTAAACTACTCTATCTCCTTGCTCTAAGAAGTGTTTTACAAACAGCGCAAGAACGATATCACCTCTTAAGATATCTCCTTTGTCGTCTATGAAGAGAGCTCTGTCGCAATCTCCATCAAATGCAACTCCAAAATTCAAGTTTTCACTTATAATGAGTTCTTTCAAAGCCAAGACTGACTCCTCAGTAGGTTCAGGAGAACGTGATGGAAATCTTCCGTCTGGAGTATCATTTATTGCCTTTACGCTTAATCCAAACTTTTCTAAGATTTCTTTGGCTATACAAGAACAGGACCCATTCCCAGGATCTACACCTACCTTAAAGCTTTTTTTCAACGTAATCTTATCTAGGATGAATGTTTCATACTCTCTTAAGATATCTTCTCTTTTGTTGGCTACTTTTCCTTTATCCTTTGACAGCTTAAAATTCTCATTTTGTATTAACTTCTTAATTTCTTCAAGCCCTAAACCAGAACCTACTAGTCTTGCCTTTTCTCTACAAAGTTTAAATCCATTCCACTCTGGAGGATTATGACTCGCACTAACTACAACACCTCCATCTAAATTCCAATGGTTTATTGCAAAGTAAACTACTGGAGTTGGCACTACACCAAGATCTAAGACATCAATACCAACGCTTGTTAAACCATTTATAAGTGAGTTGGATAAACTTTCGCTGCTCAACCTTACATCTCTTCCAACAGCTATCCTCTTTCCAGCACCGCCGATGAAAGTTCCAAAACCCTTTCCAATAAGCTCAGAAACATCTTCGTTTATTTCAGAAGGGTAAATTCCTCTTATGTCGTAAGCTCTAAAGATATTATCTTTTATCATAATACAGACACTGTGGTGATAATATAAAAAGTTTTCTTATTGCTTATAAGAACAATTTTTATTTAGTACGAATTAGTATTATTCTTACTCGAAGCCCATTCTTTTTTACTTGGGCAGTTTGGAGCTAGGCACATTTCAAATGTTCTTTTTCCTTTTCTAATAACCTTAACTATAGGAGTTCCGCAAAGATTGCACACTTTACCTGTCTTAACTATCTTTGAAGCATGCGGCAAAGGATAAGTGACCTTGCATAATGGATAGTTACTACACCCAACGAAAAAATTTCCTTTTTTGTTCTTTCTTATTACTAACTTTCCAGATTTACAACTTGGACAGTCCCCTAACGTACTTTCATCGTCAAGAAAAATCTTCAATGCAGAGCTTAGTATTGTACCTATTTTTTCTTGGTTTACCTTAAAGTTAGTTAGAATTGGGGTTAGCACTTGTTTTGCTTCTTCTATGACTTCTTCTTTTGTTTTCTTACCATTAAACACTAGATCCATTTCTTGCTCAAAATGTCTTGTTAGTTCTTCGGATAATATGCTTGGAGAAAAATCTTTAAGGACTTTTAGAACAGCTTCTCCTAATGGAGTTATCTTTATAGATTTTCCTTCAATATAATGTCTATCGTAAAGTGTTTGTAAAATTTCTGCGCGAGTAGCTCGCGTTCCAAGGTTTCTGTCTTCAAGTTCTTTTATTATAGACCCTTGTGTATATCTTGGTGGGGGTTCAGTTTGTTTTTCCACTATTTCAATCTTAACTATTTTTATTTTATTGCCAATATTAATTTGAGGCAGAATTTGCTCTTCTATGCTTAAGTAAGGCTCATATATTTTCATCCAACCTGGGGAAATAGTTACTTTACCAGAAAGAATAAACTTATTTCCATTAACGTTGAGGACAATTCTTGTACTTTCTCTTATTGCATCATCTCCAAATGCTGCTAACGTCCTCCTTGCAACTAAGTCATAAATTTTCTTTTGTTGAGAAGTAAGTTCTTGTAACTTTGGGGCTTCTGAAGTTATATGAACTGAAGGATGAGCAGGATCCTCCTTTTTCCCTTCTATAGGTTTTATAACTTTTTTCTTCAGTATTTCTTCAACAAATTCCCTATAATGAGGAATTGTAGCAGCAGCCTTTAAAATTTTTTCATAACCTATAGTGCTAGGTAATTTTTGACTTGCAGACCTAGGATAACTTATCCAGCCTTTTTGATAAAGCTCTTCTGCAATATCTAAAGTTTGTCTAGGAGAAAACTTAAACTGGTTGAAAGATTCTGCCTGTAAGTCTGTTGTGTTGAATGGTACAGGTGGAGGTTGTCTGTATTGCCTCGTCTTCTTATCTTCAACTAATGCTTCCTTTACTAGCTTACAGCTCTCTTTTAATTTCTCAGCTTCTTCCTTTTTCCAAAGTTTTTCTTCCTCATAATTTGCAATATATAACTTTCCATTTATTTCTAGTATTAATTTCGCTTGCCAATAAGGAACTGGTTTAAAGTTTCTTATTTCTTGTTCTCTTTCGTAAATTAAAGCTAAACAAGGTCCTTGAACTCTTCCAGTTGAGAGTACACTGAACAACTTATTACCGTTATTCCTTAGAGACAAGGTTAAAGCTCTAGTTAAATTAAAACCCCAAAGTGCATCTAAACTATGCCTAGTTATTCCACTTTCAACCATTGGAAAGAGTATATGATCGTAGGCATTCCTATAAGAGTTCATAAGTTCCTCTTTTGTTAGTGTGCTAAACTTCATTCTCTTAGCATCTTTAGCATTGAATATGTATCTTAGTATATTGAAGAGTATAACTTCGCCTTCCATATCAAAGTCTGTAGCACCTATTAATTCAGAAGTATTCTTTGACAGTTCTTGAAAGTTTTTTAGGTATTTTTCAGTCCAAGCACTTTCCTTTCTAAGGTATGTTGGGGACCATTCAAAGTCAAAAATAGGGTAATTCCAACCTTTTCCCTTTGGAAGCAAAGTAAACAAATGTCCAACTGCAGGAATACAAATATGCTCTTTTCCATTTATGGTAAATTTATAATATTTTACTCCATTTTTTTCCAGTACAATCGGTTTTTCATCAGCTAAGGATTCAGCTATCTTTTTTGCTGCATCTGGTTTTTCCGCGATTATTACTGTGTAGCTCATGTTTCTACACCCTTTATACCTTTACTACGATCAAGAGTTAGTATTACCAAGATTAGATAAATTTCAAAAAAGAAACTTAAGAATAAAGTATATAAAAATAGTTAAAACAAACGTGATCATTAATCCATCTATTTTTTTATCTACATGGCTTTTTATCTCGTTCTTTACCTCAAGTAACTTTTGTCTAGCAAAAATACCTTTTAAAATTGCACTTACAGAAAATAACTTCGTATCACGATCAGAAAAAACAATTCCACCTAACATCCTTCTAACCTTTTCATCTCTTTCAAACGCATTAAAGGATTCTTCTAAACTCATCAATTTCACTAATTATCTGAGGATTTTTAACTCTTTCCTTTTTAAATTAAAACACGAACTAATCTCGATAAAGAATAATATTAATTCTAGTAACATAGCTTTTCTGCCACTGGCTAACGACTTTTGAATTGAAAACTTTATTAAGGAGTGCAAAAAACTTTTGAAAAATGCTTCAAAGGATAAGGGATAAGACATACTTAATTAAAGGGAGTCCAAATACTTTACTCTATGAAAATCATGATAGAATATTTGTAATAGATCCTGGTTCTGAGTTAGATAGAGGAAAGCTAATAATGAAAGAGGTTGCTGAGAACTTTAAGAATAAGAAAATTGAAGTTCTTTTGACGCATTCTCATTCTGACCATGTTGCAGCTTTAGCGACGCTCAGCGAAAATATAGCACCTTACATATCTGAACAAGAAATTTCTTCACTTGTAGACATAAAAACAAGAAGAGCTTTAACTTACAGTTCAAGTACACCAAGCAATATACTTTACAGGTTTGTCGACTACGCACCTGAAAAATTTAAATCGTTTAAGTTAGGAAGTGAAATAGAAGACATAAAAACGATAGACTTAAGAGGTCATAGCTTAGGACATTCTGGCTTTTTAACAAGTGATGGAGTCCTCTATACTGGAGATTCATTCTTTGGAGATAAGTTGATATCTTCTGTTGGAGTACCATACTACCTTAACTATGAAGATACAATCTTTTCTTTCAAAAAACTAAAAGAGATAATAAACAAAGATTTTGTTGTTGTAATGGCTCATGGGCCTGTAATGAAGTACAAAGAAGCATTAAACATACTTGACTTAAACATTAAATTGATGGAAGAAATAAAAGAGAAAGTATTGAACTTTAGTGGGCTAACAGCAGAAGAGATAACTTATAGGCTACTGAAAACAGCAAACGTTAACATTACAGAGTCTTCGTTAGTTTTAAGCGGAGTAACTATCAGATCTATCTTAGGCTACTTAACAAGAGAAGGTTTTATGCAAACCAAAGTTGATGAAAAAGGAATAGTTTGGGTAAAGAAAAGTCATTAAAAGTTAATTGACAAGTTTACCTTTTTTGCTACGTAATATTGGAACAGTTGAATGCTAGCTTCTTTTTTGGCTGAATCTTCGTAATTTTCAACCACAAGCGCTATATTGTTTTTCTCCTTTAAGAAAGATTCTGGTAAATAAAAGTTTGTTTGAGGTCCAATTTTCATATACCGCCCTATTAATACACCATTCAAATAAATTTTGCACTTAGTACCTAGTGAACTTACTCTTAGACCAATTGGAGAAATTGTATCTTTTGGTATTTCTAGCGAGAAATCTTTCCTCAGCCACATTATTCCTGACCTACTTAGAATATTGTTTATACTTCCGATGTTCCACGAAGAATCATCAAATTCACAAAGATGCCAACCCTTTTCTTCTCCAAGAAGACCTTCATGAAGATTCCACTCGTTCTTCATTGCATAATCGTAGAATTCTAAACATGGAGCTTCAGTCAATTTAAGTCTTCCGCCTTCCAGTAAGAACATAAATTCGTTCTTCTCATCAGGTTTCAAGTAGTCTGTTACACGAATTGAAACACTTCCTTCTGCTAAAGGTATCGTAGAAACATGCTTAGAATTAACGAATACTGAAACTCGCCCCCACTGAATTGTCCCAAAGGAAATTCTAAGAGTTACCTCTTTTCTTGAGCGAGGGATATCAACAAAGTATTTTATCAAAGCTATACCACCAGCATTAATTTCTTCCCCTTCGCTTAACTCTTTCCACCCATCAACAAAATGCTTTCTTAGTTGAGCTACCTCCTCTGGTCTATTAACAAACTTAGAATAATCTAAAGCCATAGGAAGATTCTGAGTTATTAACTCTTCATACTTTACTATTTTATAAAGTGGTTTCGATAGCGGAAGCTTTTCTTCTCTCATACTACCAATAAAGACTGGTTCATTAAGTCCGTTAGCTACTGGAAGTATGCCATCGTTTCTATGACCTGTACTTTCAATCAGTAGCGCTACTTCGTTTTCTCCACTTTTGATGAGTTCATTGCTAACCTTGAACTTTCCAGTATGCTTCGCATAACCTAAGAAATAACCATTGAAAAATACTGAAACATAGTCGTTAACTCTTGGAACAAGCAATGTCAAACCATCTTTGTAATTGTCTTTATTCTCAATGAAGAATCTTCCAAGGTACCATATATGCCCATTCTTAAGCACCCCTAAAGATTCAGGAGCAGCAAGTTCTTTTGCTCCAACCCAACTTTTTGAGGCTTTAACTTTTTTAATATCTTCTTCTTCATATTTCCAGTCTTCTGTTAAGTTTAGCTTTACTTCTTCAAACTTAAAGTTTGGTAAATTGAACGAAAGAATCCACGTTTTGCTGTCGTAACTACTTTCAAATTCCTCTCCGTTAACAGTTATAGAATTTGGTTTGTATGGAACAATTATGTTTACTAAGTTCTCGTCACCCTTCTTGAAGTCTATACTAGCAATAACCTTGTTTTCTTGAGTCTCATAACTTCGAAGTAAATCAAACCCTGAAATGATTGCTATCTTTTTACTAAGGTGTTCAACGAACCAAGTCCTAGCTGCACGTTTTTCGTTTAAAGCAACAACAAGTATATCTGAGAACTTATCAAGAATTAGCTTAAATTCATCTTTTTCTTCAATCTTAAACTTGATATTTTCTTTCTCGTTAGAGAAAGGATGCACGAGAGTTACCTCGTGTTCTTCGCCCTCTTTTCCATAAAGTATTAAGATTGTTCTACCGTTTAGTTCGTAGGAATAGAAAACTTGAGCTGTAGAAAACTCTAGAATCCAATTATTTGGCAACTTCAGCTTATAAGGTAAGATTAGTGCCGTCTTTCCACCCATTCTAACGAACTTTTCTCCATAGTCTTTTATCTTAATCTTTGCATCTTTTTCGTTCTCCTCTAAATTTCTAATTAAAATAAGACTTCCATATTTGCTAGTTCTAGAAGAGACGAATAAACTTTTATCATCACAGCTAGCTAAACTGTAGTCAAGGTCTGAAGAGGTAAAAAGTTCCTGAAAAGAATCTATGAGTGCACCAATTAATCTAATTTTCCAATATCTTTCTCCAAGCTCGCCCCACTCTCTTATTGCAGCTTGATAATCGTAGGATGAAGTTATATTCTTTCCAGTCCAATAACCAAAGTTTGTACCACCGTGAATCATGTAAAAGTTTATTGCATTTATTCCTTTAAATATGAGAGACTTAACTAAAACATCAGTCCATTCTGCAGGAAAATCCCCTCTTTCTGTTGGGAATCTTCCACCAAAAGAGGAGAACCAACCTCCTTCAAGCTCAAGAATTGCCTTTGGTTTATCAGATTGTTCCTCTGAAAGCCTTTCTGCTTCCTTCTCTGGCCCTTCTATGCTCCAGGGATCAGGATAAAGATCAATTGCGTCTATTACTTGAGTTCCTCTTAAATACCTATCGACGTTATGAACTATTGGCACATCGATGCCTCTCTTCTTTGCTTCTTCATAAAGCCTGAGTAAATATGGGACATTTCCCCAGAAATACTCATTTTCAACTTGAAATAGAATTACTTTTCCTTCATTTGTTATTAGATGCTTTCTTATGAATGGAATTATATGATCGTAATAGCGAAGGGCATACTTCATGAATTCTTCATCTAATGACCTTAAGATAACGTTTTTTCCAATTAGCCAATTTGGGAAACCTCCAAAATCCCATTCTGCACAAATATATGGTCCTGGCCTTGCAATTATGTAAAGTCCATTTTTTTCGCATAAGCTAAGAAATGTATCAAGATCTTTCCAACCAGAAAAGTCAAACTTTCCTTCCTCTTGCTCATGCCAATTCCAAGCGAAGTATACACTTACAGAATTTAGAAAAGCCCTCTTTATCTTTATTAAACGATCTTCCCAAAGATCTTTTGGAATCCTAAAATAGTGAATCTCTCCACTGTATATAAACAAAGGCTTCTCGTTTACTTTAAAAGATTTCTCATCATAACTTACAGCAACCATAACTTTATATTATGTAGAAAGATATTTTTAAGGCTTTTTTGAACGCAGTTCCTATAGTCTTAGGCTACACCTTTCAATTAGTTCAGGGTTAAGTTCTTCTGTAGCTTTGAATTAGCAATCATGCAATTTCTAAATGAGTTGCATACCCTAAGAATATCAAAAAAAGCTGAGAATGAATTTGTAGAGGTCTCATGTAGCATTATAGATCAATCTGTAGTAGCTTTAGGAAAAGAGAATAATGCCAGTCTTATTGATGCTTGTGACGCTAGATTAACAAGTGCTGAATTTGAAGGTGCAGCTATAGCCATAGCTGGCATGGAAAAGCGAAAACAGTAGCTGAAAAATTTTTGTTGATTGCCCAAAGAAGTTTCCTGGAAAGCAAAGTATCTTTTAGTAGAAGTCTCAGATGGAGTAAAGTCATAATAAGTTTCGCAGGAAGAATTAGTCTTAAGTGAAGTTAGTCAAGTGTGAAATGTAATTGAGCATTTTTTTCTAGAGCATCAAGGAGCGCATCAATATTTTTTAAAGGAACATCTTGCGATACTTCTGCTGAAAAAAGTAAACCACCCTTTTTTGATCCCAAGGCTAGTATTGAGCTCTTAATATAGGAGTATATATCTTCAGCATTACCGAATGGTAAAAGAAATTGCCTATCAATGTCTAACTCAATTGCGACTTTTCCTTTTAACTTCGCTTTAAGATTGTCTATTCCATTTACCTTATCTTGAATATTTATTACGTCGACTCCAACATTTACAAGATCTTCTACAATTTCAATAATGTGTCCATCGGAATGAAATCTAATGTTGATACCAGTTTTTTTAACTTCGCTAAACATTTTTTTATAAGCAGGTAGTAAAATGCGTCTAAATTTTTCAGGGTGAAATGGAAGTTTATCCTGGTTTCCAAGATCGTCCCCAAAACTAATTACATCAACTTTAAGTTTAGTTAACCTCCGAATTATCGACAAATTATATTCAGTTATAACATCTATGAGTTTAAATAATTTATCAGATTCTTGAACCATATCTTTTAACACGTTTAAGTACCCTCTTAAGTATGCTAATCTTAGGAACAGCACTCCATGAGGCATAAGTCCTACAGTCAAACCCCCAAATGCTTTTACTCTATTCATGAAATTTTCATAGATGTCCCACGGAATAGGATAGTCTCCTTCACGTGGCAAACCTAGTTCAATATTAGGAGGTCTAAAATGTTCAAAATTTTCCCAATCTTTGAGGGGGTGTTTAATTACAATACCTTGCATTCCATCTATGGGAAACTTCCAAACACAACCCCACTCGTCTACTAGTATATTGCCTCTCCTGTAAACTCCGAAATCATCATAGTTTATAATCCCTTTTCTGAACCCAGGAAAGATTATTTCATGTTTTAATACTAAATCTTCTAGGTTTTCGCGATATTTACTCCACGTGGAAGGAAGTATTGAAACAATAGCAGGAATGTAAAAAGGTCGATTGAATTTGATTGCTTTAATGTAATTAGCCCTAAACTCAGAAGGATTCATTAACGAGAAATGTTAGTAGGAAGAATATTTAAGTTTTTAATAATGAAATATCACCTTATACTAGGATTAAAAAGTGTATTATTATTGAATCATGCTTTTCATGATTGATAGCTTACCTCAACCAATTCTCCTTGTGGAGTTTTTATAACCATCTTCTTATTAGAATGAGTTAAAGCTAAAACTGCAGCTGAGCTTAAGAAGTAGTCGTCTGAATTTACGTAAACTTTTTCAACATTAGAGAGATATGATTCCAATTCCTTTGCAACTTCATAAAAACTTGAGGATTTGATTTCTTGAGTTTCTATTGCAATATTGTAACCTAAAGCTTGAATTGAAGAGTGAATACTTTTGACCATACTTTTTGGATCTCTTCTTGAAATAACAAGAATATATCTTGGTTTTAGATCTCTTATTACATCTAGTATAACTTCTTTTGATGAATGAACAAAAACAGCAATACGATCACCTTCTGTAGACCAATTAAGAGAAAGTTCCCTAACGTAAGAAGCTACGTCTCTAAGACAAAGGTCAGTAAACATTGTGAATATTGTAGTTATCTTAGAGTAAAGTTCAAGCCCATAGTGTTCGTTCATTTTGCGTATAAATAGAATATTTTGAGATTTGAATGGTCTGTTTCCAGTTTGCAAATAGTTAAAACTAATCTTGTAAACTTTCCCGTTTTCAGTTAGCTCTTCACTTTCAACAATATCACTTATACTCGCTGAGACTTCAGCACTTTCCCTTAGCTTTCTAGCTAAGAAACTAGCAAAATCTCCTGCCTTATTTATTGGTATTACAATTGGTATTGAAACACTAAGCTGTTGTGTTCTATCGAGTTCTTCTCTACTGATTATTTTAGCTTCTGTTATCCAACGCCTTCTTAAGGAGGGTACAGCTGATACAGAGGCTCTAAACGAAGGCAACAACGCACCTACAATAGACATAAGAACAGCAGATAATATTAATAAAATAGAAGAGCTTATGTCCACCTTTGCATCTACTGGAACCATGATGCTTAAGAAACTTAAGAATCTAAAAGTAGCGATCCCAAGTATATAGCCTAGGGAACCTCCTATAAAGCCAATTATTGTAGACTCGTAAAGAAAAGTTAAGAATATATGATCAGGGTTAGCGCCTATCGTTGTTAACACAAAGATTTCTCTCCTTCTCTCGTAGGTATAGCTTGAGAAAGTTAGAAAGATTATCAAAAAACCTAAAATAATTGGTAAAATAATTTCAGATCCTACTACATTAAGCCTTGCTCCAGGATAATATACTTCTATTGCGCTATTAGGCTTTGCTACATAAACAAATAAATTTTGAAACATACTTATTGCATTAGCTATATCACTTGTAGACACGTTGCCTTCAAGTTCTAAGTATAGCTTGTTTATAAAAGAACCTAAGGACATAGCATCTTTATCATTTAATATGATAACATCTTCAGGAGGTATTGAAGCTGGAGAGTTATCCACCATTACTTTTGGTAAAAGATCTTGCCCATCAATATCACTAATTTTACTTAAAGACTTACTATTAAGTATACCGGCTACTTGATATTTTCTACCTCTAATGAAAACTAAATCACCAACCTGTTTTCCAGAAGATTTAGCCATCAAATCACTTATGATCACTTTTCCTTGGCTAGAAGCGACTTCGTAAATTGCGTTACTAGGACTTACTGCAGGTTCAAGTTGGTAAACTAATGGAGAATTAGTTGAAACACTAATAACTCCAGAAATCGGTACATTAGCTATAGTATCAAGGGGAACAATCAAATTGGTCCACGTCAGCTTAGGTGCTATACTTTGAATTTCACCTATTTGACTTAAAAAGTACAACAAGTTTGAAGTTACTGAAATGCTACTAGAAGTAGTTTCAAGCACTAAGTATGTTTTTCCAAGGTTGCTTTTCACGCCTAAAGTTTGAGAATAAGTTGTAAAAAATACAGAAACAGATAAAAGACATGTTAATCCCCAGGTAATTATAACGATAGAAAAGAGTACTAGAAAGGTTCTTAACTTTCTCTTTGAAAGGAAGCCAGAAATAAAGTTAAACATCACAGAAATTGCTGCAAATAAAGAAACGCCACCAGCAGTTTTTACGTTTTCTAATACTGCGTACAAAATGAGAGATAACGATGCTAAAGCTATAACTAATAAGAATACCATAAGCAATGATCGACCAAAATCAACTTTTGTTTGAGGAAAAGTTTGAATTACTATTGTGATCAAAACTACAAAAAACACAATAGAAGCAAAATAACTTTCTTCCGGTTTTTCAAATATTATTCTTGCAGTAATTAGACTTAGAATTCCCGTAAGGATAAATATGTAGACAAAAAGGTTGGAAGAAGGATTTGAAAATGAGCGCAAACTATTCAGAATTTCACTAAATAACTCATATGAAAGTTTTTCTGAAACTGCTGCAAATAAAGCATTAGAAGAATTCTGTTTACTTAACAAGTTTAATGCATTAGAAATCTTTTCCTTAGTTCCTTCTATGTAATAACCTTTAGCTTCAAGAGAGTTTACATAGGAGTTAACTTCAGAAATAAGATTATTTATAGTCTTTAAGTTTTCAGCCTTTATGAAGTTTGCTAAATCAAGAATCTCGTACGTAAAGTTCGGAAAAGTAATGTAGCTTTTCTGAAATGTAAAACTTACTATATTTTGACTTTGAGCCATATTGAAATTTTCAACTTTGTTATTTATTATACAACTAACTTTTATCGTAGCATTAACGTTTGCTGGAACTATGAAGCTATTGCTCAAAAAATTTAATTCAGGTATAAAAAGAATAAGAGATGAAATATCGGTGTTATTTAAAATTTTTACTGCGAGATAATTGAAGTTGCTAGAAGGAAAAGATAAACTAAAGTTTGAAAGAGGAGCATAATTTATTTTTGAAGAAATAGATACACTTGAACTTGCTATGTATGGGAAAAGGACTAGTTCTATCTTAGAACCATACAGAATTGGAATCTTTACTGTAAGGTTTGTACCGCTTAATTTTTGCAAGTTTATGAAGGAAATTGAAAATGGTACTAAAATATCATTTGAAGAGAAGGGCCCGAGTATTGTAAGGTTATTTAATTTTACTACTCTAAAGTTCAAAGTATCACCATTTACTTTTTTAACTATAAAATTATTAGAAGAATTTAAAATAAAGAAACCATTTATTGGTTTTTGTAAGATGACATTTACTACAGTTATAGGTAAAGAGTAAAAAGTATTTTTTACTTCACTAACAGTTTCGCTTGAGTTTATTATGCTTGCGTGAAAAGATAATTCATGCTCTTGAGTGAATTCTGGTATTTTTAGAGTCATATTAGCTATACTTTTAGGATATTCCATATAAGATGGCAAACTTATATTACTTACAAAAATTTTGTTTAATAACGTCTTATTCGTTGTATCACATAAAGTAAGATTGAAAGAATAAGTTCTTAAAGTTTGTGGAAGCGGGAGATCATTCACAAGCCAAACGTGTAAATAAAGACTTGCTTCAGGATTAAAAAGCATTCCATTATTTGTAATCTCATAATCACCTTTAAGGTCAAGAATTGGTACAAGGGGTGCGAGGTAAGATGAAATAAGAGTACTGGAAGAATTTAACTCATTAACGTTTAACAAAGAAATACCTGAAGAAAAACGAATCTTCAAAAGTCTAATGTTGTTTATGAGAAGAGAGAGATATGTAAGAGTTTTTCCTTTATCAACGTTACTATTAAGATATATTTCTGCAACTCCTTCTTTTTCGTTTGAAAGCAAAAACTCTTCTAGAAAATTAAGTACACTTCCACTAAAAATTTCTTTATTTATAAGTACAGGTCGATAATCTATAGAATATGGATTATCGGTTGATATTACACGACTTGTCTTTGATGGTTCCAATGAATAAACAAGTAATTCTTGATTTTTTTCAACTTGTAAGTTATTATAGTAATCCTCAGACCAAGCAACTACACTTGGATGGTTATAGAACATAAGAATGTATCCTATTTGAGTTGATAAGTCTGAAAACTTCGGAAAACTAAGTACTAGAAGCTTACCTGCTTTGTCACAATAATTAGCAAACAAATCAGCGTCTTCAAATCCAACTAAGTGGATAAAGTTAATGGAAGATTCAGAAGCATTTAGAAAGTTCTTATCAAAGGCCGCTATATCAGTTATTGTTATTCCTCTTAAATAAATGAATTTGTTGTTTACAAAAAGACTTGTAGAGTTCATGCTAATTGTTCTAATACCAAATGGAAGTAAAATGCTTCCTGAAAACTCGTTGTTCAAACTAAAATTTAAGAATAAGTTATAGAGTATACTACTTCCAAAGCCTGAAGGTTGCCAAAGAATTGGGTTTTGTATGTTGATCTCAAAAGATTGATAAGATAGCCCTGGTGGAAGTTCTATTTCTTTAGTACCGTACAGTTTTTTGGTATGCTCGTTTTCAGGATAAACTTCATAGTCTAGTGAAATTTTTATGTTTTGTTTCTTGTAATTTTCTATGATAAGGGAAACCTTAAGTTTTGCATCATTACCTTCAATTAGAGGTGTTACTAAAATGGATCTTGTTAAGAACCCTTTAGTTGTAAATATTTCGATGCTACCAACTATTGGTTCGACACCATCATAATTTGAAAGAATCCCAAAACTATCTTCAACTGAAGTATCAAGAAATAAGACTAAAGTATTATTCCCCTGATGAACAAACTGCGTAACATCGAGACTGAATGGAAGAATTGAGGCTTTATGAAAAACTAAGAAATATCCGTTTATCCAGATGTAGCTATTGGCGACTAATTCCTTAAAGAATAGATGAACCTCATCGTTTGACAGGCTAAGAGAGAGAGTAAATGATTTGGCTAACCAAACGCCTGTTTTATGAACTATAGACTTATCTTTTAGGGGGACAAGGGTTTTGTTCCAATCATAGAATTTAGAGTAAAGGGGGTAACCTTCGTTAAGCCCTTCATCAATAGTAGCAATCTTAAAATTCCAAGTGCCAGAGAGATTCACTTTTTCAACATAAGAATAACTGGGTTGTAAGAAGTCACCTAAGTTTTTTAAAATTAAGTTTTGAGGAGGAAAAAGAATTTTTGGTGGTAATATAGCCGAGAAAAAATAACCTATTGAAATAAATATAAAAACAACCGTAAGAAGAAGATCCTTCGTAGCAGAGTCCATTTTTTTACAACTTAAAAAATAAAAAAAATATTTAAACTTTTACTTTATTTTTTCTTTCTAAATATAAAGAGATAAACTAGTGCAAGCAGCACCAACACACCCACTCCAATAGCAGCATAAGTTAAGTATGGAGTTTGTTGAGTAGCTAAATCAGGTATATCACTGAAACTTTTATCTACATCAAGAGGTTCAATGAGATAACTACCCCACTTATGCCAGCCAGTTCCTGGTGCGAGAATTTGTATTATTGTATGTCCTGTACTTTCAATTGTATGAACACCTTCCCCTAACAAGAAGATATCATCCTTCTTTGCAGTCTTAGTTTCACCATCAATAGTTATTGTTTGATTTTCAACTGAGAAAAGCACTGCTGAAGAAGGCGTGAAGAACTTTAAATTTTGATTAGGTCTTGATCCAAGGAATGTAGTTCCATCGCCTATGTAATCTTCAGATACATTACCATAAGTTTGCGCTGCCATTACTGTTATGTTACCAGTACTCTTAATTATAAACTCAAATCTACCAAGACCAAAACTTTTGAACCAGTACTTATTTGCCGAAACATCAGTATCGGTAAATTCGTGTTCAGCAAGTACGTTAAGATTTTTATCATAGACAGTAACTTTTCCTGCTTCAAGCGGTACTATTACGAGTACTACAGACCTTCCAGTTTGTTGATATGTAGCATGATCAGGAGCATAAAACAATTTTCCAACATAGCCACCAGTAACTGAAGGAACATAAATTACTTGACCTAAGGCAGCAGAACTAACCTCTACGTCGCTTGAAGATGTAAGGTGAAAAACCACATCGTAACCAGCTCCAGCAGAAATAGCAGTGTGCGCTACTCTTGCTTGCAAAAGTGCATATGAAATACCTCTTTGTTTCAACGAATCGCTTGTTGAAAACTTACCTATTGCATCTGCAAGTTTCCAATCAGTATCTTTAAGGGCAAAGAGGAAGAAATTGTACCCAATTAAGTCTTTTGAGTATGCATACTCATGAGTACCTGTAGCAGCTACAAAGATAAAGTCGTTACCTCTAAAGCCACCGTCAACCGCAGGATAAAATGTAGCAAAGCCAGAATAGTAACCAGTATCTACCGCATAGTCGCCTCCACTAATCATTGCACCAACTCTTGTAGAGCTTACAAGCTTGAAGTATGTTCCATCTTTCACGAAAAATGTAACTTTTTGCATTTTGTTTAGCACAGTGGAGTTCAACAATTTTCCTGTAGTTAAGTCATAAAGTTCTACTTTTGTTCCATCTTGATAACCAACAACATCTAACAAAGAATAACCAGAGGGCACCGTATAATTAATTACTTTACCATTTATAACTTCATCAACTCCATATGAAGCATTGTTATAAGGTATATCAGGAGAAGGAGGAATATAGCCATAGTATACATGAGTTTCTAAATGTTGCGAATTAACTAATACTAAGAAATTTGTAGACAGTAAAACAACTAACAACAAAAAATTTAAAGCAAAAGAAAAAATTATTTTTTTCAAAAAAAAACACCTCCTTTAGGCCGTTTTGAATATAAAGAACCTTATAATGTTTATTATACTAACGATTATGATCCCTGTTATTTCCCCAGAGATTATCCCAAGAGCTACTGGAACTCCAACTTCATCATAAGCTTTCCTCCCGCCAACTTTCAGCACAACATACTTAATGGCCCAGACTATGAGAGGTGTGAAGGTACAAATATGCCAAGTGAAGAAATCGCTTAACCCAACCATAGTACCGAGTGGTTCTAATGGCCACCACGCAAATCTTAACCTGAGAAATAGTAAAATTCCGACTAGCAAAAATCCAGCAATTCCCCAAGGGCTGAGTATACTTAACCTACTATTGTAAAAACTAGCATCGCCGTCCCAGAAGTAGTCCCATTCTTTAGCAGCAGGAATCTCCATGAAACCAAATGCGTGGAGCTCAATGAACGTCAAAGGAATAACAACTATAGCTGAAACTAAAGAGCCTATGAGAAGTAGTTTGAACATGTCTCTAGCACTAACACCAGACATACTTGCAACTTTAAAACTATCCATTGCACCCATCATGGTAGAGTAGTATGGACCAAAGGTATCGCAACCAGTCCCCCATCTAGCAGTATGAGTTTCTATGAACAGTTTTCCTGCTGGGAACTGTGGCGCAGGAGGCATAGTATCTCCCCAAAATGGTTTATAGAAACTTGTACCTCTAAGGAAAGTAATGAACGCAGTATAAGCTCTCAACCTTGTTAGGACGATAACCTGAAGTAAAATTATTAGAAGACCAAGGATAGCATCGAACGGTTCAACTTTACTCACAATAAATTCTGCTAACAAGCCAATGGCGCCTATTAGAATCAATCCGTAGCCTACTCTATAAGAAACTTCTCCTTCTGGTGGCTTATCAGAAATTGCAATTTTTATTGTTTGAGCAAAGTACTTCCAATTAATTATAATTAGGAATACTAGTATTCCTAAGGCCATACCTGTAGAAACCTCTTCAGAATAGAGAGGAAACCCATGATAGATAAGGCTAGCTTTAGTCCATATGTCAGTACTGTATATTCCGGTGTAGAAACCAAAATAGGACAACACTTGTGGTGCTAGAACTACGTACACTAACTGCGAAAACCACATAGAAAATAAAGAGTCCATTGGAACTAAAAACAGAAATGCATAGAATAGAGGATCAGTTTTAAACGTGATTGGAGCAGCTATACTAGTTCCTATTGCGGGATAAGCAGAAGTCAATTGGAAAGTTCCTGTAGCCCATGAAACCATGTTTGGGTTTGTAAGCCAACCATACAAATCAGGAAAACCAGTAAATGCAGAATATAGCATGTAAGGTACATAAAACAGAACTCCAAGCGCAAAAGCAATTAAGAGATACTTCTTAAACTTTGAGGGACCCTTTTGTAAAGCAGAATCGGCAATAAGCCACCCTTGAGCGTGAGGGAAAGGTAATACTTCAACATCAACCCAAAGACGCCTCATTACTATAGCCCAACCTAGAAAGAATAGAGCAGCTACAACATACCAGTAAACGTAGTTAAATATTACTGGAGCCCACTCGCTTGCATAGGTAACAAAAAGATTTCCAAGACTTCCGTGGTAATACAGGCCTCTTACGGCATCGGCAGAAGGCATCCAAAACATGGGCAATGCATAACCATGTATGTTTGCTGATGAAACTCTGGTATTAAATAATGGAATAGGAACTGTAAGAAAGCCTTTATACACACT
>JAFNIV010000023.1 GCA_017601145.1 Candidatus Brockarchaeota archaeon
TTCTCATTATATCTATCATTGTCTGCTTGGCTGGAAGGGCTGGCAGACCTAGTAGGCATGGGACAGGCCGAAAGAGACGCCTGCTGAGGGCAAGACCTCCGTAACCCACCTTCCACACGGGTTCCTCAAAACGGCCTCACTTGCGAGGCCTCCGCTGTGGGTGAGTGGAGAGCGAGTCTGTCCGTGGAAGCAGGAAGCTCCTTGCGATAGCGAGGGGTAGTTCACTAATCCCTCCTGATGAACAAAAGTTATCAAATAATTTAGGTCTTCCAATTTTAAAGGATAAACACTTCTGTGTTCACAATTTAAGTAAACAAACTGTTCTCGTCCAAATTCGTTTTCAAAAAGCTTTACTATGTAAAACATAAGGTAAGTTTTTCCAGACCTTCTTAAACCAACTATGTCGTTAACAAAGTCTTGGTTAGCGAAGCTATAATCCTAGTCCTTTCTTTTACATTTTCTAGGCTACTTTCCCAAAATGCATAAACAAGTCTTCTTATTCCCTCTTCCTTCACACTCATATTATCGAGTAAACACGATAAAATATTTAGTTTTATCGTACTTATACGACAACTTATTTTTTGTTTTTCTTTGATAACAAAAATCAATAAGTTAACAAAGCTATTTGGCTAATACGTAATGAATTACATCTGCAATGAACTTCCCTTCAACACTGAGACTTCATCTCAGAAAAAGTCTTAGCTACTTTACTCCAAGCTTTTCATTTATTTCACTTTGATAGTTTTCAATCTTTAGATCTTCAATGTCTTTTATTTCTAAAAGCTTGCTTGAGTCTGAAATTTCCATTGGCTTAGTTCCTTGAAACTCTTCAATCTTTTTAGAAAAGTTTTTCATTTTCTCCTCAACTACATCGCAAACAGCAGCTATTTCAAAATTAACGATTCCCTTTCTTTTAATTTCTCTATACTCTTCTAAGTGATATGAGGCCATTCCTCCGCAACCAACTATTGCTATCCTTATAGTGTCTTGTATTTTTATCACAAATCATAAAACTTCATACAAGAAGTATTTAAGCTTAAAGCTCACGCTGCTCGAGCAAAATTTATACGATAATACGATATAACTAGGATTAACCTTAATTTATTTTAGTTTTATAATAGAAAATCCTTCAAGATAAGTAAGTCATAAGACTAAAGTTCTATGCTGAAGTAAGGGATATAGGACTTTAAGTTGATAAACTTGCTTACCGAAAAATTAGTACTCACTTTTATTATAAGTTTAAGTTTAGAAAAGATTTTACGAAGTCGCCTATCAAGAAAGAAGCCACAGCAACTCCAAAACTTATACTTACCATTTCAATGAATTTCTTCTTGAAGTTCTGTTCTTTTACCGTAGATGAAAAATAAGTAAAAACTAGTATAACAAATACTGCATTAAGTATTGTAGTTATAAAAGCAACATAGTATTCCTTAAACATAAAGTATGGATAAACAAGAACAATAACAGTTAGTATATAGGCAATTCCAGTATATAAAGCGGCTCTTGAAGGATTGTTTTTATCACTCTCCGCTTTTTTTGATAAGTACTCTGACGAAGCCATAGATAAAGAAGCAGCTATTCCTGTTATTAAACTCGCTAATCCAATGATACTTGAGTTTTGCAGTGTAAACGTAAGTCCTGCAATAGTCCCAGTAAGTTCAACTAGAGCATCATTTAAACCTAAAACCACGGAGCTCATGTAGTTGAGCCATTCCTCGTTTATTAAACTTATTAGAGCATTTTCATGCTTTTCTTCATCTTCAACTACTTCCTTAATTTCTGGTAAGTTATTCAGTATCCTTAAATAATTCTCCTGTGCTTTTTTCTCTCCATTTTCCATACTCTTTATTGCAAACGTTAAACCAAATACCCTAGAAATAAAACTATACCAAACAACTTTAAGCTTCTTTGGTGCTGTATCTACATTAGTGTATTTCTTAAATAAGTTATAATGCTTTAGCTCTTCTTCAGAAATTTCTCTAAGTGTTTCCTTGTTTTTTCCATCAACTTTGTTGGATAATTTTTTGTACAGTATGTACTCAGTGATTTCATTCTGTTGAAACTCGATGATAACTTTTCTTGTTTCTTCGTCAATTTTTCTTGAGTTTATCATTACGAACTAAATCCTTCTTTAAAAACTTCGAATATAAAAGTTTCTTTTTTGTCTGCTTTTAGTTTCTTTAAATTAGTAATATAAATCATGCCGATTTACGAGGAGACTTCTTATTTAGTACATAGTTTAATTTGAGAACAAAATTTATATTTTACTTTATAGTACTGTTACTTCATGCCATACAAATTTAACTTTGACCTTACTAATGTTTCAAGACAATTTTTTGAAGATTTAATGAAAGCCTCATATAGACATGGTTTTCATAGAAGAATGGCAAAGACCGCAAGAACACTTGTTAAGAAATTTAAAATTGAAGAGATCACTGGATTAACTTTTTCTGATGCCATTTCCCTAGTTGAAGATCTAATTGAAATTTACTCTCTTAACTTACTCTATAGGGATAAGATGAAAAATAAGAATAAAAAAGCACTATTTTTACCACATTGCGCAAGAAAGTATATGGATTCGCGTTGTAAAGCTATATTTGATAGTTCAATGTCCACTTATATTTGCCAATCCTGTTCAGAAGACTGTCTTATAAACATAGCTACAAATTTAGGTAAGTCAAAAGGTTATGATGTATACGTAGTGCCTGGAGGTTCGTGTATACCTGGAATTGTAAATAAAAACGGGTACGAAGCACTAGTGGGAGTTGCCTGTGGTATGGAGCTTAAGCTTGCTTCAGAACTAATAAAAAAGTTTAACATACCAGGACAGGCTGTACCTCTAACAAAGAATGGTTGCGCACATACTAAGTTTGACCTTGAAGAACTAAAGAAAATTTTATAGTACGATCTATACACAACTAAATTAGCTTCATAATCTAGCTTAGAAAAAGCTACATTCTAAGAATGCGATTTTGCTAACTTATAAAAATAAAAACAGCTCAAACTTCTTTAACTTTTTGATAAAACTATTTTGGCTTCGCAGGGTCCATGTGCTTCCAAAATCCATCTTTTATTCTCAACATAGATCAGAAAGTCTCCATCTTCAAAACTAACAACGTTAAACGTGCTGACCTCAGCCGGAAGTACAACCTTAGTTTGTATCATTTTGGGTATCCTTATGTAGAACCTAAAAGAATCTCCTTCTTTGTTCCAGGCAATTGCTATTCTTCCATAGGAAGATGGAATCTCTCCTCTTACATTACTTAACTCTAAACATTTTGGTTCAACTAACAGTTTGTCATCTTTTAGTTGTAGTATGTCAACTCCTGTGAACAGCTTCGATAGGAAGTATAAAGGTCCTGAAGACCAGCCGTGACAATAACTTCTTGTAGTTTTAAAGGTTTCCCAACAGGTTCCAGGACCACTATGAAGCATATAGCTCCAATTTTCCTTTATCTCTTTTACTACTTTCTCATGGTAACCAAGTTTCATTAAGGCTTCAAGAACGAAAAACATTCCATATGGGCTACCTGGCTTAACCCAATCTTCGGGAAAGTCTAACAGTTTCTTTTTCAGAATGCCCATTTGTTCTTCTGTAACACAATCATAACTTACTGCTAGTGCATTTGTTACAACGCTTATGGTTTTTGATCTGCTTCCATCCTCATGTATGCTATCTATGAATCCTCCGTTATCTTCGTCCCAAAGCTTTGAAGTTACCGCACTTCTTATTGTGTTTGAAAGCTCTAAAAATTTTTCAGCGTTACTATAATCATCAAGAATATTAGCAAGTTTTGCTCCCCTTCTATAAGCTTCGACAGTAAGAATGTTCAAATGTGTTACTATGCCCTTGTTTGGAGTATCCATTGGCGCCCAGTCTAACATGTTCCAAGCTTCTATTGAGAGCAGACTTTCTTTATTTAGAAAGTTCTTTAAGTTATTAAGAGTTGTAACTACATAAGGATAAATTTCTTTTAAGAAGTTTTTATCTTTGGTGTAAGAAAAGTATTCTTCAACAGCTAAAATCCAAAGTAAACTCCATGTTGATAGTATATTTTGCCATCCACTAGGAACTTGAGATTCAGGCAGTGACGATCTATAAAGCGATTTCGCTGCAAGAAGTAAGCTTCTTTTTGTTAATTTTGTATCTCCAAAAACATAATAGTTAACTAAAGCTTCAACCCTAGCATCACCAACCCACAAAGTTTGTTCATAGGTAGGGCAATCCATATAAGTATCGTCCATACAAAGCTTAAGAGTTCTTTCACACATTCTCCAAATTTGGTTTAATACTTCATCAGATGAAACGAAGTTTCCTCTTTGAATAACTGGAAATGTACTCAATTCGCAGTAAATTTTTCTAATTCTAATTGGCTTATCTAATTTTCTTATCGTTAACGTAGCATACCTAAAGCCTCTCTTTACTATACTTTTATATCCTTGGAAACCTTCTTTAGTAACGTATCTTAGAACATTGTTTAATCCTTCTGTAAATTTTGGTTCATGGTTCTCGTTTATTGTTTCAAAAAAGTTCCAATCTAGTATTGTATCTTTACTTGTCTCAACTTCAAAACTGATGTAACCAAATACTTCTTCACCAAAATCTAATATAAGTTCGATGTCTTCTCCTGTAGGCTTAATAACTGCAAATTCTTCGCTAAGAGACATAAGCGCCTCTTCGTTTTCAATTTGAACTTCTTCATTAACAACAACTCTGCAAGAAGTCATAGCATAAACTTGGTGGTCACTAAAATCAAGTTCTTTTACTTCTTTTAAAAATTGTTTCACTTTAAGAAGTTCTTCCTCAGTTTTACAACCCCAAGCATAAGTAAATTCTTCATCTCCCTTTTCTTCAAATGGTCCAATGGTTGCCCAAGGATATTCTTTTAATAATGGTGCTCTAAAATTAACTTCACTTTCTACCTCAAAAATAACAGAAACACCCCAATCATGGTATTGTCCAGAAACATTAATCAAAACTAAGTTTTCTCCACGTTTAATGTTTAGGATGTATTCATCGTTTTTTCTTTCGCAACTTACTCCATTAACTTTCACTTCTCCTTGAGGACTTACCCATCTAGGATGAACAAACCTTAACTTTATACTTTGTTCTGTATTCGAACTTATGACAGTAGCTAAAAATGCCTTAAAGCCCTTTGGATTTGCGTCTAACTTTCCAGTTAATAGATTATTCCTTAAGTCAATATACCATGAAATCTTAGGTGCTCTTACGTTACGTATTCCCATTATCCTTTTCGGAGGAATCTGAACTTTAGTAAGAAACGGTATCTCTCTTTGGATTAGGCTTTTCCATGGTACCATACCAACTTCGCCAATAACTTTAGCATTTTCCCAACTCAAGTCATCAAACTCCTTTAAAAACCAGTTAAAGTCTTCCCTGGGATCAACCTCTTCTACCCATGCTTGTTGACAGCTAATTCTTGGAACATTCCTCACATACATCTTAGATACTTTCATTTTCCAACTGCTATCTGTTCCTATAATTTCAAGAGATTTATCTTTATTTCTTATTTCTATTTGCACTAAAAGACCAGCTCTTCCAAGTATATATTGAAAAGTTGAAATTCCATAGTGTTGAACTAATACTGCAACTACATTTTCTCCATCAACTAAATAGTTAGTTATATCGTAACAATCATAACTTAACTCAAATGGCCAGCTTCTAATGGGACCTATTCCTATACGAGTACCATTTACAAAAAGAACATACTTGCTGTCTGCGGTTATCTTTATTTCAGCCTTTTGAACATTACTCTTTACTACATGGAACTTTTTTCTTGCATAAACATATTCATTTTTTGGATTTTCTTCGTAGTTAATCCATATCCATTTACCTATCCATTGCACTTGCGGCACTGAACTTTTATTTCTTTGAGCTTGCATGTAAGAAGATAAACCTATTCTACATTTAAGTTTTTCTTGCTGAGCTCTTTACCACTAATTCAGAAAATCTTACTTTTATGCTAACCGAATCTTATAAAACATTAGGTTTAAATAAAGTATTTTCGTTTTAGGAAGATGTGAACTTTAGAAAGGCTATAAGAGCAATAAGTGTTATTGGACCTGCTATTTTAGTATCGGTTGAACTATTTGATCCTGCAAGCATAGTTACAGCAACAGCAGCTGGTGCTGCTTTTGGTTTTAATGTTCTTTGGGCAGCATTTTACTCTGGTCTTATGCTAATCGTTATACAAGAAATTAGTGCAAGACTTGGAGTTGTAACTGGTAAGACACTTGCAGAAAACATACACCAAAAATTTGGAAAACTTTACTCACTTATTCTCTTTTTGCCATCAATTCTTTTAGATTTCTCAACTTTAACTGCTGAAGTTATGGGACTAAGTTTGGCAATATCTTTTGTTTTTGATGTTCCTTACTACGTTTCTACAATAGCTTCTATTGTACTAACAGTTTTTATATTGATTTTAGGATCCTATGACATTATAGAAAAAATCGTAATGTTTTTAGTTACTATTGTTTTTTTCTCTTACTTCTATTTACTCTTTAAGTTGGATGTTCCTTTACTAACTCTAGTAGAAAATTCAATTCTACCTTATTTGAATGAGAACGCATTCTACTATGCTGAAGCTGTACTTGGTGCTTCAATTATGCCTACTTATGTCGTATTACATAGTGGGCTGGTTTACGAAAAAGGTTGGTTCCACCATCATCACAAAGGTATAGAGGATTTAACTAAAAAAGGAGAAGATTACGTTACCAATGAACGAATAGACTCTGTTTTTAGTCTTTTTATGGGAACTTTGCTGAACATAGCAATAATTGCTTGTGCAGCAACTACCTTAAGTACTGGGAAAAACATAAACGAATTTTTAGATATCGCTTTCCCATTTTCCAATGCATTAGGTAATATTGGCCTTTTGTTATTTGTATTGGCTTTTATATCTGCAGGTATTTCTGCTACTATTACTGTTACTCTAGCTAGCGTTTATAACACTCTTGGTTTTTTAGGGTTAGAAGAAAGAATGAACAACAAAAAATTTAAATTAATGACCATTCTATGGCCAATTATAGCAGGTATTGCTTCCTTTTTGCCCAACAAAGTTCAAATAATTGTTTTCTCTCAGTATTTGAATGGAGTCTTACTACCTCTTATAGTCATTCCTTTACTAATAATTACTCGAGACGAAAAGATAATGAAGAGGTATAAAATAGGTAAACTAATAACATTTTTAGCCTTAATTATTGTAACAGTTACAACGTTACTTTTTATCACACCTTTCTTATTTCATTAGTTAAAATAATTTTTACTAAGAGAACATCGATCTATTTACTCTTAGAATAGTACTGATCTTAAGCTACAACATTCTATTTTCCCAAAAAGCTTAAAACCTAAGGAAATCTAGCTTTTATGAAACGAGTAATGCATGGAAAAAGAAAGGAAGAAGTTTGTACAAGATTTAGTGCTACAGTTCCTCCTTCACTGCTTAAGGAATTTGATAAACTAGTAAAAAGTCTAAAAGTAGATAGATCAAAGGGAATTCAAATTGCTATGAGGAATTTCATAACGGAAGAAAGCTGGAGAAGCCTTGAACCAGGAGAATATGCGGGCATAGTACTTGTAACTTATGACCATTCAACTCCTGGAATAGATGAAAAGCTTACAGACATTCAACATCACTTTCTTGACTTGATTGCAGCAAATGTTCACGTTCACCTTACTGCTGAGGATTGTATGGAAGCTATAATAGTTAAAGGTAATGGAAATAAGATAAAAAATCTTTCAGAATCTGTTTCTTCTGCTAAAGGAATAAAACAAATTAAAGTCTCAGTAGTTAAGATGCCATAGGGTGAAATATATGTACGAGAAAAGAACTATAACATTTAAAAACGGAAAAATTTATACAATTGATCAATCAAAACTTCCAAAAGAAGAAAAAATTATCGTATTAGAGAACTATAAGGAAGTTGCTGAAGCTATAAAGTCAATGAAAATAAGGGGAGCTCCAATCATAGGTGTTGCATGTGCATTTGCTCTTGCAGTGGAAGCTAATAAGTTAAAGTTAAGTAATGTAAAAATGGCAATTAGAAAATTAGAAAAAGTTTCAAATTACTTAAAAAATACACGCCCAACTGGGAAAAACTTATTTTGGGCAATTGATAAAGTACTAGAAGCTTCAAGAAATTCTAAAGATGTAAAAACTTTAAAGAGGAATGTAATTCGTACTGCAGAAGAAATTGCTGAAAATGATGTGAAAGCTAATAAGAAGCTAGTAGAAAATGGTGAAAAATTAATTAAGGATGGTGACGTCGTGTTAACGCATTGTAACAGTGGAAGACTTGCTACAGTTGCATACGGAACAGCTTTAGGCTCGATAATAAAAGCTTGGAAATCTGGAAAGCGATTTAAAATTTTCATTACAGAGACTAGACCCTTACTTCAAGGTGCAAGGCTAACAGCTTGGGAGTTAAAAAAGGAGAAAATCCCTTTCCACTTAATAACTGACAACATGGTTGCTTTCGTCATGAAAAAAGAAAAAATAAATAAGGTATTTGTTGGAGCTGATAGAATATGGAGTGACGGAAGCGTAGCTAACAAGATTGGGACTTATGGTATAGCAATAATTTCAAAGGTTTTAGGAAGTAAATTTTTCGTCGTAGCACCTTCTTCAACTTTTGATTTAAGTTTAAAACCAAATGAAACTGTTGTAGAATTTAGAAAAGAAGATGAGGTTACTAGCGTAATGGGTTTAAGAATTGCTCCACGTGGTGTTAAAGTATTGAATCCTGCCTTTGATATAACACCTCCAGAGTATATTAACGCAATAGTAACTGAAAAAGGAGTAATAAATAAACCATTTTCAAAAAACATAAAGAAATTCTTGTTAAACTATAGAAATCATAGCAATCTCTGAACAATCGTAAGAGGTTTTATTCCTTTCATTAATTTCATAACTTTCTAAGTAGTATAAGTTTATTATATCTGTGTTCTCCATTTTGAAATTTTTAATATTCTATTTAACGTGTGCATTTCGTATTTTTTTGAAGTGCTGAGGAAAAACAGGTGAAACAAGGTTTTTACTGTACTTAACCTCGGAATTGCAGTTTCATTGAAAGCTAGCTATCTTATATTATTCCTACCATTAACTTCAGGATTTATAAGTGGAGTTTTTGGAAACAATCTTTCACTATATTTAGGAATATCTTTTATTGTAGACATAATATTTTTATTTGCTTTTATACTTATGGCTCTTATCGTAGCGCTTAATGAAAGACAAGGAATTAACTTTAGTGAGCAAATACTATTAAGTTATCCACTTTAGTCCTATAACTTTTTAGGAACACCAACAAAATTAAACAAATCATAACAAAAATAAAAAGCTTAAATTCAACTAATGAGAACTTAAACTATGAGTTGTTCTGGTAAGAAGATAAACATTATCTTAATAGTTTCAGATACTTTTCGTAACGATCTATTGATGGAAGAATTTGAAGTAAAGAATGGGAGACGTGCAAAGGTACCAAAAATAAAAAAACTTGCAGAAGAATCGATACTCTTCAGTAGAGCATACTGTGCCTCTTTTCCAACTGTTCCAAATAGACATGACTTATTAACTGGGAAATATACCTTTACATACTCAAATTGGGCACCATTACCTAAAGAGGAAGTTGTGTTACCTCAAATTCTAAAGAAACTTGGATATGTTTCAATGTTAATTGGTGATACGCCCCACATATTTAAAGATGGATTCAACTATGATAGAGGCTTTGATGGTTGGATCTGGATTAGAGGACAAGAAGACGATAGATTTAGAACAGATCCAGAAAAAATAGTTTTACCTTGTAAACCTGAAAAACTTAGAAATGTAGAAACAACGATTCAGCATATGCGTAACAACGCTCTTAGAGTGTTTGAGGAAGATTGGATTCCTGCCAAGACTTCAAATGCTGCTATAAGATGGCTTGAGAAAAACTATAATCGTAACTTCTTTTTATATGTTGACTTTTTCGATCCACACGAACCTTGGGATCCTCCAGAGTATTATGTAGAGCGATATGATCCAAACTATGAAGGAGAAAAAGTTATTTATCCAATGTATGGTCCAAGCGATTATTTAACTAAAGAGGAACTAGAACACTGCAGAGCAATGTATGCTGGAGAGGCAACTTTAGTAGACAAATGGATAGGTATGATATTAGAAAAAGTTGAAGAATTAGGCTTATGGGAAAATACCGCAATGATATTTACCTCTGACCATGGTTTTTATTTAGGAGAACATAAGTTAATAGGAAAGTCAATAATAATGGGCAACATTCATGGACTATCTCCGCTTTATGAAGAAGTTGCACACATACCTTTAGTTTTAAGGCTGCCTGAACGTATGATGAATTCTAAGAAAGGGCTCAAGATAGATGAATTGGTCCAAACTCCTGACATAACTGCTACAATTCTTGAATTGGTTGGCTCAGATTATAGAGTTGGAGGTTCTTCTTTGCTTCCTTTGATCAAAAGAGAATCTTCAGGATGGAGAGAATTTGCTATTTCTACGCCTAGCCTTGTACATGGTGCTAGAGGAGGTCTTAGGCCTACGATAACTTCTAAAGATTGGTCGCTAATACTTTCTTCTTTCGAAGAACAAGCTGATGAGAAAGAATATACTATGATTGTTGATGGCAAGCCAAGAGTTCTTAAACCACTTGGAAGAATTGATACTGAGCTCTTCAACCTTAAATATGATAAAAGACAAGAGAAGAACTTAATAGAAGACTATAAAGAAGTAGCAATAGACCTTAAAGAGAAATTTATAGAAATGCTAAGAAAGCTAAATACAAAAGAAGAGTTCATAAAACCTTGGCTTAAATGTAGAAGAATAGACTCCTAAAGGAAAGCAAATTGTCATCTCTAAAAAGAGGATCTTTATTCTGCTACTAGTACCCAATTTTCCTTAAGTATTCTCTACTTTCTAACATACTCTTAAATGGACTTCTTAGACTTGAATCTTGTTCAACGACAACCCATTTCATGTTAAGCTTAGTTACAAAACTAAGGATCTGTGGAAAGTCTATAGACCCTTTTCCAAGTTCAGAAAATTTCTTGTTTTTCATGTCTTCCTCAGATCCATCTTTTAAATGAAGGTAAGCAACTCTGTCCTTGTTATCTTTTATGAAACTAAGTGGGTCTGAACCTCCAAACTTAACCCAATAAGTATCAACACATAAACTAACCAATTCAGGATCTGTATTTTGGATTATTAGTTTTATTCCTTTTTGATTGTTTGCTATTTCGTGCCCATGGTTATGGTAGCAGACTTTTATTCCGTAGCTTTTGGCAATTTTTCCAACTTCATTTAAGAAGTTTGTACACTTTAAGTAATCTTCTTCGATACCTTTTCCACCAGGTCCACTAAAAGTTAAGTATTCACCTTCAAGCTCTTTTAGAAGCTTAAGAGATTGTTCAGCTTTATTTAAGTCTCCAACTCCATTATGCAACGCAACAAGTTTTAAACTGTTCTTAGTTAGAAGCTCTTTTGCCTTATGACCATACTTTAAGATTAAATCAGAAGAAGCTTCTATTCCTTCATAACCAGCATCTTTTACTTCAACTAGAACGTTTCCAAGGTCTTCCTCAGGTCCTTTTCCCCAGATTATCAGTTGAGCTCCAACCTTTAGCTTGTTCATGAAACTTTGGTTAAACTAATAAAGATTTAAAGCTTTCTAAAAACACTTCGTAAGAGATTAGAAAACTTAAAACTTATTTTTTAGTAAAGAATAGCTAGAAGAAGGTATTGAACGAACTAAAAACATTCTTAGGTTTTGAGGAGGCATTAGAGGTTACGATTATCTCTGTTTCCATGGTTTGCATAACTCTAATTTTCTTACTAAATGTTGTTCCTCAAGACTTACGCTTAACCTTTTTTTTATGCTCGGCAGAGAGTATTCTTTTCTTTGCTCTTGAGAAAAACAAATACGTAAAGAATGAGGTTCTAAAAATGTTCTTGATTTCACTTTTTTATCTAGGATTTTCCTTAACTATTAAAATCACTATTAACTTAAATGAAGTAGTTTACATATCGTATATCGTTTTAATGCTAATCTTATCTAGAAATTCCTTTTACTTAGCGTTTCCTTCTGTCTCTAATAAATTAAATGTTGTTAAACATGGTCTACAACTTAAAACTAAAAGGTTTTTAATTAGTATTAGGAGTGCATACTTAAGGATACAGAAAGTTTTACTTCAAAGAAAAATGTCTGAAAGGGAAGCCTTAAAATTATCGAGAAACATTCTTGTGAACTATTTAAGAAACGAAAAAAGTTTAAAGACTTTAAGTGAGAACGTGAAGAGTATTTCTGTCTATACGTTAGCTAAGGATAAGGATAGCTTCACTTTCCTCTTTAAAGAGGAAAATTTAGAATTCATGATAATGGTAAATAGGACTTCTAAAAAAGTTACTGGACCTTTATTTATTCCAAGCATTGAACAACTTTCTTATGCACTTTCAAAACATTTTGGTTTAGAACTAAAAGTTGTAAATAGGAAACCTATTTCTTTTGGGATCCTTACACTTGGAGTTGATAATGACAAAGGAGTATATTATGAGAGCATCCTTAACTTAGTTAATAGAAAGTTAAAAATTAAGAGGGCCTTTTTAAGTTACAAATTT
Source organism: Candidatus Brockarchaeota archaeon (assembly GCA_017601145.1). Taxonomy (GTDB): domain Archaea; phylum Thermoproteota; class EX4484-205; order EX4484-205; family JAAOZO01; genus JAAOZO01. The sequence goes on from JAFNIV010000023.1 coordinate 12,642, forward strand.
TTTTTATCTAACTACGAACAAAATCTCATCTTAGAAGATATAAAGAGAATTGACAACTTTAAATTTGAGGTAATTTATAACGACGGTAAGAGAAAGTATATTGACTTTGTTGACACTTCAAACATGCACATTGCAATAAAAAAGAAGAATTAAAAAATTTAAAAAACAACCTTCATTATAAGTTTTTAAGTATTCCTTAAATTTAGAAAACGAATTTCTTGTTTGTAAAAGTTTAATTCTTACTAAAGAACACTTACTCTTGAAGTAAATTTTGGATTCCATTACAAGAGTTCATACTTTCCTTGAATACCTTTTATGACTTTACTTTCAATTTTCTTAAAGTATGTACCAAATGCCGAAGCCAGCCTTTTAGCTTCGTCCGGATTTTCATCTACCAGATTTTTTGTTTCTTTAGGATCTTTTACTAAATTGTAAAGCTCATCAGATTGTCCTTCTGGCCTTTGAATATAGCTCCATTCTTGATCTCGTATGCATCTATCAACAGCTTCGTAGTAGCCAGAAATTGCATACTTGCGAAACTCGTTCAATTCGTTTAGTAAAACATTTAAGAAGCTTCGTCCATGCATTGAGTATACATTATTTCCTAGACCGATGAACTCAAGTATTGTTGGAAGGAGGTCTGGAAACTGTACTATAGCTTTTGTTTCCCTTGCTTTTTCGCCACTAGGTAGTCTAACCATAAATGGAACTTTTATTAGTTCGTTGTAAAGCCTATCCCCTCCCTTTAAGAATTTTCCATGATCTGCTAAGGGATGACCATGATCTGCAAGAACTACTATGATTGAATTTTCTAAGAAACCAAGTTCTTTTAACTCTTCATAAAATACTCCAAACCAATGATCTACGAAGCTAGCTTCGCCTGCATATAGTCCTCTTATGTAGTCAATTTCTTCTTCGCTTGCCCAACTTTTAGCTTCTCCTCCCATTGGTAAAATTAACCTTCTTCCTTTGTAGTTTTTATTAGTGTAGACATCGAACCTTTCTGGAGGATCCCAAGGTTCATGTGGATCAAAGCTGTCTACCCACAGAAAAACTTTTTCGTGCACTTTATTGTTCTTAAGCCACTTTATTGCCTCACTAAAAACCTTAGCAGGGAACCAGTCTTCCTCATTTTTAAAGTCCTCAGTGTTCGCTAGGAATTGAGCAATAAGTTTCTTCCATTGTTCAGTGTAGTTTTCGTTCACGTAGTTTTCTACTTTTTTCTTCCTTGGAGGTGCTGAATTAAAAGCATCATATTCTTGTCCTCTGATCCAAATAAAAGAATCAAAACTCTTATGGAAATTCATTCCGGGCTTAAACAGATGATAAGTGTCTGTAATTAGCCCATTTGTATAACCTTCATGCTTTAAGATTTCTGCCATAGTAATTTCAGTAGGATACATTGGAGACCATGGTTTGTAGGGGAGAGTAAATTGCCCAGTCATAAGCTCAGTTCTTACTGGAATTGTTGGTAACCCTGCAGGATAGGCATTATAGAACACTATACTTTCCTTAGCGAACTTATCTAAGTTTGGAGTTTTACACGCCGCTACATTCTTAAATACCCTTTCTCCCTTGTTGTAAAAACTAATGTGATCCTGTCTAAAGCTATCTAACACTACGACAATTATATTATACTTGTCCATTTTTACTAAGCCTTATTTGTTTTACTTTTAATTTATTAATGTTTCAGGGTTTACTGGCTTTCCTGTTTTTGCAGACTCGTTAGCAGCAAGAGATAAAAGCGCGCTTTTGTATGCATCCTCGTAATGAGTTGGTAATAGATATTTGTTATTTTCTTTTATTGCCTTTATAAAGCTCTTGTACATTTCGAAGATAGAATTTTGAGTTGAGCCAACTATCTTTGTTTCTTCATTTCTCTTAAAAACTATTACCTCTTTATCGTTACAGTATCTTATGAGTTTCTCTCTGCAAACTATATCAATGTAAGCTAAACATTCATTTGGAAAACTCTTAAAAACTTCAGGATAAAGAGAATAAGTAGTATACAAATTTCCAATTGTACCATTCTTAAACCTTAAGGTTACAGAGTAACTTGCCCAGTTATCGAAATTGTTTTTCTTGTCTTCTTCTGCGTTTCTGCCCTTTTCAGTATACTCCGCATAAACTTTTTCAACTTCTCCTGCAAAATACCTAAAAAGATCAAGAAGATGAACTGCCTGCTCTACAACTTGACCACCAGCCTGGTTTCTTAACCGAATCCAAGGAATTGGGGGAATGGTCCAGTACCACCTTCCAGCAAGCATTGAAAGAGTTGATTCATCGATGTTGTCTACTACAACTTTAGTAAGATTGTTATACCTCAACTGAAATCCAATAGCTACTATCACATTGGAGCTTCTTACAGCATTAAGCAGATTCTTTATCTCATTAACATCAAGTGAAATTGGTTTTTCCATCATTACATTTACTCCCATCTTAATACATTGTAAAGCCTGAGGGACATGAAACTGAACTGGTGTACTTATTATAACAGCATCTAAATCCTCTTTTTGTAACATGTCTTCTATTTTTGAGTAACCCGTTAGTTTGTATTTACTTGATACTTCAAGTAGTCGCTTTTCATCACTCTCGCAAACTGCTTGAACTGAAACTTCTTCAAAGCTTTTTAGTACATTCAAATGATCTAAGCCTCTTCTTCCTGCACCAACTATTCCAAACTTTATCATCTTTACTTGCTCCTCGTCTCAGAAGTATAAAGTAATACTCTATCTACTTCTAAATTTAACCCAGGTTCTTTACTATAATTTGGATCTACTGCTTCAATCCAAATTAACCATCTGTTACCTTTTATTGCATCAAAAACAACTTGAGCATATGTGTGAATTGGATAATCTCTGTGTTCAAAACGTGAAAGAGAAGTCCACGTTGTTGAAAAAACCGTTTCTAGGTTTAAATTGTTGTAATCTATACGATAGACCACAAAATATTTTGTTAACGCAGCACCTTTAACAACTTCAAGGGTTTTTGTACCTACAAAAAATAGTCCAGTAGAACCAGGAATTATAGATCCACTTAACAAAAAGTAACTTGGCTGTTGTTCATTATCTACTTTTGGAACACCAAGCTTTAACCAATTTTTTCCATCTTTACTTACTGCAAGCGCAGTATGAACTATATTTGTGCCAGCTTTTCTTGCTTTATACAAACAAAAGTATTGCCCATCTATTATGTCAATAGTGGAATCTCTTGCTTCGCCACTATCGTATTCTAAGTTACCTCTAATTACAAATCCCTCGGGTTTCCAAGGTCCAGAAGGGTCTTCTGAAGTTAAAAGAAAAGTCTCCCACTTACTCTCAATAGTTTTATTTTCTCTACCTGCTACGTTTTCTCTTGCAATATCTAGAGAAAGGTAAAGATGATAACGACCTGTTGATGGATCTCTTAAAAGTTGTTGATTCTCTATGCTTTGGACATTTGTTTTTGTCATTTCGCTCAACTCTTCTTTTGAAATCCATGTTACGAGACTATAGTTTTCTCCATCTTTTGATTTATATATCTCAGCAGCATAACCTCTCATTACTTCACCTTCTCTTGGCCTACTTGTTAGCCAATATTCATTATTTTCCTCATCAATCCACAATTTTCCGGCTCCGCACCAAGAACCAGGAATGAACTTTGGAGGGTCTATTAAAACTTTTCTAAATTTTCTTTTTGCGAATATATCCTGAAAAGGATATAAACCATACCAGCTCATTTTATAAGTACAAAGTTTTAGCTACTATTTAAATTTTTACTTTTGAGAGCCTTTCATGAATTATATAAAAAGAAAACCTTAAATATTCTCAACCTTCTTAAGAAGCATAAAAGATAAAAAAATACGAGTTAAATCATCTTTATTTTACTTTAAATTTACCAACCATACTTGTTTGGACCCCAATCCTTTTTTACAAGCTCTTGTTTTGCTAAAACTATTTTGTAAGGTTCTAAGTCTTCGTAAAGTATAACACCAGGTCCTACGATAGAATATGGTCCTACTCTAACTCCTGGCATAAGTATTGCGTTAACTCCAGTTCTGCAGTAGTCTCCGATAAAAGCAACGTTTTCTCCAATCAACTTCTTCCCTTTAACTTCTACAATTGTTTTTTCATCGTCAAATCTTAACGTTCCACAAACAGTTGCTGCCCCTATATCTGTTCGTTCCCCAACTATTCCTGCTATTTCAGAGTAGTGTACTATATAAACCCCATCAAATATGATTCCAAAAACTTCAGCAGCATTTTCAACCCTAACTTCGTTACCAATAACCCCTTGAACTAAGCTATAATTACTTACAACTGTATTGTCTCCAATTACACTTGGTCCTAAAATTATTGAACCTCTATCGATAATACTATTTTTTCCTATCCATACTGGCCCTTCTATATAGACATTTTCTCCTATTCTTGAATCATCTCCAACAACAATATTTCCACTTATCTGAGCACTTTGCGAAATTTTTGCTGAAGGCGAGATTTGCGAACTAGTTAATTCATTTGACATATGCTTAAGCATACTAACATTTGCTTCAATTAAGCTCCAAGGGTAATCAACATCTACAATGAAATCTTTAACTTTAAAGAAAGTTATGCTTTCTCCATTTTCTATGGCATCATTGATACTTTGAAAAAGTTCTCCTTCTAAAGGTGGCATCATCCCAACTGGCACTTTAAGCATAATTCCGGGATTTCTTTCAACATAACTTAAGAATTTACTTTTCATCGCTATTATACCATAAGTTCTTAAGTTTGATTCTCTTGGTCTCCAGACTATAGAGCTCATTTTATTTTCTCTTATTTCAGTTCCAAAGTTATGTGTTGCATCTCCTTCCTTTACTGCAACAGTTGCCATTGCTCCACTTCTTCTGAAAGATTCAATTAATTCTATGAAAGTTCTCTTCGTAGTTAATATATCTCCATAGACTACAATAAGTTCACCATCTTCCTTAAGTTCGCTCTTTGCTATTGCTAGCGCTTTTGAAGTACCATTAGGTGTAGGTTGAGTTACGTAGCTAATTTTCACTCCAAGTTTTTCTCCATTCCCTAGATAGTTTACGATTCGATCTCCAAGTTTTCCTAGTACTATAACAAACTCTTCAATTCCAGCTTCTTTTAGATAAGAAATAATGTAGCATATTATAGGTTTATTTGCAACAGGGAACATAGCCTTTGGTCTAGTTAAACTATAAGGTGAAGCACGCTCACCATTCCCAGCTGCAAGTACAACAGCTTTCATAGCAACATATAAAGAACAAAAACTATTTTTAAGTTTTAAACAAGTCTTAAACTAAGTCAACAGCTAAAACTGAGTTGACACTCTCCACGACTAAAGTCAAGAGATTCTTGCTTCTAAGATTTTTATCGGTTGGTTGTTCATTGTCCTTTTTAGGCACCTATCTCATTTTATCCCACCTTAGGAGCAAGGGTGTGTCATACCTCGTTAACCTCGCTTCTCAAAGGGACCCCTTAACTTTAACACTCATAAAGCCTTTCGACACTCCGTTTACGTCATCGTAGATTATCTTAAATTCGCCTCTGTTAGAAAAATCTTTTATAACGCTTCCTTATAGTATTGGAGAGAGATGGAAAATGGTTTCATGGAGGAGAGCGTTTATAGGAGCATTGGTATATGTTGCATATAGTATAATCTGGATAATTGTAGGTGTGGTTATACTCATAGGAGGGATATTGGTTGGTATCAAGATTGGATAATGGCCGGTAGAATTACCTATGGTCCTTTCGGTATACCTCAAGTAAATTTGTTTGGCATCATAATTGTAATAATAGGATGCTTCATTATCGCTCTTGGAGCTATCGCTACTTTACTCAAAGTCTCTGCCGAGATTATTGCAGAAGAAGTAGAAAAAAGAATTAAACCTTCTAGTTCTTAAAAGCTACTCTCTTTTATTTACATTACCTCTCTTTACAGATATTTTTGTGCTTATTAATATTAGTTATGTGCGATATGAATTTCTGTCGAAAATTTTAATGTTCAAGAGGAATAGAACCTAAAAAAGTGTAAAGAGAAAATAAGTGTTGGAAAGAGTGCAATTCAGATTGTTCAAGAGGAAAAAATCTTAGGAATAGTAGTTACATTAATCTTTTTGTAAGAATAGTACCAAACAAAACCAAGAATGCAAACAAAAATGCCTGAAGCAATAGTAGTTAATCCAGAACTAATAAGAAGAACAAAACTTAATAATAAGCCTAGAAACGCATGAAAAGGCCTAAATGGCACCTTAAAATAGTTTGAATTATCTAAATTCAACTTAGATAACTTAATTGAAGCATAGTTTGTAAAAACATGAGTAAAAAGAACAGAAAAGCTACCAAGATAAGCAAGATTAGATATATCGACAGTTAATGCTAAAGTTAGCATTATCAAACCAGAAACAAGTATAGAATATACTGGAGTTTCAAATTTACTGTGAATCTTTGAAAGCATGTGGGGCATTTCTTCATTCCTAGCCATTGCAAAGAAAATCCTTGATTGACCCATCACTGAGGTTAAAATTACACTAAACGTAGCACAAAGAGCACCTAACGTAACAATACCTCTTATCCCTAATTCGCTTGCAGCATCTGCTACTGGAGTTGAAGAGCTTCCTAAACTTTTATAGCCAATTAAACCAACTGCAGTTATGGAAGTAAAAAGATATATTACAGAAGATACAAATAAAGAAAAAAGTATTGCGAGAGGTATGTTTTTCTCAGGATTTTTAACTTCTTCGGCTGTAGTAGATATTCTTGGGAAACCTATGTAAGCAAAATAAAAAAGGGCAGCCGCCTGTAACAAAGGAATAAAGCCATTAGGAAATAAGTCATCAAAGTATGAAAGTTTTATCTTAGGCAAACCAAGAATAACAAAGAGTATGAGAACACCTACTTTAATCAAGACTATAACGTTGTTTACAATAGCAGATTGTTTCACTCCTATTATGTTAATTAAAACAACAAAAAGTATTACAATTGCAGCCCCGACCTTAAACGGAATGAAGCTGAAGATAGAAGAAACATAAAATCCAAAACCTAAACTTGCTGTTGCACCTAGAACAATGTTTCCAAAAATCCACATCCATCCTAAAACAAAGCCTATTGAAGGCGATATAAGCTCGTGACCATATTCATAAACACCTCCAGCTTTTGGTAAAGCTGATCCAAGTTCTGAGAAACTTAGCGCAGTAAAGGTTGCACTCAGCCCAGAAATTATTACTGCTATAAATACTGCAGGGCCAGCTAAACCAGCTGCAACTCCTATTAGGACGAAAATTCCAGCTCCAATTATAGCACCAATTCCTATTGAGATTGCATCCACTAAATTTAATTTCCTCTTTAGAGTAGGCTTAGCTTCTTCAGACATTAAGACAAATGAGAAGTTAACGCTAAATAAACATTACCTTAATAAAAATTAATCTCCTAGATTCGATATCTTAACCAAAGTACTCAGAAAAGTAGTAAATTCTTCCTTCCATTAAGTTTTAATTAGCGTTACTTTCTTTAATTCTTTTTGAAAGAGTTTTTCCTAGCTCAACTATATGATCCATATCTTTTTCAGTTGGTAAACCATTAACTTCAAAAGCACCTACGACTTCAATCTTCAATGCTTCTAAACTTTCTTTTATCTGTTGTACTGCACCACCACTCCAGCCATAAGAGCCTAAAACAATCCCGAATTTTGTGGGTGGTCGTAGAGCTTTAACAAGATGAGAAGCATACACAGCCATAGGATGCGCTCCGCTCAAGAATGTAGGAGTACCAAGTACAATAGCCCTAGAGTCAACTAAATCTTTTGCAACCTCACCTATGTCAGTTACTGTTAAATTGTGCACTTTCGTTTCAATACCTTCAGAATTTAAGATATCTATAATTGGCAAAACCATTTTTTCTGTATTTCCCCACATCGATAAGTAAAGTATTGTAGCTTTAATTCTGGTTTCTCCATTTACCCATTTTTCGTAAGCTTTTAAAATTCTTTCTGGATTCTTGTAAATTGGTCCATGACTCGGTGCAATAATTCTAATTTCTAAGCTTTTTATCTTCTCTAAAGCTTTTTTGGCCATTACTCTGAAAGGCATCATTATTTCTCCAAAATATTTTTGCGCGTAATCAATTAAATTCTCCACTTCATCATCAAAAATTCCATAAGCTACATGAGCACCAAAGAAGTCACAAGGAAAAAGAATTTTATCTTCTTCTATATATGTAAACATCGTTTCAGGCCAATGCAACATTGGTGCTTCAACGAAGCGAAGTGTTTTATTACCTAAGTTGATAGTGTAATCATTAGAAACAACCTTAATTCTATTTTCAGGTATATTATAAAACTTTTTTGCCATTGTAGCACCTTTATTTGTACAGACGAGCATTACTTTGTTGTTCTTTGACATGAGATAAGATATTGCTCCAGCATGATCTGGTTCTGCATGATTCATTATGATGTAATCCAGATTTTCTAAGTTAGAAACTTGATTTACTTTTTCTTCTAACTCTTTTTCAAACCCAGGATTTACAGTATCTATTAATGCGCTCTTATCTTTTCCAAGTATTAAGTATGAATTGTATGTTGTACCACTTGGAAGCGGTATTAAAGCATCAAAAAGCCTTCGATTCCAATCTTTTGCACCAACCCAGTATATATCCTTTGAAATTTGAACAATATTTCTCCAGTTCATTTTTAATAGGAACTTAGTTGTTGTTTATAAACGTTTTGGTAATAAGCCTCTAGAACAGTAATTAAAGTCTTATAGGTTTTTCTTCTTCAACCGACTTATATGCAGCTGTAATAACCTTCATAACTTTTAAACTGTCTTCTATAGTTTGAATTGGCTTCTCTTTCTTTTCTATTACATTTATGAAATGCTCGATTTCACCCAAGAAGCCATCTTTCCAAGTTAATTCCTTTTTTGTTTCTGGCCATCCATACATTTTTAAGCCTATCTTGTTTCCCCCTCCAAAAAGTTCACCATATTCTCCTGAAACACTGAAATACTGATGCCCATATGGAGTGTCGTAGGCCCATGAAGAGTGAATTAGTCCAATAGAGTTGTCTTTAAACTTTATGAGTACGAGGGCCGTATCTTCACCTTCCATCTTTTGTACAAATCTTTCCATGTAAGCAAAAACTTCGACTGGCTCACTGTTTGCTAAGTAAAGAATTAAGTATGTTGGATGATACCCAGTGTCTATTAGTTCTCCACCTCCCATTAGTTCTTTTTTTGTTCTCCATCCCGTAACATTTCCTCTAAAGCAATCAGTTGTCCTTAGAGTTAGTACCTTTCCAATTGCTCCAGTATTTATTATTCTCTTTGCTTCTTGAGTTGAAGGAATAAATATATTTGTATGAGCTGGAAGAAAAACAACCTTTGATCCTTTAACTTTTGACTCAATTTCTTCTGCATCACTTAAGCTTATTGTAAGAGGTTTTTCACAAATTATGTGCTTCTCTTTCTTAATGGAAAGAAGAATCGCTTCCTTGTGAAGATGATGTGGAAGGCAAATATCAACAGCATCGATATCCTCGTTTTCAATCATATCTTCATAGTTGCTGTAAACTTTTGCACCACCAATATATTTTGCTAAAGCTTCAGCTCTTTCTAGTTCTACATCTGAAACTGCAGTAACTCTTACCCTTTCTTTTAAAGAGAGATATGCATTCGCATGCGCATAGCTTATACCTCCAGATCCAGCAATTCCCACTCTAATCATAGCTAAAGGGTAAGTAAATAAATTTATAAGTTTTTCATTTTGTTCTTAACTTCGTTACTTGTTTCTCTTTTTTAGTAACACTATTGACCTACTAGCTTAACTCCAGTTATCATTGAAGCTTCGAGGGTTAGTGCTCTTAAGTCTTCTTTCTCTAAGTTTTTCACTGAAGTCTTTCCAGAAAGTTGGGTAAACATTTTAAGTTCTTCTACAACAGACTTAAGGTAATTAGCGGCTCTAATCGAAGCAAACTTAACATTTAATCTTCTCCTTAAGTTTTGGTCCTGTGTTGCAATGCCATATGGACATTTTCCAGTAAAACATAAACCACATCTTTTACAACCAATCGCCACCAGTACACCAGTTGCTATTGCAACTGCATCAGCTCCTAAAGCTAATGCCTTTGCAACATCTGCACCAGTTCTAATTCCTCCTGAAGCAACCAAAGAGACTTCGTTTCGCATTCCAATTTCTTTAAGAGCAGCATCTGCTTGAGTTATTGCAGCTATCGTAGGTATACCTGCAAATTCTATTAACGAATCTGGAGCTGCTCCAGTTCCAGCAGGCTTTCCATCTACAACTATAAAATCGGCCCCTGCCTTTGCAGCAATCTTTACATCGTCCTTTACTCTTCCAGCAGCAAATTTTACAGCTATTGGTACTTTCCAATCAGTTATCTCTCTTAGTTGTTCAATCTTCATCCTTAGGTCTTCAGGACCAACTATGTCTAAATGCCTTGCAGGGCTTATGGCATCACTTCCTTCGGGTAATCCTCTAATCTTTGAGACTTCTCCAACTACTTTTTCTCCAAGCAACAAACCCCCTTGACCTGGTTTTGCTCCTTGTCCTATTTTTATTTCAACTGCATCTGAAACTTCTAAGTATTCTGCTGAAACTCCAAATCTTCCAGAAGCATACTGTGCAATAATAAGTGGCGCTATTTCTCTTTCTTCAGGTACTAATCCACCCTCTCCAGTACTTACTGCAATGCCTAATTCTTTTGCTGCATGAGCTATAGCAAGTTTTGCTTCCTTACTTATTGCACCAAAGGACATTGCCCCAATTATTATAGGCGCACTTAACTTCAATGGATGCTCAGCATAGCGAGCCCCAAGAATAACTTCAGTCTCACATGGTTCCCTATAATAGTCAATAGGAGGCCTAGAAACTTGAGCATTTAAGAATACTAGGTCATCAAAATGAGAAATTCTGCTCATTTTACCAGAGCCTCTTACTAGAGGATGAGCTAGGAAAGCTTCGCTTACAATTTTATTCATAGTCTCTTCGTTCCAAACACTCCTTTGCGCTCTTGGTAATGGATAAACTCTTATAGCTCCAGTTGGGCAATACTCCATACAAGCTTTACAATTAACGCATAATGCTTCATTCACTGCTACTGGAAATCCTTCAACCATAGACAATACTTTCTGAGGGCATACACTTGCGCACGTTCCGCATTTCTTACATATTTCCTTAACTACATCAACCTTAAATCTTCCTATGATTTTTTTCAGAGCATTAGCTTCCTGAATTTCACCATAAAATGGTCTTTTATGCTTAGGCACTATCTTAGAAAATGAATAATCAGTGCTAAACCCATTAGAATACAATATTTTCTTTAGTTCTTCTCTTTCTTCTAATGAGACTTCAGTTATTTTTGCATTTTTACCTAATGACTCAACTTTCCCAGAGAAGTAAAGTTCTCCACCAATTATCATTTCTCCTGCAAAGTCGCCCAAGTTACCAAGAACTATAATTTTACCAGAGAGCATGTAGAGACCAGTCATGATTCCTGTATCCCCTCCAACCAATATTGTTCCACCTCTCATTAACGCTCCAACTCTATCTCCGGCATCTCCCGTAACAACGATCTTTCCATTGTGCATACATTGCCCAAGGCCATCCCCAGTATGTCCATTTATGATCAAGCTACCTTCTGTTATATTGTCTCCTGCAAACCAACCAGTGTTTCCTGTAACAATAATCTCAGGACCACTCATCATAGTTCCTAGAAAGTAACCAGGTGAACCCTCTATTGTTAAACATACGTTACCCTTGAGTCCTGCAGCTAAGTAATGAACTCCATCAACATTCTTTATGGTTACTTTTCTTGTTCCATTGTTTACAAGCTTTTTTAGTTCTCTATTAAGCATTCTTGTAGTAATGTTGCTGGCATCAATTGTTACTTCTTGTTCTTGCAAAAAGATCACCTTATTGTATGAACAATAACCTCGCCAGGCTTAAGATACCTAACCTTTGCATCCGGCATTACTTTTCTTATAGCAACTTCTTCAGAAGCAGCCATGAATATACCATCTGTTTCTCCAATCATCAGCGGTCTTAGTCCTAGTCTATCTCGCACCAAGCCTAACTGATTCTGAGTAGAAACTATGTAAGCAAAAGGACCATCAAGCTCTGCTGCACTTTTCTTCAAAGCCTCTTCGAGAGAGAAGCCATGCTTTATCATGTAAGTAACGTAGTGAACTATAAGCTCAGAGTCGTTTTCAGTAATGAAATAACATCCTTCTTTTTCGAGCTTCTCTCGCAGTTTCCAATAGTTTGTTATTTGACCATTATGTACTATTGCAACATCTGGAGTACTATAACTTTGAAATGGATGAGCATGAAGCAAATCTACTACACTTTCTGTAGAAAATCTTACATGCCCCAAGGCATGAGAACCTTGGACCTTTTGTAGTTCAAACACCTTACTAAACTTTTGAACGTTGTAAGTTGCTTTCAGAATCTCCAACTTTTTTCCAATACTCAATACTTTAGCAACATTGGTAGAATTTATTCTTCTTGCCAATTCTTCTAGTTTTTCTTCATTTATCTTCACTAAGTATCTATCAAAACCTAAACTTTCAACAATCCTTATGCTCACATCTTTTATATCACCGCCACTGCTAGCAATTGCAGTAGTGATCTTACTTATTGCTCCAACTACATCAAGAGTATACAGATTTATTTTGTATTGCCCATCTTCGTATTCAGTCGAGTAAACTGCAACTCCAGTTGAATCTTCTCCTCTATGCTGTAATGCTTGAAGAGCCCTATGAAGATAGATTCCAATGTTTTGGGATCCTGAAAGAGATACTGCGGTTATGCCGCACATCTTTTTAAGCAACAACTATAGATATTTTTTAAATATTATGTTTTAAATAAAACAAAACCTTCATTTTGAAGTTACATTTGTAAAAAAAAGAGTAGAACTTTTCTGAACTTTTCATTGTAGCTTAAATATTTGTTTTGATATGAAGTTAACTAAAGATTAAAGAAATTCTACTGGTCATGCTCCTATCTTAAAACTCATTTGAAGTTTATTTTTTTATAGAAAAACTTCTTGAAACAAATGAATTGTCTTTTATGAAAAATCTCCATAGCTTGTTCTTTCCTCTTTTTATTCCAATCCTTTGCGAAGCTACTATTTCAAAATTTTTTTCCTCTTTATCTATAACGTAAAGTTTTCCCTCCTTAGTTATGTCTAAGCCATTTAATTTTTTGTCTATCTTTAATGCCTTTGTTAATTTTCCAGGACCATTACATAGGTCTTCTAATTTACTTATATTTCTGAATTTTTTCATATATTCTACTCCAACCGTTGGTTCTATTGCCCTTACTAGAACTGCTCCTGGTTTGCTTAGTTCATGGGCAACAAAATTCAAGCACCAATGATTACCGTAAGTAAAGTAAACATAAACATGCCCAGGTTCTTCAAACATCACCTTGTTTCTTTCAGTAATACCCCTATAAGCATGGCTTGCCGGGTCTTCTTTTCCTCCATAAGCTTCAGTTTCTACGATTTTTCCTTCGATTCTTATGCCACCTATTCTCCTGACTATTGTTTTTCCAAGTAAAGCCTTAGCAACAACCGTTGTCTTTCGGCTGTAGAATTCTCTTGGCAGTATCCTTTCCATCTTAGTCTTATTTAATTAATCGAGGAAAAAAATGTTTTGAAACTTTTATTTAAAAATGCTCACAGTTTGTGAAGACACTTTTACTACTCAGGAACTCACTTTCCCAAAAACAAAGTAACTATTCTGAATACTATGATTAGAATATTTTAACTTTGATGGCGGGAAGTCCCCCTGCGAAAGCTGGGGGATGAAAGCCGAAAAGCTTATATTTTTCTCATTACATTTGTCATTGTCTGCTTGGCTGGAAGGGCTGGCAGACCTAGTAGGCATGGGACAGGCCGAAAGAGACGCCTGCTGAGGGCAAGACCT